>JAPONY010000084.1 GCA_026713705.1 Gammaproteobacteria bacterium
AAATCGCCCCTCAAACGCTCGAAACGGGTCCCTTCGCGACGAGTCGGCCTGCCCGTTCGCCAGAATTTACGCGGGAATCCACCCCGGGCCGCCTCTCGTGCATGGAAAAACTAGAAAATCGCGTTAGCTCGGAGATCGGGGATGTCTGTGTCCCACCGCAAAGAGGCTCTCATTGCTATAATTCGCAAATTAACCGTTGTGAAACTGATGATGACGAACATTGCATCGTTGCGTTTGTCCGGGGGCGCGTTTGCGCTTGCCGCCCTATTGCTTTGGGCGGGCGCCGGGGCCACTGCGGATTCTCCGCAAGTTCGCCTGCAAGGCGTCAGCGATGAATTGCTGGAACAAGTCCGCTTGCGCTCGGAAGAGTTCGAACGCAATGACGAAGCGCTGTTCGGCTTCGTGAATGACACGCTCGGGGGTGTGCTGGACTACGACCAGATCCTGAAGATCATCCTGGGCAAGAAGGTCTACCAAGGGGCTTCGCCCGAGCAACGCAACGCATTCGCCGAGTCGCTCAAATGGCAGCTGATTCGGCTGTACGCGAAAATCATCCTCAAATATTCGGACGGCGAAATTCACTATCTGCCGTTCGAACTCCAGCCGGGCAAACCCTATCAGGTGGTTCAAACGGAATTCCTGATGTCCGGCAAGGCTCCGGTCGATCTGACCTACCTGATGCGCGAAATCGAAGGCGAATGGTACGTGTTCGAGATCCGCGCCGACGGGATTTTCCTAATCAAGAGCCTGAAGGACAGCCTGCGTCCCGAAATCAAACAGAATGGCTTGGATGCCGTGATTCAGCGTCTGCGTGGCGAAACGTCCGGGAAGACTTCCCGGCGATTTACGCCGCATGCGCACGGCTGAGCCGCGTCCACTTTTCCGATGGACAGGCTGCTGATCGAAGGCGGGACGCCGCTGTGTGGCGAGGTGTCAATCTCCGGCGCCAAGAACTCCGTGTTGCCCGTGCTAGGCGCCTCGCTGATGAGCGAGGAGCCCCTGATTATCCAGAACGTCCCGCATCTGCATGACGTGTCCTCGACCATGCGGCTCTTGGGCAGCATGGGGGCCACGGTGACGCTGGGCGAAGACAACAGCCTGCGCGTCGACACCTGCGGGGTCAACCGTTGCTACGCCTCGTACGACATCGTGCGGACCATGCGGGCATCCATTCTGGTGCTGGGGCCGCTGTTGGCGCGCTACGGCCAGGCGGAAGTCTCGCTGCCGGGAGGCTGCGCGATCGGGACTCGGCCGATCGACCTGCACCTGCGTGGGTTGGCGGGAATGGGCGCATCCATCGACGTGAGCAACGGCTACATCCGGGCCCGGGCCAAGCGCCTTCAGGGTGCCGTCCTGGCCTTGGACCAGATTACGGTGACCGGGACGGAGAACCTGATGATGGCCGCGGCATTGGCTGAGGGAACGACCGTGATCGAGAACGCCGCTCGCGAGCCGGAGGTCGAGGATCTGGCGCGCTGCCTAGTGGCGATGGGCGCGTGCATCCGCGGTGCCGGAACCAGCCGGATCGAGATCGAAGGCGTCCGTGAATTGCACGGCGCGACGCACCAGGTGCTGCCCGACCGGATCGAGGCGGCGACCTACCTGGCCGCAGGATGCGTCACCGGTGGAAAAGTCCGGGTCAGCCAGGTGCGGCCGGACACCATGGAAGCCGTGCTCAGCAAATTCGGCGAGTGTGGTGCGGACATTGAACTGGGGGAGGATTACGTGGAACTCGACATGCAGGATCGCCGACCCCGGGCTTCTGATATCTACACGGCGGCCTACCCGGGCTTCCCGACCGACATGCAGGCGCAGATGGCGGCGGTCAGCACGGTGGCGGAAGGCACCAGCACCATTACCGAAACGATTTTCGAGAATCGCTTTATGCACATCCAGGAGCTGGTCCGGATGGGGGCGAACATCGAGGTGCACGGCAGCGCTGCCGTGATCCAGGGCGTGGACCGGCTGTCCGGTGCGCCGGTGATGGCCACGGACCTGCGGGCCTCGGCCAGTTTGATTCTGGCCGGCCTGGCGGCGGAAGGAGAGTCGGTCGTGGACCGGGTCTATCACATTGATCGGGGCTACGAGTGCGTGGAGGAGAAATTCCGACGCCTCGGCGCCAACATTCAGCGCCTGAGTTGAGGAGGATTCCGATGAGGATCGCTGTTTCCAAAGGACGCATCATGCGCGAGGCGCTCGAAGTGTTCGCGCGCGCCGGGATTGCGCCGAAAGAAGACCCTTCAAAGAGCCGGCAATTGATCCTGCCGTGCACCGAGGAGGGCATCGAACTGGTGGTGCTGCGGGCGGCGGACGTGCCGACCTACGTGGCGCTGGGCGCGGCGGAGTTGGGCGTGACCGGGCGGGACGTGTTGATGGAAACCCCCGTCCCCGGCCTGTATGAACCACTGGATCTGGGGATCGCGCGCTGCCGGTTGATAGTGGCCGGGCCGAAAGGGGGCGAGGCCTGCTTGGAACAGCCCCGGGTGCGGGTGGCGACCAAGTATGTACGCCTGGCTCGCGAGTTCTTTGCCGCGCGGGGCCGGCAGGCCGTTACGATAAAATTGTATGGCTCAATGGAGTTGGCGCCGCTGGCGGGGCTGTCGGATTGCATCGTGGACTTGGTGGAGACCGGTCGGACCTTGGAAGCCAATGGATTGGAACCGTATGCCACGCTTACCGAGATCAGTGCGCGCGTGGTAGTCAACAAGGGTGCGTGGAAGATGCGGCATGACCAGATTATGCCGATATTGGCACGCTTGCAGGAAGCCGTGGAAACGGCAGGGATAGAAGCATGAAATACCCAACAGACGACTTGCGAATCGCGAGTATGGACCACGTCATTCCGCCGGAAGAGGTTCTGGGAGAATCTCCGTTGACGGAAGCGGGGCAACGCACGGTGTTCGATGCGCGGGCGCAGATTCGTGAGATTCTGCAGCAATCGGATGATCGCCTGCTGGCGATCGTGGGTCCGTGCTCCATTCACGACGTGGAGGCGGCGCATGAGTATGCGCAACGCCTGCAGTCCGTCCGGGATCGGCTGGCGGAAGACCTCATGATCGTGATGCGGGTGTATTTCGAGAAGCCGCGCACCACGGTCGGCTGGAAGGGCCTGATTAACGATCCGGACCTGGACGACAGTTTCCAGATCAACCGCGGACTGCGCCTGGCCCGGGGACTGCTGATCTGGTTGAGCGAGCAGGGGATTCCGACCGGCACCGAATTCCTTGACCTGATTACGCCGCAGTACGTCGCCGACAGCGTCAGCTGGGGGGCGATCGGTGCCCGCACCACCGAAAGCCAGTGTCACCGGGAGCTTGCTTCCGGGCTGTCCTGCCCGGTGGGCTTCAAGAACGGGACCAGCGGCGACATCCAGGTGGCAGTGGACGCATTGCGTTCGGCCACTCAGCCGCATCGTTTCCTGTCGTTGACCAAGGAAGGGCGAAGCGCGATTTTTCACACGACCGGCAACCAGGACACGCACGTCATCATGCGCGGCGGCAAGCAACCGAACTTCGAGGCCAATGCGGTCGAGGAGGTCTGCGCACGCCTGGAGCAGGCCAAACTACCGGTCCGCGTGATGATCGATTGCAGCCATGCGAACAGCCGGAAGATCCCCGAGCAGCAGGCCCGGGTCGCCGACAGCATCGGCGAGCAGATGCGTGCGGGAGACCGACGCGTCGTCGGGGTCATGGTGGAGAGCCACTTGGTGGGGGGCAACCAGAAGCTGGTTCCCGGTGAGCCGCTGCAGTACGGCCAGAGCATCACCGATGCGTGTCTCGGGTTTGAACAGACGGAACAGTTGCTCGAAGGTTTGGCCGAAGCGGTTCGGGCGCGGCGGCAGTGTGCCAGTCGGGCTGCATGAGCACGCCATTTCCTCGCATTCTGTCGGCTGGAGCGCCGGGCTTTGAAGAGGAATTTCAAGCACTGATTGACGGCCGGGCACAAGGCTCGCGTCCGGAACAGGCCGAAGCGGTCGCGGCCATCATCGAAGAAATCCGTACGCGCGGCGATCGCGCCTTGCTCGAATACACGCGGCAATTCGACGCTCATGAAACCGATTCGGTTGCGTCCCTGCTTTGGGAGCCTGCCGATTTTCAGGCCGCATTCGAGGCACTGGAAGAACCCCTGCGTGATGCCTTGCGGGCCGCGGCCGACCGGATTCGGGATTATGCGCAGCGGCAGAAACTGGAATCGTTCGAGTTCGAAGATGACCAGGGTTCGCGGCTGGGCCAGCGGGTCAACGCCCTAGAGCGCGTCGGCGTTTACGTTCCCGGAGGAACCGCGGCGTATCCATCCTCGGTATTGATGAATGCGATTCCGGCTCGGGTCGCCGGGGTGGAAGAGATCCTGATGGTCAGCCCGACTCCGGACGGACAGGTCAATCCGGTCGTATTGGCGGCGGCGCATGTGGCCGGCATCGACCGCGGCTGGGCGCTCGGGGGCGCGCAGGCCATTGCCGCGCTGGCGCTGGGGACGGAAACCGTCCCGGCGGTCGACAAGATCGTCGGCCCCGGAAACCTCTGGGTGGCCGAGGCCAAGCGGCAGGTTTTCGGTACGGTCGGAATCGACATGGTGGCCGGACCTTCGGAGGTCGTGGTCGTGAGTGACGGCAGTGCGGACCCGCAGTGGCTGGCAACCGACCTGATGGCGCAGGCGGAGCATGACGAGCAGGCGCAGGCGATCCTCCTGAGCCCGGACCCGGAGCACATCAACGCGGTTGCGGGCGCGCTCGCCGCACAATTGGAGGAAATGCCGCGCGCGGACATCATCCGTGCCTCTTTGGCGGCCAACGGTGCGCTGGTACAGACCGACGACCTGGGGCAGGCGGTGGAACTGGTCAACCGACTGGCGCCTGAGCACTTGCAGTTGGCCCTGGCGGAGCCGGACGCGATTCTGGATCAGATCCGCCATGCCGGCGCGATCTTCCTCGGGGCGAACAGCCCGGAGGTGATGGGAGACTACTGCGCCGGGCCCAACCACGTGCTGCCGACGATGCGGGCTTCCCGCTTCGCATCGCCGCTTGGCGTCTACGACTTCCAGAAACGCAGCAGCACCATCCGGCTGTCTCAGTCCGGCGCTGCGGACCTCGCGGGCCTGGCCGAGTGTTTGGCGAAGGCGGAGGGTCTGGGCGCGCACGCCGCTTCGGCGCGCTGGCGCAGCGGCTCGAAATAATGGTCGAACGCGCGGAGCTTTCCGCCTATCTGGACGAACTGCTCCAGCCTTCGGCGTTTTCGGACTATTGCCCCAACGGGCTCCAGGTCGAAGGGCGAGACCGGATTGAATTCCTGATTTCGGGCGTCACCGCAAGCCAGCCGCTGATCGAGGTGGCTCGCGAGCAGAATGCCGACGCACTGCTCGTGCATCACGGATATTTCTGGCGCAACGAGGACTCGGCGGTGACCGGAATGAAGGCGCGGCGGCTTCGTGCGCTGCTGACCTCGGACACCAACCTGTTCGCCTACCATCTGCCTCTGGATGCGCACGAGGAGTTCGGGAACAACATCCAGTTGGCGGAGCGCCTGGAATTGAATGTCACCGGCTTGCTGGAACAGGATTCTCCGGAAACCGGAAGAACCGGCCGCTTGAAGGAGCCGCGATCGGCGGAGGAATTTTCGGATTGGCTGGAGGCGCGGCTGGAACATCCGGTGGTTTGGGCCGGCCCTGAGACGGGAGATCCGATCACCACGGTCGGGTGGTGCACCGGTGCGGGCCAGCAGTTCATCGAGCAGGCGGCCCGTCTGGGGCTGGACGCTTTCATCAGCGGGGAGATCTCCGAACAGACCGTGCATACGGCCCGGGAATGCGGAGTGCACTACTTCGCCTGCGGCCACCATGCGACCGAACGCTACGGCGTACAGGCCGTTGGCCGGCACCTTGAGGAGAAATTCGGACTCCGACACCAGTTTGTCGACATACCGAACCCGGCTTGAGGAGGAGTGGCGCGTTTGCGCGTTTCACCTGTTTCAGGGCGGAAGGCCTCATATGTTAAAATTCTTCGCCGCAAATGAAGCAGACATGGCCGACCCGTGGAATGGGTAGCGGCTATGTTTTTTTTGATCGCCTAGAGATTCCCGACACATGTCAGATGACACAGTTGATGTGGGCCGCCGCCGGTTTTTAACCGGCAGCACGGCCTTGGTGGGCGGAACCGGTGCCGTGGTGGCCATGTGGCCGTTCGTCGCGTCCATGTCGCCCAGCGCCCGCGCCCGCACCGCAGGTGCCCCGATCGAAGTGGATATCGGGCAGATGGATTGGGGTCAGAAGATCGACCTGATCTGGCGCAAGCAGCCGATCTGGATTATTCGCCGCACGCCCGAGATGGTGGCGATGCTTGAGTCCGAACCCAGTTATCTTCGCGACCCGAATTCCGCTCAAAGCCAGCAGCCGGAATTCGCGCGGAACTCGCACCGCTCGCTGAATCCGGAGTTCCTGGTTCTGGTGGGTGTGTGCACGCACCTGGGTTGCAACCCGACTTACCGTCCCGATGCGGCCCCGGAGGATCTGGGCTCCGACTGGCCCGGTGGATTTTTCTGCGCCTGCCATGGCTCCCGGTTCGACTTGTCGGGCCGCGTGTATGACCATGTGCCGGCCAATGCCAACCTGCGAGTGCCCCCATACCGTTTCGTCAGCGACACGCGGATCCTGATCGGCGAGATGCCGGAGGACGCTCCCGCATGAAGGCCTATTTCGGTGGCCTGATCGGTTGGATCGATGCCCGTTTCCCGCTGATGCGGCTATGGAACGAGCATTTCGCGCACTACTACGCGCCCAAGAATTTCAACTTCTGGTACTTCTTCGGTTCGCTGGCGTTGCTGGTGCTGATCATCCAGATCGTCACCGGCATTTTCCTGACCATGCACTACAAGCCGGACGCGGAACTCGCGTTCGCTTCCCTTGAATACATCCGCCGCGACGTCCCCCTCGGCTGGCTGATTCAATACATGCACTCCACGGGTGCGTCGTTCTTCTTCATCGTGGTGTACCTGCACATGTTCCGGGGCATCATGTACGGCTCCTTCAAGGCGCCGCGCGAGTTGATCTGGCTCCTCGGCATGTTCCTGTACATGGCGCTGATGGCGGAAGCCTTCATGGGCTACCTGCTGCCCTGGGGCAACATGTCGTACTGGGGGGCGCAGGTCATCGTCAACCTCTTCAGCACCATTCCCTGGGTGGGGCCGGACATCGCGATCTGGCTGCGCGGGGACTTCGCGGTGTCCGATGCGACCCTGACCCGATTCTTCGCGCTTCACGTGTCGGCCATCCCGCTGGCGATTCTGGCGCTGGTGATGTTGCACATCATGGCGCTGCACGAAGTGGGCTCCAACAACCCCGACGGAGTCGAGATCAAGAAGCATAAGGATGCCGACGGCAAGCCGCTCGACGGCGTTCCGTTCCATCCGTACTACACCGTCAAGGACATCTGGGGATCGATCGCATTCCTGTTCCTGTTTGCACTGGTGGTGTTTTTCGCCCCCGAGATGGGCGGATACTTCCTGGAGCCGGACAATTTCACGCCCGCCAATCCGCTACTGACTCCAGAACACATCGTTCCGGTGTGGTACTTCACGCCGTTCTATTCGATCCTTCGGGCGATCCCGGATCCGCAGTTCGGTGCGCTGGCCATGCTGTTGTCCATCCTGGTCCTCTTTTTCCTGCCGTGGATCGACCGCAACCCGGTGCGGTCCGTGCGCTACCGCAGCCAGCTGTACAAGCTAAACCTGCTCTTGTTCGTGGTCACCTTCGCGGTGCTGGGCTATCTGGGCTTCAATGCGCCGACCGCGCTGTACAGCGAACTCGCGCTGCGCTTCGGCGAGTGGTACTTCCTGTTCTTCATCGCGCTGTGGTTCTTCAGCCGCCCGCGCCGCAACATCGAACGCCTGGTGAGCCTCGCGGTGGTTTTGGGCCTGATCAGTCTCTACGACGTCGTCAGGATGGAACCCGGCCACGAGATGCTGGTATTCCTGGGCTGGCTGATGCCGGCCGCATTCGTGACCGTCATGTTCCTCGGCAGCGGAATCGAGAAACTAGGCCGCGACCTCCCGGTGCCGGATCGGGTAACCGAATGAAACGCACCCTTCTCCTGGCGGCCCTGTGCCTGGGTCTGACCGGACCCGCATTCGCCGCGGGCGGAGCCGAACTGCCCGGATATCAGGTGGTGGTCGACCTTACCAACCGGGCTTCCCTGCAGCGGGGCGCCAAGTACTTCATGAATTACTGCCTGGGCTGCCACTCGGTGAAATACAGCCGCTACAGCCGGGTCGGAGAGGACTTGGGGCTGGACATGGAAATGGTGAAGGACAACCTGATCTTCACCGGCCAGCGCGTCAGCGAAAGAATGGAAATCGCCATGGCCCCGGACGAGGCCGAGAGATGGTTCGGGGCGTCGCCGCCGGATCTGAGCATGATCGCCCGGCAGAAAGGCGCCACCTACATCTACCAGTACCTGATGACGTTCTACGCCGACGAAGACCGCCCGTGGGGGGTCAACAACTGGCGTTTCCCGTATACGACGATGCCGCATGTGCTGTGGCGGGAGCAAGGCCTGCAACAGGCGGAATGGAAGGAAGTCGAGAATGGGAATGGAGAGAAGAAGCCGGTCATCGCGGGCTTGACGCTGGAGAGCCCGGGGCTGAAGACTCCCGAAGAGTACCAACAGCTTGTCGTCGATATCACTTCATTTCTGGTGTACGTTTCGGAGCCGGCGCGGTTGACGCGCGAAAGCGTCGGGACATGGGTGCTGTTCTTCCTGCTGGTGCTGGGAGGTTTCGCCTATTTCCTCAAGCGCGAGTATTGGCAGGACATTCACTAGCCCGCCATGCTCCTATTTTCTTCCCCTCAGTGCCCCCAGTGCCACCGCGTCCGCATGGTCCTGGCCGAAAAGGAAACACAAGCCCGCTACGCATTTACGGATGATCCGCAACACCGCGAGGATCTGGCGGTCATCAATCCCGAAAGCACGACGCCGACGTTTACCGACCGGGGAATGACGTTGCTGGAACCCCGAATCATCATGGAGTACCTGGACGACCGCTTCCCGCATCCCCCCTTGATGCCGGTCGATCCGGTCGGCAAGGCGCGGGCGCGGGTCTGGCTGCTTGAAATCGAGCGACGCCTGTACGGCCAACTGGATGACCTGCACTCGCCGGGTGCGAAAAAATCCGCCAGGGCCCGGGAAACCATGCGGAATTTCCTGATCCGGGTGACGGCGGAACTGAAGCAGCGGGAAAACAAGAAATTCTTCACGAGCGACAGTTTCACCTTGCTGGACGCCTCGCTGGCGCCGATTCTATGGCGCCTGAAAAGCTACAAGATCGAGATGCCGCGCAGTTCCGGGCCGCTGTGGAAATATGCCCGGGAAGTCTATGCACGCCCGTGCTTCCAGCGCAGTTTGACTGAAGTCGAGCGAGACCTGCATCTATCCTGACAGGTTGATTCCTGCACCGGTTCGTCGGTGACCTCCAATCGTCCCTACCTGATTCGCGCCATCTACGAGTGGGTGGTCGACAACGACATGACTCCGATGCTGGTGGTCCGCGACGGAGGCTCCGACGCAGGGACGGCGCTGGAGGAAGATCAGCTCACCGTCTACAACATTGCGCCCCGGGCGGTTCGCGACCTCGTGATCGACGAGGACAGCGTCCGTTTCCATGCACGCTTCCAGGGCGTCTCGAAACACGTGGTCTTGGACGTGCAGACGGTGGCCCGCATCTTCTGCCAGGAAAACAACGAGGGACTGGTATTTCCTTGGGGCGGGGAAGAGTCTCCGTCGCCTTCGGACGAGGATCCGACTTCGCCGAAGGGGCGGCCCCACCTGAAAGTCGTCAAGTGAAACCGGGGCGAAGCCGGAAGTGATCGAAGTCGTCGTCGGGGACATCACCGAGTTGGCGATCGATGCGATTGTCAACGCCGCCAACACCAGCTTGATGCCGGGCGGAGGGGTGGACGGCGCCATCCACCGTGCGGCAGGTCTGGAACTGGCTCAATACACTGCCACTCTGGGTGGCTGCGAGACCGGGGAGGCGAAGATCGCGCCCGGCTTCAATCTCAAGGCACGCCACGTCCTTCTCACGGTCGGGCCGATCTGGAGAGGGGGCGAAGAAAAAGAGGAGGCACTGCTCGCATCCTGCTACGACCGTTGTTGCCGACTGGCGAAGCAGGAAGGAATCCGGTCGCTGGCGTTCCCGGCGATCAGCACCGGGGTGTACGGCTACCCGAAGATCGAGGCGGCGCGGGTGGCGCTGGAGGCGCTGCGCCGGCATGAGGCCGATTTCGACCGCCTGGTGTGCTGCTGTTTTTCTGAACAGGACGCGGAACTGTACCGGAAGCAGCTTTCCAGAGGAAAAGCATAAAAAATCGCTTTGGTATGTTATTCTGAGCCAAGGGTTCAGGGATGAATTTGTTCACAGTTTTGGAATCTAGTGAGACCATAAGAGTCCTCCTATTTCTCTTGCCAGGATTTGTGGCTGCAGGGGTTTTTCAAGCGTTAGTTTCAAACCCAAAGCCGAATGGGATTGAAGTTATAGTGCAGGCATTCGTTTTCACTATGTTTGTGCAATTGGCAGCATTGCCTGCCTTTTCAGGAATTGAAGCTATATGGCCAGATATCCTGTCCGACGATAAGTGGAAATGGGAGATCTCAACGTCAGTATTGGTGCTTGTGGCGGTTGTGCTCGGCTTGATATCAGCCCGCACCTGGAATCGCGACTGGTTGCATAGACACCTTCGTGACTGGGGGTTAACAAGAGAGAGTTCATACCGATCAGCACAATATTCAGCTTTCGCGTACCATAGAGACTGTTTTGTTGTACTGCACCTGAAGGGGGAACGCCGCTTATATGGTTGGCCTCAGGAGTGGCCGAGTCGGGTGGAAGATCAGCATTTCCTAATGGTCAAATGTGAGTGGTTGAAAGAGGCTAACAAACGAGAACCACTTGAAGGGGTTTCCCATATGCTGGTATCCGCATCCGAAGTAGAGATGATAGAATTTCTGCCTATGCCCTCTGACGAACAGGATACGGAGTGAAGCATGACAGATAAACCACCTATACCGAATGCGATGCCGGGTAGCAGAGAAGTGCCAGCACGCGGTGTGTCGCCAATGCCTCCGAACGCTGTCAAGCCGCCACCGCCACCGCCGCCACCGCCCAAAAAGTAATAACTAGACACGAGCGCTTTAGCTTATGCTAGGGCGGATTTTGCGAAAGGGCTTCCATCCCGTCTTACATTTCAGCATTGGGTGGGTCTGCAAACTTATCTGGATCCGGCAGGTTTTTCCCGGGATTGAGAATGCCGTCCGGATCGAAATCACGCTTGATCGCGTGCATCATCTTCAGCGAAGTAGGATCCAGTTCACGGGCGATGTGTTCCCGCTTCGCCATGCCCACGCCGTGTTCGCCCGACAAGGTGCCGCCGAGGCGCAGGACTGCATCGAAGACCTCGTCCAGGCAGCCGTAGGCAATTTGCCTTTGTTCTTCCGAGCCGTCCGGCATGAGGTTGACGTGGATGTTTCCGGACCCCGCGTGGCCGAAGCAGACGATGGGGATGGCATGACGTGTGCGGATCCGGTCCAGTTCCTGCAATAGTTCCGCCAGCCGGGTCACTGGCACCACGACATCTTCGTTGATTTTTTCCGGGGCGATGCGGCGCAATGCGGGTGAGAGCGTGCGTCGTGCCTGCCACAAAGTCTCGCGTTCCTCCTCTCCGAAGGCAATCTGGAAGTCGAGGCATTGTTCGGTGGAGGCTGCCTGGGCGATGGGTGCGGAGATCTGCGGCAACTGGTCGGCGTCGCCGTCGATGTCGATCAGCAGGAGGGCCTGTGCGTTCTCCGGGAGATCCACCTGCCCGTCGTCGCGAATCAGGTCCAGGCAGGCGGCATCCATGAATTCCAGCGCGCACGGCAGATTGGGCTGGGCGAGAATGGCTTCGATGGCTGCCATCGCGTGCTGGGGGTCGGCATAGACGGCCCGGGCGGTGGCGAGCGCCTGCGGGCGAGGGCGCAGCAGCAGGGTCGCCTCGGTGAATACCGCGAGCGTTCCTTCCGAACCGATCAGCAGGCGCATCAAGTCGAACCCGACCACGCCCTTGCGGGTCAGGGTGCCGGCGCTCAAAGGCTCTCCGGCCCCGGTGATGGCCTGGACTTGAAGGGTGTTGTCCCGGGTGGTGCCGTACTTCAGCGCGCGCGGTCCGGCCGCATTGCAGGCCAGGTTCCCCCCGATGGTGCAAAACGGCGCGCTGGACGGGTCCGGCGCCCAGAACAGCTGGTGTTCGCCTGCCGCGTCCTGAAGATGCTGGTTGATGAGCCCCGGTTCGACCCGCGCGGTCTGCTCGCGCGGATCAATGTCCAAGAGGCGGTTCATGCGCTCGGTGGAGAGAACGATACCGTGCTGCAAGGGAACGGCGGCACCGGTGGTGTTGGTGCCGAGGCCTCGTGTGGTCAAGGCAGTGCGATGGGCGCGGCAGAACCGGATCAGGTCTTGGATCTGGCTTGCCTCGCGGGCGAACACCACGGCCTGTGGGGCGCTGTGTTGCCGGCTGTTGTCGTAGCCGTAGGTCCAGCAGTCGGCCGGATCGTCAAGCAGGTCTTCGGGATCAACCAGGTCGCGCAGTGCGGCCAGCCAACCGGGCTCACTCATGCGCGAGATTGTCGGTCAGGTCGCACAGGCAGTGCAGGATCAGGATATGGACTTCCTGGATCCGGGCCGTGGAATCGGACGGGACGCGCAACTCGATGTCGTTTTCACTCATTTGATCGCGCATGGCGCCGCCGTCGCGTCCGGTCAGGGCGATCACCCGCATTTTCCTGGACTGTGCCGCCTCGATGGCCTGCACGACGTTGGGGGAGTTGCCGCTGGTGCTGATCGCCAGCAGGATATCGCCTTCCTGCCCCAGCCCTTCGACCTGGCGGCTGAATACCCGGTCGAATCCATAGTCGTTCCCGATGGCGGTCAGTGCCGAAGTGTCGGTGGAGAGGGCGACGGCGGGCAGCGCTTCGCGCTCCTTCTCGAAGCGACCGATCAATTCGGCCGCGAAATGCTGTGCGTCTGCTGCCGAGCCGCCATTGCCGCAGCTCAACACCCGGCGGCCGTCCGACAAGGCCTGCGCCAGTAGGGCTCCAGCCCGGGCGATGGATTCGGCCATCCGGTCCCGGGAATCCTGATGGGTCGCGAGGTTGTCCTCGAACAGTTGACGGACCCGTTGCTCGTTGGTCGAACTCATGTGGCACCTTGGAGATGGAGGGATAACAGCCAGATGCCCGAGCCGGCCAGCAGCAACCCGGTGACCGTCCGGAACAGCCGCGCCGGGTTCGACAGGGCCTTCTCGACGATTACGAACAGCATGATGGCGGCGACCCACAGCATGTTCATCATGCCGACAGAGAACAGGACCAGCATGAGCGCCCAGCAGCACCCGATGCAGTAAAGGCCGTGTTCGAAAGACATCTGCAAGGCCCCGGATCGGCCGTCTTTCCAGCGGGCGAGCAGGAACTGCATAGGTGTCCGGCATTGGGTCAGGCAGGCGTCTTTCCACGGTGTCCATTGGTACAGGCCGGCCACGATCAGCAGGATGCCGCTGAAAAGCTGGCTTCGGCTGTTCATCATGGGGTCGAGCAGTCCCCACTCGTGGAGGGGCCACTGGATCACCGAAATGACCGCGGAGAAAACGGTCCAGGCAGCAAGGTAGCCGAAGAGAAAAATCGTCCAGGAGACGGATTGCAGGGTTTGCCGGCTCCGGTTCCGTTGCATGGTCCGGTACATTCGGAGCATCGGGATGGCGCTGGGCGCCATCATCGCGACCATCATGATCGCCCACATGGCGAACAGCATCCAGAAATCGTATCCGCTCCAGCCGCCGGCCCCGGCAGGCGGGGGCATCCATGCGGTGGAAGGTCCACCCTGCATCATGTCGCGCATGGCCCAGTCCATATACAGCATCCAGGCCCACCCGCTGGCGGCGACGGCGGTGACGGCGCCGATCAGAGCCCAGCGTTCCGCCGTCGGCAGGGGCGCGAATTCGGGGGTGGAGGCGGCGGCAGACATGAGGTCTCCTGTTGCCATTTTAACAGGTCGCGTTAGAGATTCTGAATGAATTTTTGCACCCTTCTCGCGTGTAGTAAACTCCTTTTTCATAATGCATCGAGGCAGACCGTGGACGCGCTTGAAGAAGCAATTTGGCAATCATTACCAAGGCTCAAGCAGGTGTCGCGATGTCTTGGGACAATAGAGAAGGGGTCAGATGAAAGCAGTAAATCGAGACAAGCCCGACCAATGGAAAGCAGACATCATCCGATCAGTGGATATGTACAACAAATGGTTTATCCGGTTTGCACCGAAAGCATACCGGGAGATGCGTGCACAGACCACGCAAGATGTCAAAGAGATGTTGACAGCGACAGACAACCTGAAGGAAATTGACGCGGAGTTGCTCAAGGGAACTCCCACCGTTTTGCCAACGCTACGGATGGCCACTTCTCCACCGCTGGCTGTAGACCGATTGGTTGGGCTTTCTGGAGTTTCGGCCAACCTTGTTAAAGTGATGGAAAAGAAAGGGAAATTGCCTTCGCGGATGTTACAGAGCGACTTAAATCGAGACCTGATGAAAATCAGCAAGACGATCCGCAGGATGATTGATCCGGATATTTTTGTCTGGCTAGAGAACGGTAACAGTCCATCTAGACAGGATGTGTATAGGGCTGCGACGATTGTAGCCGACCGTCTTTGCGGTGCTATCGCAAATCCGGTTATCCGCAATGCACAAGAAAAACGCCAGCTTTCTACCATCGGAAAATGGCTGAAGAGACATGGCTATACAAAAATTCTGGCGGGGAAAGGTACGAAATATAATGAAATGAAACCGGGGACATATTCGTTCCGCCTGAATGTGCCAGTCGAACAGAATAGTGCTGACAAATCGATTAATATTCCAGTGGATGCCGTTGTGATGCCGAAAAACGCAAAGGCAGGAAATTTGCCATTTCTAATCGAGGCAAAATCTGCGGGAGACTTTACAAATGTCAACAAGCGCCGCAAGGAAGAAGCTACAAAAATGAACCAGTTGCGGCGAACCTATGGCAGGAATGTGCGGTACATTTTGTTCCTATGCGGGTACTTCGACAGTGGTTACTTGGGTTATGAGGCGGCAGAGGGTATCGACTGGGTGTGGGAACATCGGACCGACGATCTCGGAAAATTTGGGCTTTAGATGACCAGGAACGAAATCAAGGCACTGGAGGAGCATCGTTTGATGCTTCAGGGGCAGTTGGATTCGGAAAAAAACCAGGTTGAGAGAAATCGGATGGGGCAGTTTGCCACACCTCCGGAATTGGCAATGGATATTCTCCGCTATGCCAAAGCCCATCTAGGTAGAAACGAGAGAGTTCGTTTTATTGATCCGAGCATCGGAACCGGATCGTTCTATTCAGCCTTGCTCAGAGTGTTTCCACAGAGAAGTATCGCTGTAGCCGTAGGCTACGAAATCGACCCTCATTATGGAACCCCTGCGGCGAATTTGTGGGGAAAGACGGGCCTGGATGTCCGACTGACTGATTTTACGCGGGCTGAATCGCCGCCAGACGCTGAAAGATTTAATCTGCTGATCTGCAATCCGCCTTATGTACGGCATCACCATATAGACAGTAGCGAAAAGCAACGCCTGAAGGCTCGTATGCAGGAGGCGTCCGGAATGAGGCTCAGCGGACTGGCTGGATTGTATTGCTATTTCCTTGGGTTAAGCCATGCGTGGCTGGCAGATGAAGGGCTGGCAGGATGGTTGGTGCCAAGTGAATTTATGGATGTGAATTATGGTGCGGCATTAAGGAGTTACCTGTTGAGTGAGGTGACATTGATGCATCTGCACCGATTCGATCCGAACGATGTACAGTTTGGGGATGCTCTGGTGTCTTCGGTCGTAATCTGGTTCCGCAAGGCAAAGCCGCCGTCCGAACACCAAGTCCGGTTTACCTATGGCGGCTCGCTTGATTGCCCGAGACTGGAGCGTCTGGTCCCAGCCAAGGTATTGGCTCGTAGTCCCAAATGGACACGCTATCCGGAAAAAGAGGAGGCTGATGGAGCAAATGTGCCGGTTTTAGGGGATTTCTTCAGCATCAAACGGGGGCTGGTGACCGGGAGCAACCAATATTTCATCTTAACGCCGGAGGAAATTGAGCTCCGTGGGTTGCCGCGAGAAGCATTCCGGCCCATATTGCCAAGCCCGCGCTATTTGCAAAAGGATGAAGTGCCGGCCGACAAGGACGGAAATCCGGTATTGAAACGGCGCCTATTCTTGCTTGATTGCCGGTTGAGCGAAGCGCAGACAAGAAGAAGATATCCAGCCCTGTGGAAATATCTTGAAGAGGGGGAAGCGCTGGGTGTGGCCAAGCGCTATCTCTGCAGGCACAGGACACCTTGGTATACACAAGAAGATCGGCCGCCAGCGCCATTCGTATGCACTTACCTTGGGAGAAGCGACACGAAGAATGGACGTCCGTTTCGTTTCATACTGAACCACTCTCGGGCGACTGCTGCGAATGTTTACCTCATGCTCTACCCTAAAGGGCCAATCGCTCAAGCCTTGGATGAGGATCCGACCCTGAAAAAGCGGCTCTGGGAATTTCTCAATGAGATTCATCCTCAGGTGATGCTGGGTGAGGGGAGAGTATACGGTGGAGGGCTGCACAAACTGGAGCCAAGAGAATTAAGCAATGTGCCAGTTTCGGCATTTTCGGAATTGCTGCCGGCGCAGGCACGATTGCAGCCCGAAAAGCAAAGGGAATTGTTCGTAGCGGTTTGAGCTTGGCTCCAGCCCAAGTAGGCTCTAAGCCGTGCTATACTCGCCAACCGAATAACGATCAGCCATCCATAATAAGGAGGGAAAGCCATGGCATCAGACAACTGGAGCATCAAAGGCAATTACTTTGAATCCTGCACGTGTGACCTTATCTGCCCGTGCATAGTGCTGAAACCCCCGACCACCGGTACCTGTACAGCATTGCTGGGATGGCATATCGACGAAGGCCATCTGGACGACCTGGAAATCAACGATCTCAACGTCTCCATGTTCTTGCAAGCCCCCGGTCTTCTGACCGAAGGCGGCTTCAAGGTGGCGCTGTACGTGGACGAACGAGCCAGCGAGGCGCAGTTCGACGCCATTACCCAGATGTATTCCGGCCAGCTCGGCGGCCATTTAAAGGTCGTGTGCAGCCTAGTTGGCGAGGTGGTCAGCGTCAAGCAGGCCCCGATTGAGTACTCCGTGGACGGCAAGACTCGCCGCCTGAGAGTCGGTGACGGCATCGGCGAGAGTGAAGTCGTGGAAGTCGAAGGGGCCGATGGAAGCCAAGTGATTGTCTCTAACCCGCCTCTGGCTATCGCCCCGGGCAATGACATCACGATCAGTGATACCGTCAGGGTGTCGTACAACGACAACGGAATCACCCATGAGCACTCGGGCACCGTAAGCCTTGCTTCAAACTTCACCTATGGCCCGGATTGATAAGATTCCGAGCGGTCAGGGTTCCCAGACAATAATAATAACTATTACCTCCAAAACTCAGGCCGCCGCAAGGCGGCCTTGTTTTGTGTGGAGGGTGCCATGACGGATGTCGGCGCAGTGACAGAGACGCGGGAGTTGCACCTGTTTACGCGCAATCCTCTGGTTCCGCCGTATCCGGTGGGCCTGTGCGTCGCGGAGTTTGCGCTGGGATGCTTCTGGGGGGCGGAACAGCGCTTCTGGCAGTTGAACGGCGTCTGGACCACCGCCGTGGGTTATACCGCGGGCGAGACTCAAGATCCCACTTATGAGGAAGTGTGCTCCGGCCAGACCGGGCATGCCGAGGCGGTCCGCGTCGTGTACGACCCGAACCTGATCACCTATCCGGATCTGCTGGCCTGTTTCTGGGAGGGCCACGACCCGACCCAGGGAATGCGCCAGGGGAACGACATCGGGACCCAGTACCGCTCCGGCGTGTACGTTGCCGACTCCGAGCAGGAGGCCCTGGCCAACAAAAGCCGCGAGTTTTACCAGACGGCGCTTTCCGCGAAAAGCGGCGGCGCCATCACGACCGAAATCATCCCGGCCGAGACGTTCTACTTCGCCGAGTCCTACCATCAGCAGTACTTGGGCAAGAACCCGGGTGGTTATTGCGGCCACGGCGGCACCGGCGTGCCGTTCCCGCTGCGGGCGTTGCGCCAAGCATGATGGCGGCAGGAATCGTCCCGGTTTCGCGACAGGAGAAAGGCCGGTGGATCGTTGGAGGGCTGGCCGGAATCCTGGCCTGCGCCTTGGTGATCCCGTTGCATGCGCGCGACCTGAACCAGCAGTACAAGGTCCAGGGCCTGGGGCTGGACACCTGCGCGAGTTTCCTGGACGTTCCGGTTGACAAGCGCGGGCTGTACTACAGCTGGCTGGCGGGCTATCTGACCGCGTACAACTACCTGGTGCGCGACACGTACAGCATCGCGGAATACACCGGGTTGACCCGCACCAATGAGTGGTTCGAAAAATACTGCGGCAAGCATCCCGGCAATATGCTGCACGAGGCGGCCCGGCAGTTCGTGACGGAACGCTACCGGATTCGGCTCAAGCAGAAGCCCGAGCTTGAGGACATGCTACGATTTCAGCAGCGGATTCCCCGTGAACCGGCTCAAAACCGGCCGCGCTGACCTTGCGAGAGAAGATGGACAAGATTGCTGCCGTGCAAATGGCCTCCGGGCCGAATCTGGACGCCAACCTGCTGGAGGCCGGGCGCCTGATCGAAACTGCGGTCAAGAACGATGCGCGGCTGGTGGTCCTGCCCGAGAACTTCGCCATGATGGGCCTGCGGGATGAGGATGTTCTGCAGTACCGGGAGCAGGAGGGAGAGGGGCCCATCCAGCAATTCATCCGCAAGCAGTGCCGCCGTCACCAGATCTGGACCGTGGCGGGCACCATCCCGATGCATTGCGAAGTTGAGGACAAATCGGCCGCCGCCTGCATGCTGTTCGACGACCAGGGCGAAATCCGGGCGCGCTACGACAAGATTCACCTGTTCGACGTGACGCTGGTCGCCAGTGGGGAAAGCTACAACGAGTCCGCCACCATCCGCAGCGGGCACGAATTGGTGGTTGCCGACTCCCCGTTCGGCCGCATCGGGCTGACCGTCTGCTACGACCTTCGCTTCCCGGAGCTGTTTCGTGCGCTTTTGGATCAGGGGGCGGAGATCATCACGCTGCCTGCCGCGTTCACGGCGCTGACCGGCAAGGCGCACTGGGAGAGCCTGCTGCGCGCGCGCGCGATCGAAAACCTGGTGTACCTGGTTGCCAGCGCCCAGGGGGGCTACCACCTGAACGGGCGCGAGACCCATGGTCATTCCATGATTCTTGATCCTTGGGGCACGATCAAGGGGCAACGCGCTCACGGAGCGGGCGTGGTGGTTGCAGACCTGGATCGCCCCCAGTTAGAGAAAATCCGGAAGAACTTCCCCTGCATCGACAACCGGCGCTTGACATGCCAAATGAACCCGTAACCGACGGCGCGGTCCGGCGCTATCTCCTGGATCCGGGGGAATTGACGCCGCAGACGCTGGAACAGACCCTCTCGCACGCCTGGTCGCGCGCCTGCGATTATGCGGATGTGTATCTGCAGCATTCGCAGCATGAGTCGCTGATGATCGAGGATGGGGTGGTCAAGGATGCGGCGTTTACGCTGGAGCAGGGGGCGGGTGTTCGCGCGGCCCTCGGCGAGAAAACAGGATTCGCGTATTCCGAGGAACTGAGTCCCGGGCAGTTGCTGGAAGCGGCCCGGGCCGCGCGCTCCATCGCACACGGCGACCGGCAGGCCCGCCTGCCGCAATCGTCCTCGACCCCGCCTCCCGCGGTTTGCGCCTACGACAATCCGCTGCAGGAACTGGACATGGAGCGGAAGATCGCGCTGCTGCGCGAAGTGGATGAGACCGCCCGCAGCCTGTCGGGCGAGGTCAAGAAAGTGACGGCCACCCTGGCCTCCACCTACGAGGTGGTCCTGGTCGCCTCGACGGAAGGCGTGTACCAGACCGATATCCGCCCGCTGGTGCGTCTCAGCGTCAGCGTCATCGCCGAGCGGGACGGGCGGCGCGAAGTCGGAGGCTATGGCGGCGGCGGGCGTTATGGCTACAGTCGCCTGCTGGAGGCCGGCGCCCCGGCCCGTTTCGCGGAGGAAGCGGTGCGCGTGGCGCTGCTCAACCTGGATTCCCAGGAAGCGCCGGCCGGCGCCATGACCGTAGTGCTCGGCTCTGGCTGGCCCGGCGTGCTGTTGCACGAGGCCATCGGGCACGGGCTTGAAGGCGATGCGATTCGCAAGGGCACTTCGGCGTTCACCCACCTGATGGGCCAGCGCGTGGCCAGCCCCGAGGTCACCGTGGTGGACAACGGCACCCTGCCGGATCGCCGCGGCTCCTTGCGCATGGATGACGAAGGCACTCCGACCCAGAACACAGTCCTGATCGAGGACGGGATCCTGCGCGGCTTCCTCTACGACCGGCTCAACGCGCGGTTGAGCAAGACCGAGTCGACCGGGAACGGTCGCCGAGAGTCCTATGCGCACCAGCCGATGCCGCGCATGACCAACACCTACATGCAGGCGGGCACCCACTCGCCGGAAGAGATACTGGCGTCGGTCGACCATGGACTGTACGCGGTCGGGTTCAATGGCGGGCAAGTCGACATCACGTCCGGCAAGTTCGTGTTCTCCGCCTCGGAAGCCTACCTGATCAAGAATGGAAAGATTGCCCATCCGGTGAAGGGGGCGACCCTGATCGGGGATGGCCCCAGCGTACTGCGGCGCGTCAGCATGGTGGGTGACGACCTGGAGCTCGACGAAGGCGTGGGCACGTGCGGCAAGGACGGCCAGCAGGTGCCGGTAGGCGTGGGCCAGCCGACGTTGCGGGTCGACGAACTGACGGTCGGGGGGACCCGGATGGATGGTGGCTGAATCCGCCCCGGCGCAGGCCCTGCGCGCGTGCGTTCAGCAAGCATTGCACCAGGCCCGGCAACAAGGCGCGACCGCCGCAGCGGCTTCGCTGGAACGCGGCGAAGGACTGACGGTCGCAGTGCGGTTGGGCGAACTGGAGACCGTAGAGCGCGAGCAGGACCAGGGCCTGTCGATCACCGCCTACTTCGGGCAACGGCGCGGGACCGCCTCCAGCACGGACTTGCGCGAGGATTCGGTGGCGCGCACGGTCGAGGCCGCCTGCCAGATCGCCCGCAGCACCGAAGAAGACCCCTGTAACGGCTTGCCGGACGAGGAACGGCTGGCCTTCGAGTATCCGGAACTGGAACTCCACCATCCCCGGGATCTCGACAGCGATGAAGCCACCCGGCTGGCGCTTCAGTGCGAGGATGCCGCCCGCACCGATTCCCGGATCGTTAATTCGGAAGGCGCGGAAGTCCGCCGCTACGACGGAGTCCGGGTGCTCGGCAACAGTTTGGGCTTCATGGGCGCCTACAGGCGCAGCAGCCACGATCTCAGTTGCTGCGTGGTGGCATCAGATGGGAACGGGGCTCAGGAACGGGACTATTGGCACAGCACCCACTGCGACTGGCGCAAGGTTCAGGATCCTGAAACGGTGGGGCGCATTGCGGCGGAACGGACGGTGCGCCGTTTGGGCGCCCGCTCGCTTTCGAGCTGCGTCGCCCCGGTGCTGTTCGAAGCGACCGTCGCCCGCTCGCTGCTCGGGCACTTCGTCGGCGCGGCCAGCGGCCGGGCGCTATACCACGAGGCGTCTTTCCTGCTCGGCCGAAAGGACGAACAGGTCTGGGCTGAAGATATCCGCCTGATCGAACGCCCGCGCGAAGTCGGGGGTGTGGCCAGCGCGCCGTTCGATGCAGAGGGCGTGGAAACGCAGGAACGGGTCGTGGTGGACGGCGGCGTCCTGCGCGGGTGGTTCCTGGGCAGTTATTCCGCCCGCAGGCTCGGCCTGACCTCCACCGGCAACGCCGGGGGAGTCCGGAACCTTTCTCTGGAGACCCAGACGCCGGCGCTGTCGTGGGAAGAACTGCTCCAGCGGCTCGGCCGGGGGCTGGTGGTGACGGAACTGATGGGGCAGGGAGTCAACCAGGTGACCGGCGATTATTCCCGGGGCGCGGCGGGGTTCTGGGTCGAAGACGGCGCGGTGGCGCATCCCGTCCACGAGATCACCATTGCCGGGTCCTTGCCGGACATGTATCGCGGCATCGTCGCGGTGGGGGCGGAGCCGGACCGCCGCGGTTCCCTCCAGACCGGAGCGCTACTGGTCGACCGAATGCAAATCGCCGGCGTCTGACCGGTTCAGACCGGTCAGTTCGAGCCGGATCTTCTCCTTGCCGCCCTCCATGCGCACGGTGCGGACCATCCATTGGTCGCGCTTGGGGTCGTGCCAAGTGACGATACGCGAGTCTTCGGCATTTCCGCGGATGCGGACCACTTTCCAGACCAGCCGCTTTTGACCCAGCACTTCGAGAGGCTCCAACAGCGGGGTCTCGAAGCGATACACTTTCAGCAGGCCCTTGGACAGCACGCTGTAGTTGGGAGAAGGGTCGGGCAGGTCGCGGAGCAGGCGCACGGCCATGGCCGCCGGGTCCAGTGTCCCGTCTCCGAGCGGTTCCGTGGACTCGCCTTCGTGGGTCGTGACGAGCACCTGGTCATGGGGCCAGTCGTAGACGTATTTGTAGTGACGGCCGCGGCCGGAGTCGTGATAAAAATATTCCTGGGGCCGCAGGTTCTGGCTGGTCATGGTGCCGCGCTCGATGATGGTGCCTTGCCCGAACAGGCGGGCCAGCAAGTTCGGCTTCGCGACGGCCTTGTAGTAGGTGTGGACGGCTTTTCGGGTGACGGTGACGGCGACGGTTCCCGTCTGCGCGCCTTTGTAGTACAGGTCGTAGGTGGCTTGGGTGGTGTCCGCGGCAGCGGAGGAAAAGCCAAAGAGTAGAAAGCCGAAGAGGCTAAGGACCTGCCTCATAAATTAACGGTTTGTCGAGCCGTTCCCCGCGAAGGTAGGCGACGCCGTCTTCCATGTGCAGGAGGCCATCGCAATACCACTGGACTGCCAGGGGCAAAATCAGGTGTTCCTGTTCCAGCACGCGCAGAGCCAGGGCCCTTTCGGTATCGTCCGGATGGACGGGCACGCTCGCCTGAATGATCAGAGGGCCCTCGTCCAGTTCCACGGTTACGAAGTGTACGCTGCACCCGTGGTGTTTTTCACCGGCTTCCAGCACTCGGCGATGGGTATTTGCGCCGCGATAGTCCGGGAGAAGGGAGGGGTGGATGTTGAGGATGCGCCCGTGATAGGGGTCAACCATGAGTTCGGACAGGACGCGCATGTAGCCGGCCAGACAAACCAACTCGACGCCGCGCTCCTGCAGGGCCGCGAGGGTTTTTTCTTCTCGGGCGACCCGGTCGGCATCGTCGATGACCAGTGTCTCGATCTCGGCCGCCCGGGCTCGATCCAATCCGTGAGCCTGCGGCTTGTTGCTGATGACGCAACGAATTTCGGCGTAGATGCGGCGCTGATGCACAGCATCGATCAAAGCCTGTAAGTTCGTCCCCTCGCCGGAGAACAGGATCGCCATCGGAATCATGGAGAGTTAGTATATATCGTCTTGGGGGGGCCTTCCGAAGCGACAACTTCACCGATGATCCGGGTGTCCAAGCCGGTTGATCGGATTCCTAGGACGAGGGCTTCCGCGTCTTCCGCTCGGGTCAGTGCGACCATGCCGATCCCGCAGTTGTAGACGCATCGCATTTCTTCCTCTTCGACATTTCCCTGCGACTGGATCCAATCGAACAGTTCCGGGCGCTCCCAGCTTTCGAGGTCGATTTGCGCGGACAGGCCTTCCGGCAGGATGCGCGGGACGTTTTCGGTCAGGCCGCCACCCGTGATGTGGGCCAGCGCCAGCACCTTACCGGAATCGATGGCTTCCCTCAGATGCGGCTCGTAGATCGTGGTAGGTTGCAGCAGCGCATCCATATGCGTCGGATCTTCCGGGGCTGCATCCAGCAGGCTGTTGACGAGGGAGAAGCCGTTGGCGTGCACGCCGCTTGAGTTCATGCCGATCAGAACATCTCCCGCCTGGAGGTCCGACCGGGGGAGCAGCCGGTCGCGGTCCACGAGGCCGACGCAGAACCCGGCGAGATCATAGTCGCCCGGCTGGTAGAGCCCGGGCATTTCGGCCGTCTCTCCGCCGAGCAGCACGCAGCCGGCCTGCTGGCACCCAGCCGCGATTCCGCGGACCACCTCTTCTGCTTCCTCCACGCTCAGCGTTCCGCAGGCGTAGTAGTCCAGAAACAACAAGGCGCGCGCGCCGTGCGTCAGGATGTCGTTGGCGCACATGGCCACCAGGTCGATGCCGATGGTCTCGTGTCGCTGGAGCCTCTGCGCCAGGCGCAGTTTGGTGCCGACTCCGTCCGTTCCGCAAACGAGAACGGGTTGCGCGCAGTCCTGCGGCAGCTGGTAGAGCCCGCCGAACCCGCCGAGATCGGCCAGGACCTGTTCGTCGAAAGTCTGCCGCGCGAGCGGCGCGAGGCGCTTCACCAGGCGGTTGCCGGCGTCGATGTCGACTCCGGCCTTTCGGTAAGCAGAAGCGGAAGACTCTTTTTGTGGCACGGGATCGCTCAATACGCGCCGTCATTTTACTCTCTGCATATAAAATGTGACCGGAAAACTTCATGGTTCAACATATTCCCAACCTGATTAGCGTCCTGCGCCTGCTTCTGGTGCCGGCGTTCGCCATGTTGTTGTTGGAACAGCAGTTTGGTTTGGCACTGATCCTGTTCATCGTGATGGGAATTTCGGACGCCATGGATGGCTTCCTGGCTCGCCGCTTGAATGCCACGAGCGCATTGGGGGCCGGACTCGATCCGCTCGCGGACAAGGTGATGCTGATCGCCGCCTTCGTGATGCTGGGGCACCTGGAACTGCTGCCGCTTTGGTTGGTGATGCTGGTGGTGGGGCGCGACGTCCTCGTCGTCGGAGGGACCCTGCTGAATTACCTGCTCCATCCCGGGCGGAAGACCGCGGTCCTTAAAGTCGGAAAGATTAATACCTTCATACAAATCGTCACGGTGTTCGCTTTCATGGGGAACCAGCTGGTCATGCTGCCGCCCCTGATACTGGACACGCTGCTGTGGGCGACCGTGATCGCCACGCTCATCAGTGCCATCGGATACATGCTGGTCTGGGGCGGATTGCTGGCAGACCCCGGAGACGCTTCGCGATGAGCCAATTGATTCTGCCTCTCGGTAGCAATCCGCGGCATACCTTCGCCAATTTCTGCACGGACGGCAACCCGGGAATTCTGGAAGCGCTGGAATCCCTGCCGCAACAGGGCGGGTCCCTGTGGCTGCACGGTCCGGAGGACAGCGGCAAGACGCACCTGCTGCAGGCGGTCTGCCACCAGGCGAAGACCCGGGACCAGTCCGCGGCCTACCTGCCGCTGAAGCAGATGCGGGAATTGGGCCCGGAAGCCCTGGACGGCCTGGAGCAATGCACGTGGATCTGCCTGGACGAGGTCGATGCCGTGCTGGAACAAGAAGATTGGGAACAGCGTCTGTTTGGTTTGGTCAACCAGACGGTGGATCATGGGGCCAGCCTGCTGATGGCGGCGCGCCGACCCGCATCCAGTGTCCCAGTGCAACTGCCCGACCTGCAATCCCGGCTTCGCGGTGCCGTATCGTTTCCGCTGCAGCCCTTGGACGATGACCAACAGACCGAGGCGTTGCGCCGCCGTGCGCGCAGCCAGGGCTATGACCTGCCCGAGGACGCGGTGCGCTACATGCAACGTCACGTGGTACGCGGCTTGGGTCAGTTGTGTCGGGTGCTGGATCGGCTGGAGCAGGCATCGCTCAGCCAGCAACGCCGGATTACCGTGCCGTTCGTGCGCGAGGTATTGGATCAGCCCCCGGCTTCGGAGGGCAGGGTCTAGTTTTAGTCGGACGCCGACCTGATTTTCTGAGCGAGCAGGGCAAGGCGCCGGCCCAACGTCCGGCAGACGGCGATTTCATGCTCGGTCAGGGCCGCGGATTCTTCGCGGCCGGCCCAGTGGCTGGGCCCGTAAGGCGTGCCGCCGCTCTGCGTGGCGTTCAGTGCCGGATCCTCATAGGGCACCCCGACGATGACTGCGCCGTGGTGCAGCAGGGGAATCATCATGCTGATCAGAGTGGTTTCCTGACCGCCGTGCAGGCTGTTGGTCGAGGTGAACACGCCGGCCGGTTTGCCGGTCAGCGCACCTGAGTGCCACTGGCCTCCGGTCTGGTCCCAGAAGTATTTCATTGGCGCGGCCATGTTGCCGAAGCGGGTGGGTGAGCCCAGAGCCAGTCCGTCGCAGTGCTCCAGGTCTTCGGGTTGGGCGTAGGGCGGGCCGTCTTCGGGGATGTCCGACTCGGTCTTCTCGCAATTCGCCGAAATCGGCGGGACGGTGCGGATTTTCGCGCTTGCGCCCTCCACCTCCTCGATTCCGTGCGCCACCCGGTTCGCCATGTCGGCGGTGGTGCCGTAGCGGCTGTAATACAGCACCAGGATCTCGACGTCGCTCACAGCAGTTTCAGGACGTTTTCGGGGGGGCGCCCGATCGCCGCGGCCTGCGGCGTCACCACGATCGGCCGTTCGATCAGTTTCGGATTCTCGACCAGCACACGAAGCATCTGCGCGTCACTGGGGGGATTCTGGTCCAGCCCCAGTTCCTTGTACAAGGATTCGCCGGTGCGGGTCAGTTCGTGTGCAGAGAGCCCGAGTTGTTCCAGGATGCGGGCCAGCGTCGCCTCGTCCGGCGGCGTCTTCAGGTATTCGATGATCTCGGGCTCGATGCCCTGTTCGCGGAGCAGCTGCAGCGTTTGTCTGGATTTACTGCACCGCGGGTTGTGATAGATCGTGACGTTTGCGTCCATGCGCCGGGGGTTCAGGGGATGGGCAGCATGATGATCGCGCCCATCGTGCGCACGGCGGCCTGGTGGGCGCGGTCCCGCCACCCGTGCGTGATGCTCACCAGCACCCGCTGGTGCCCGACCAGTTGGTCCAGGATCTGTTCGGCGGTGGGTTCGGGCAGGCCCGATTCCTGAAGTCGCACCTCGCCCTCGTGGTGCAGCAACGGTGTGCCGTCCGGCGCGGTTCGGCGCTTGAGGCTTGTGCGGACGATTTCCAGGTTATTGGCAAAATTCTCGAGATTCTCGGAGTCCAGCCGGTTCAGGGCGAAAAACTCCAGCTTGTCGTTGTATGCGATCCGCATCTGGCTGACGATGCCGACCATCAGAGCGAACACCCGGTCCCCGATGAAGCGGGGCTCGAACGCCAGCTGCATCGCCTCGGTGCCGCGGTGGCTGTTCAGTTCCCCGAAGCGCAGTTCGTCGTAGGTGCGGTCCGGCAGTAGCTGGGCGACCCGT
This sequence comes from Gammaproteobacteria bacterium, assembly GCA_026713705.1. Classification (GTDB taxonomy): domain Bacteria; phylum Pseudomonadota; class Gammaproteobacteria; order Poriferisulfidales; family Poriferisulfidaceae; genus Poriferisulfidus. Next base: position 27,358 of record JAPONY010000084.1, read on the forward strand.
TCGTCGACTGTGGCATCCGGCATTTTCGCCAGTTCCCCGGGATTCAGCCGGTACAACTCCCGCATTAATGCCTCAAGCCCCCCGGTCGTGGCATTCAGGTGCGCATCCAAGGCGTAGTCCACGCTGGTCTTGGCGATTCCCTTGACCTCTTTGGGGATGTCTTGGGTGGTGAAGAGATCGTTCTTGCAGCCGACCAGCGCCAACGCCAGCGTCAGCGCCAGGCCAATGCGGATTCCATAAGGGTGAATAGTGTTCATAGAGTGATGCGGCGGTAGATGTCGGATACCTTGGTCGGAAGTTTTTCGATTTGACTGACCACGGCGAAGTTGGAGGCCCCGTACATGTGCGGAAGGTACTCCATGCCTTCCTTGTCTATGGTAATGCAATACGGATGTATTCCCAAATGTCGGGCCTCGTTCAGCGCCTGACGCGTGTCCTCGATGCCGTAGGTGCCCCGGTAGCCGTCCTGGTCGTCCGGCTTGCCGTCGGACAGCGTGATCAGCAGGCGGGTGCGGGCCTCCGTGTCTTTCAGCAGTTGCGTGAGGTGGCGGATCATGACGCCCATGCGGGTGTAGTTCCGGGGCGTGATGCCGCTGATGCGGCAGCGCACGTCGCCGCCGTAAGGTTCGTCCAGGCCCTTGATCGGGTACAGCTCGCAGTTGCGGTGGGTGCGCCCGGAGAATCCGTAGATCGCGTACCGGTCGCCCAGGGCTTCCAATGCGCCGCACAACAGGACCAGCGCTTCGCGCATCAGGTCGTTGATCCAGCCGGAGGTGGAACTGCTCATGTCGACCAAAAACATCACGGCGATGTCGCGGTCCAGTTTCTTCATCCGGGTGAACAGCCGCTCGTCCAGTTCCGAGCCGCCGACATAGTCGCTGTAGGCGTTGATGAAGCTGTCCAGATCCACTTCGTCGCCGTGCAACTCCCGGCGGACGCGCTTCTCCTCGTCGCGCAGGGCCTCGAACGTGCGCCGGAGCCCGGCGAGCAGGCGGCGATACCGATCCAGCGTATCCAGTGCGAATTGTTCGCTGGAGCCCGTGATCGGGCGCTCGTACAGCTGGCACCAGTCGGGCCGGTATTTCTGGCGGGAGTGGTCCCATTCCGGGTAGACGTAATCGGCGTCTCCTGTTTCAGGCTGGGTGTCTTCCTGTTCTTCCGAGGCCGGGGGATAGGCGCCCATGTCGGCCGGCTCGAGGTATTCGTCGGGAATCTCCCCGAGATCCTGGATGATGGACTCCAGCAGTTGCTGGACATCCTCCGGCGGGGTGACGGCTTCGTCGCCGAACTCCAGGGAGAACGCGAATTCGTCGGCTACCTGATCCGTCTCCCTGCGTACGGTGAAGCGTTCGCTCTGTTCTTTCTCGGACTGGAAGGGAGACAGTTCCTTTTTCATGCTGAGCAGGGCGTTCGCCAGTTGATGTCGTTCCTCGTCAACCCGTTTGACCAGAATGTCGGCCGCGAGTTCGGGGCGCAGCACGCCCTGGTACGAGACTTCGGGAAGCGTCGCCGTCGTGGGATACAGCGTTTCGAGCAGGCGCAGGGAGTCTTCTACCGTGGCCTGCGGGTCCGAGATCTCCTCGACGGCGGCTGTCCATTCGTCGGGCAGACCCTGCCATGCGTCGGGCGGATTATGGCGTTTGAGGATGCGGCCGATGCCGGGCATGTCGTGCCGGAGCCGGGCATCCAGGCGAAGCATTTCCAGTGCGTGGAAATATCGGCGGGCGCGAGCACGATCCGAATAGCCGGAGAAGGCGTCGGCGGGTGCCCGGTACGTTCCGTAGCGGGTCTGCGCCCACAAGTGTGCAGCGGTGGCCTTGAGCAGGTCGAAATTCTCTTCGCGGGTGTCGCAGGTGTCGAGCAGGTCGGGCAGGTAGACGGTCTCCGTGTCGGTGTACGGTTCGGCCGCGGATTCGACGTTAAGGGTGCGCCCGCCGAAGCCGACCAGCAGGGACTCGATGAGCCGGTCCACATCGTTCAACCGGACGCTGCGGGCGCCGCCGAGCACTTTCTGCAGATAACTTTCCACCTGCTGCATGGCTTCTACGGCACCGGTGACGCCGACGCGGTCGTAGCAGGTGCCAAGGTGGGCGAGCCAGCCGTCCCACTGCTCTTCGTCGATCATGCGAAGCGAGGGGATTCCGAAATGGAAGAATTGGTATGCCAGTTCGACGTCTCTCTCGGCCAGGGCCTGTCCCGATTCCAGGAAGCGGCGTTGCTCGAAATGATTGAAGGCGACCAGCTGCTTCGCGGGTTCGTGTACGCGGCGCCGGTTGGAAAGGATGCGCTCGATGACCTGCTCCATGCGCAACTCCAGTTCGCGCTCGCCCATCCCGCCGTATTGGGCGCTGGCCCGGATGCGGGGGCCTTGCTCGATCAGTTCTTCCGGCAGCCGGGCCGAGCCCTGGCGGAGGTTCCGGTACAACTGCACCCACGGTGCGGCGAGTTTGTGCCCAAGCAGGGTCAGGAAAGAGGGAGGAGGCATCGCGTTGCGCGGGTCGAGCAATCCTCAATCAGCCTGTCCGGGGTGTTGGAAGTTTGAGAATTTGAGCGATGTGACCGAGGCTCTCCTGATCGGAGAAGAAAAGAATGTGATGCTTTGCGAATTTCTCCTTAGTCCATTTCCCGTCGTCGTATCGTGGCTTCAGGTCGTCATACGCAGTGGCGGAGAGGATGAACGAGTCCAGCGTGATACCGCGCCGTCTGCTTTTTCGGGTGAGTTCCTTCTCGATATCGGGGAGCCGTTCGTGAAGCCGTGCCTTGTCGTCGTTCCGGTAATTTTTGGCGTGGATCATGCCATGCGGTTCGATGAAGACGATATGCTGCCGGTTTCCAGTCACATGCCACAGGATGAAGTCAGGATAAAAGCCATAGTTCTGGAAAAAGCCCACTCCCTTGCCGCGGCTCTGGTTCCGGAGGAGAAAGACCTCCGAGTCGGCTAGCGATTTATCCTTTTCGCGCTTCCAGTATTTCCTCAGGTCGCGCACGAATTTTGTTTCGCTGCCATTCATGGGCGGCGGTGAGATTTTTCCAATCTCTGTGTTCTCGATGAGAAGGGGTTGATAGATGTGCCGGTCGAAATGGATGCGTTCCAAGCCATTAGAATTTTCTTGTTCGTACAGCAGGTCGGTCTGCCGGAGGAGCAGGTCTATGTGCTCAATCAGGCCTTCTTTCTGCCGGGATACGCTGATGATGTACCCTGCGTCGTCTGGATCCTCGAAGTCGAAGCTGAGGTTTGAGTTGCGCTGATTCAGAGTTTTGTATTTCATGTGTTGACTGGTCCAGCGACGACGTTGTTCGTTATAAAAATTGGTGGCGTAGGTGCGCAGTATGCTGGTAGCGGCTTCCTGCAAGGATTCCAGATCGGCAAGGGATTTCGGCTCTCTGGTGGATGGCGTGGCGACCAGACTGTAGGGAGGTGCGGTTCGACCGGTTCCAGCAACGATCTCCTTCAATGCTTCCGGCGAGGGAATCGCTAGGTTGCCCAGTTGTTCCTGTTTCTTATGCTCAAGCAAGTCGAGATAGGCTTTTTCCCAATCTACCAGTCCTAGACTTTCGGCAGGAAGCGTGGCCGAATGCTTGGATGTGGCTTCGATAACTTCGCCACCGCTTTCCAGTATTTGTATTCTCGGAGACAGGTCAACGTGAACTTTTGAGTCACAGTCATTTGGGTTGCCTTCGTCAAGTAGCAGGTTTACTTTATCCGTGAAGTTCAGGTCCTCGGCCATCTGGGGTATGGCCAAATTTCGGTTCAGGAATGTCTTGTTGACTTTGATGGGCACTCTGATTTCAACAGGCTCGTCGATTTCCACGCCCTCACGCTCAAGGTAGTCCCGGAACTTGGCCATGTAGTTGGCGCGGATGGCGAAGATGTTCAGTGTTTCCAGCAGGTTTATGTGTTGCGGGGCCTTCCCGAGCAGCGCCGTGCTGCGCTTGAGCGTGAGGTCCTTGCCGCGCAACCGGATTCCGCGGCCAAACAGCTGGATGATCTCGGATCCTTCTTGGCGACCGATATTGAGTAGGCCCATGTTCGAGACCCGCCAGGAGTTCCAGCCTTCCATGAATTTCTTGGCACCGATCAGAATGTTGACTTCGGAGGCTGGATTGTTAATGCGTTCGAATAGGGAGGAACTGATGGCATCCTCTTCGAGCGCGATGTCCAAGTCGTCTTCTTCCAAGACTTTTTTGAATTTTCCGGTGTCCCCGATGTAGATGACTCCGAAGTACCGGTCAGCCCCGCTGGCTTTGAGGCCGAATTCTCCCGCGCTTCCCCGGATGCCACAAAGATGCAATCTTCCTCCCGCTCGGGCATGAAAGGTTCGTGCGAGGATGTCCGAGTAGCATTCCTGCGATGAAATACCGACCTCGCGAAGGTATGGAAATTTTTCGTGGAAAACATCTTGTCCATTCACGGGGGGCAGGCCAGTGTTTCCATTGAGGAGGGATCGGATTTTCTTGGTTACCCATCCGCGCTTGTTCAGGAGGACGCGATGCAGGAAACGGGCGACGGTCATGACGTCGCTTCGTTTTTTTTCCTGCTCCGTGTAGACGGCGTTGACGGTGCTCCCGACGAAGGTCCACAGAGGCTTTTCGAGCAGGTAAGGGTGAATCTCACCTGCCTTGTCTTCGAACAGGCGCTGCTGCTCGTAGAAGGAGAGTAGATTCCCAAGCAGGAGCAGGTTCGTCTGTTCCTCGACGGTGTCCTGCTGCAAGTTGAGGACGCGGAAGTCTTTGCCATAGCCGTCGCCGTGGAAATAGCGGAAAGAGTAGTCGAAGACGATGGATTTCCCGTATTGCTGGGTCAGGTCTCCTTTTTTCGCGGCTGCCAGAGCCTGTCCGAATGTGGCGCTGTACTCGAAGGTGAATCCGGTTCTACCAAGTTCCTCACGAACCGCCCGCCATGCTTCTCCGCCGGAGCCCTTGTGCCCTTCATCGACGAATACCAGATTATTTCCCTCGAATCTCTCGATCGGGACGCTGACCCCGTTGCCCTTTCGATTTTTGGTGAGTTTAGTGATTTCTATGACCTGAACCGTGTCCCTCTCATAGTGCGTGAGGCCGCCGTCAGCCATGTCGAAGAGTTTTGCGGGAATGCCGGACTTTTGCAGGTCGTTCAGGTGCTGTTTGCTCAACCCTTCATTCGGGGTGATGAGGAGGATGTTGTCCAGCGAGGTGCGCAGATTCATCGCTCCGTAGTGCATGAACTGATGGTAGTTGAGATGCATAATGAGGGTTTTGCCGCTTCCGGTCGCCATCCAGAAGGCTAGCGTGTTCAGGTCGCTATCGCGAAACTTTTCGTGAAGCGGTTCACTGGGGTGTTTTCGGGCGTTGTGTTCCAAAACATGCGAGTTCAGCGAATCCAACAATCTGCCGCGCTGGTCGGCACGGCGGGCGTCCAGGAAGATTTCGGTGTAGAGAACTGCCAAGTGCTGAAAGTACCGTAGCCGTATCGGCTGGACTCTTCCGGCGTTGATGGAATTCAGGTGGTTGCGGACATTACGGTCGTAGCGTTCCAGGTCGCCCATGGAAAACTGGACCGAGTTGCTGCGGGATCGCAAACGTAGTAGCAGGTGGCTTTGACCGGATTCACAAAAGCCTTCATCCGCCTGCTTGAGGTCTTCGAACAGTTCTTGATTGCTAGTGTATCCAAGGTGGCCGTTAAGCCATGAGAGAAGCAGCAGTTGCTTCTCCAACTTGACGTAGGTATTGCTTGGCGCAAGCACGGTCACCTGCCATCCAGGATCTCATCCAGCATGCTGACCAGATTTGGCAGGTCGTGCGCCACCGTGTCGAACAATATTTCCAGATCAAGGCTGTCGTAGCCGTGGGTCATCCTGTTGCGCATGCCGATGATTTCGCTCCAAGGAATACGGGGACACTGTCCTTGAGTCTCAGCGGAAACCCGATTCGCTGCCTCTCCAATGATTTCAACCAGTCTCGTCAGCGCGAGTTGCATCATGCGGTTCTGCAAAAGGTCTTTTTGGTCTTTTGAACCCAGCATGGCAATGGCCTCGCGCGCGTGGGCACGCATATCCTCAAGGCTTGTCCGATCATCCCGCTCGCTCATACTGCACTTCCGCTATGCGCAACACTTTGTCACGAAAACGAGGATTGAGGCCGGGCACGGTATGAATTTCCGCACGGCGTCCGAGAATTTGGCTTAGCTCGATTTCCATGCCGGACAGGCCGATAAAGCCGATAGGAGGATGGTTTGGCTCGAATTCCACCAGAATGTCGATATCGCTGCTTGGGGTGAAGTCGTCCCGCAGGACGGATCCGAACAATGCCAAGCGACGGATATGGTTACGCTGACAGAATGTAGTGACCTCTTCTCGGGGAATGTGGATTCTAGCAGTCACGCTTTAACCTCGGCGAACATGCGGGCTTTGAACAGGGGATCCAGTGACGTGGCTTCGCGAATCAGGGAGTCTCCGTTGACGAAAACTTGGTTGGCACCAGCGGTAATCTTGTGCTTGGCGACGAATTTCTTGTCTCTCTCCAGATCATTTTTCTGCCAGCCGTCAGTGTTTCTCCAGATGATGACAGTATCAAGGTCATCCCGAGTCTTGCCACGATAGACGAGGTACCGTCGTTTGCCATCGGACAGTAATTTCCGGGTGCAGACATGGAGGCCAAGCAGATAATTGAAGGTTTCCGGGATATCCGCAGCCACTTCTTGAAGTCGGTTTCCAGCATGGAGTTTGTAGTCGAACGGATTCGTCAGTTTTTCGGTGTTGAGCAACGTGTTGCTGTGCTTCGTCTCCCACTGGAGCATGTATCGGAGCAAGTATCCGTCCAGTTCCAGTGCTCTTTGTGTGGTTGTCTCGTCGAAATCTATGTTGTTGAGCGCGTCCTCATAGGACTCAAGTCGGATGTATTTGATGAGGCGCGGGCTACGCATGGATTCTTCTTGGGTAGGCTCCCGGTTTGGCATTCCGTCTTTCCACTCGGGCGCGAAGATTATTTTTTTTAGGCGAGGCAGAATGACAGAGTCAAAGTGGTTGCCCATTTCAGTCAGGACAAATTTTCTCTGTCCCCCATCCAAACGATTTAAGTTGATGACCGCATGGCCAGTAGTGCCGGATCCAGCAAAATAATCGCATACATATGCTTTTTTTCGGTCGGAGCCAGAAGCAAGCAAGCAATCTTCAACAAGGGTCACGGCCTTGGGATAATCGAACTCGTTGTTAGGCAAAATTTCTCTAAGGGCTTTGGTCCCATGATTGGCAGAAGAGTACAAGTTTTTCCCCCACCATGTTTTAGGCATGGACCGCATATCCATACGGGTCTTAAAGTCGATGCTAATTTCTCCATTTTTCCCGCGACGGACACGATATTCATTAGGCTCGCCCATTACTCTTTTCCATCCACGATGCCAGCGTTTTTCAATCTTAGTGCCATTTTCGTGTGTCACCGGCCACACAACAGTTTCGTTATCTTTTTGTTTCTCTAGAAGATCGTACTGACCTTCTTGTTCATTCCATTTCATTTTTGGGATGTAAATTGAATCATCTGCTCGTACATAGATGGGGTAAAACTGTTTAGGTCTGTGTCGCCGCAAGGCACCTGATCCGCTACGAATCAGGTTAGCCCAAGAGTACCTTCCTTGCTCATCTTCAAAAGGGTAGCGTTCAAGTTCTTTTTCCGTTTTTCTTAGGCACCCGGGTGCTGCATCTGATTTTCCGTAGAAAAAAGCATATTCGTGTGAGGGAGAAAAACAACCTGAAGATTTTCTTCCTGCGGGAGTTGATCTAACCGGAGCAATTCCGAGCTCCCGTTCAAAAATATTTTGCAGAAGTCCACGTAATCGCCATGCCTCTTCATCGTCAATTGCGACGCAAAGAATTCCATCGTTACTTAAGAGTGTGCGGGCAACAAGCAATCGATTTTGCATAAGGGACAACCATGACGAATTCTTGTAATCATTCTTATAGAGAATGGCCGACGCATTCGTGTTGTACGGGGGGTCAATGTAGATATTGCCAATTTTCCGATTGTATTTTTCAGCCAGAAAGGTCAAACTTTGAAAGTTTTCGCTTTTGATTAGCAGGCCATCACTGATTTCATCCAAGTCGTCGAAACTTTCCAGCAATTGATCGATAAAATCCGGTGTGAAGTGTTTCGTGTCAAGAACCAAAGTTGGATGCTGCTCCAGAAACAGAACACGTTTCCCCTTAGCGCCCTTGCCCGAATTGAAGAGATTGGCTTCCTCTTCGTCAATGTGGAGCAGTTCCTTCCATTCATCCCACTGAGATTCGCAGGTTGCAATGTCCGGATAGAAGGCTGGGTCAATGTTTCCCATGGTGACGCAGTGCTGCGTTTCCGTGATGAATTTACGTTTCTCCCACAACATCTTCTGAAAGGATTCGATCTGGTAGAGGAAGTCGATAATCTGGTTGCCGACCGTCTTGATTGCGCGAACTTCCTGAAACCATCCTTCAGCAAGATCCTCTCCGGCATGTTCCATATCCTCAAGGTTCAGCATTTCATTCTTCAAGTAGAAATCCAGCTCTTGGGATAGAAAGCTCTTCAGGTTCTTGTGGATGAAGAAGTCGGAGGTATTGCGACGCGTATACTGTCGCAGGTGGTGCTCCAGAATGCTTACCGGCTCGCCGTCGGTATTCCGGTGATGTTCTTCCAGTAGGGACGTTCGTGCTTCTTGTGTCGGAATCCGGTCGGGAATTTCCTCTAGGGTCTGGTCATTGATTTTGTCCTGTCGCTGCGTACGTTCGCCATTTTTCTCATGTTCGTCCAGCGGCCGGAACTCGAAGGGGATGGTCAGTTCCTTCTCCTTTCGGTCCCATGCGATGTCCTTCGTCGCGGGCAGGAAAAACTTCTTGTCACCTTTAATATTGTCTTGCTCCAGTTCTGCGGTCTGAACCCTGAAATGAACCGTGACATTCCTAACCTGGAACGTGTAATGATCGAAGTGTTCAGTCGTTTTGATGTAGTACTGGTCATGGTTGGCCCAGTGCAGATGCACCTCTTCGCCGTTATAGGGGATGGCGTACCGTTGTTTTCTTGAGTAGCGTTGCTTGGAGATGAAGTCGCCTTCCTGATAGTAGCGACTAAAAAAGGCGAAAAGATGATTGAATATGGATGTTTCTACCACCGCGGTATTGCGGGCTCCTCGGTTTCTGGCGACCAGCCGCAAATAGCGTTTGCCGACGGCGGTGTCCCGATAGGTATCAGCCAGGTTGCCGTCGCCGTCCACGGCATCTGGTCCTAGGTTGTCCCGGATTTTCTCCAGAACCACGTTGATTTCTTCGGCAAGATACGCCTGCTCGGATAGCATTCCCTCTTTCAGTGCATCAGAAACAACTTCCGGAATATCCTCAACGATGAATTTCTCGATCACGTCTCGCTTGTGGTTCATGATCCGGTAGATACCGAAGTCCAGATCAGCACGATCAAATTGGAACAATTCCCGGAGGAGATCCTGGAATTTTTTCAAGGAGTCATTCATCTTCAGATGACTTGCGCCAATGGTGTGCGTCGCGGAAAGGTGCGGCAAAGTAGGATTGCTTGCCAATCATAATACATACGGCTTACTGGTTAGTCGTCGATGTCCGAATCCGTATCCAGTTTCCGCAGTTCATAGATCAAATCCAAGGCCTCCTTCGGTGACAACTGATCGGGTTTCACTTGCCGGAGACGTTCCAATGCTGCCGGGACGGATGGAGGTTTGGGAGGGGCGATGAACAGGTCTTTCTGCGGGTTGCTGCGTGCCCAGCGCTGGGTGCTGTCGTCCTCGAGTTCCAGCAAATACGCTTGCGCCCGTTCGAGCACCTCCGGGGGGATGCCCGCCAGACGCGCGACCTGTAGGCCGTAGCTTTGGCTGGCAGGACCGTCCTTGACGGCATGCAGGAAGATGATTTGCTGGCCATGCATCGTGGCGTCCAGATGCAGGTTGATAATTCCGGGATGAATCTCGGCCAGCTGGGTCAGTTCGAAGTAGTGCGTGGAGAACAGGGTGAAAGCCCGGTTGCGGGTCGCCAGGTGCTCGGCGCAGCCCAGCGCCAGTGCCATGCCGTCGAAGGTGCTGGTGCCGCGACCGATCTCGTCCATCAGCACTAGGCTGCACTCGGAGGCGTGATGCAGGATGTTGGCCGCCTCGGTCATCTCGACCATGAAGGTGGAGCGGCCGGAGGTCAGGTCGTCGGAGGCCCCGATGCGGGTGAAGATGCGGTCGATGGGGCCGACCCGGGCGCGCTGGGCTGGCACGTGGCTGCCGATGCAGGCCATCAGGACGATCAGCGCGGTTTGTCTCATGTAGGTGGATTTGCCACCCATGTTCGGGCCGGTGATGAGCAGCAGGCGCCGCTGCTCGGACATCAACGTATCGTTCGGAACGAACGGTTCGTTCCAGGTCAGCTCGATGACCGGATGGCGACCGGCTTCGATCTCGATGCCGGGCTCGTCGACCAGTTCGGGGCAGCAATAGCGATGCGCCTTGGCCTGTTCGGCGAAACAGCAGAGTACATCCAACTCGGCCAGTGCCGCGGCGCATTGCTTGAAGTGGTCCAGGTGCGGGACCAAGCCTTCCAGCAGGTTCTGATAAACCTGTTTCTCGCGTTCCAGTGCCCGGCTTCGCGCACTCAGGATTCGATCCTCGAATTCTTTCAGCTCCGGTATCAGGTAGCGTTCGTAATTCTTGAGTGTCTGCCGCCGCCGGTAGTGGTCGGGCACTCGCGCAGCTTGGCTGCGTGGGACCTCGATGTAGTAGCCGTGGACCCGGTTGTAGGCAACTTTGAGCTGAGTGATGCCGGTGCGTTCCCGCTCGGTCGTCTCCATCTCCAGCAAAAAGGAGTCGGCCCCCCGCGACAGTTCTCTCAATTCGTCCAGTTCAGTGTCGAAGCCCGGAGCGATGGCGCCGCCGTCGCGGATCGTCGGAGGAGGGTTTTCCGAAAGCGCCGAGATCAGATAGGCGGCCAGTTCGGGATATGACTGCAGGTTGTTGCGATAGGAATCGAATTCTTCGGCGTTGATTTCCTCCAGCAAGTGGCGCAGGCCTGGCAGGTGCTGCAAGGTCTGGGCCAGTCCGCACAGGTCTCGGGGCGAAGCGGTGTATAGAGCGATGCGAGCGACCACGCGTTCGATGTCGGAAGTCTTCCTCAATTGCTCGCGAATCGGACTCCGGTGGGTGCCATCCAGCAGATGGGAGACGATCTGGTGACGTGTCGCCAAGGTTTGGCGGTCGCGAAGGGGAGACTGGATCCACCGGCTGAGGCAACGGCGGCCCATGGCGGTGACGGTTTTGTCCAGTACGCCAAGCAGGCTGTGCCGGGAGTCTCCGGAAAGGGCCTGCTCCAGTTCAAGGTTACGCCGGGTGGTGGCGTCCAGATACACATGGGTGTCGCGCCGCTCACGTTGCAGACTCGTGATGTGTGGCAATGCCGCTTGCTGGGTTTCTTGGGCGTAGTACAGCAGGGCCCCGGCGGCCCCGATGATGGAAGGTGCATCTTGGCAGTCGAAAGCGGACAGGTCGTGGACTCCCAATTGCTGGCACAAGAGCCGCGTGGCGGTCTCGGCGTCGAAATGCCAGTCCGAAAGGGGTTGCCAGTGCGTATCCTCCCATTCCGGTGGCACGTACGATTCCGGGTACAGGATTTCCGCCGGGCGTAGCCGCTCAAGTTCTGCGTACAGGTCTTCGACGGACGGAAGCTCCATGACATTGAAACGACCTGAACTCAGGTTCAGGCTGGCCAGCCCGATTGGGGCGTCCAGCCATAGCGCGAGCAGCAGGGTGTCGCGCCCCGCATCCAGCAGTTCGTCTTCGATCAGGGTGCCCGGTGTGACAATACGCGAGATCTGGCGTTCCATCGGTCCTTTGCCGGACGGGCTTTCGCCAACCTGCTCGCAGACCACTGCGGACTCTCCGAGCTGGACGAGTTTTGCGAGATAGGAGTCGAGCGAGACCACCGGAATGCCGGCCATCGGGATGGGCTGTCCCTTGGAGCGCCCGCGCTCGGTCAGCACGATGTCCAGCAACTCGGAGCCGCGCTTGGCATCCTCGAAGAATAGCTCGTAGAAATCACCCATTCGGTAGAGCAACAGGTACTGGGGATATTGCGCCTTGAACTCAAGGTACTGGCGCATGCTGGGAGTATGCTGGTTCTGCGCAGCGGGGGAGGTCAATAGCGGAGTCGGTTGCAATGCCATTGCGCTATTTTGGCAAATTTTTTATGGCCTCAATAAAAGCTACCGGCGAGAGCCCGCGGTAGGCCTGATAGAGGCTTACTCCGCTGGAAGCCAGCCGTGCATTTCGTCGTGGAGATTTTTGATTCGATTAATCAATGTTTTGATATTCCGCGGGGCCGGAGATACTTGAGTCGCCTCTGTCCTGTCGACCCATAGGGTATCGGTGGCCTTGGACGACAGGTGGGCCAAACAGAGCAGGTTGGTCTTGAAAAGATTTGAATCCGGGAGCTGTTCGGCGATTCGCGCGACATCATGGACATTGATGTCCGGGATATCTTCTAATGCACACATGGCGCGTGCAAGTGATTCCGTTGCCTGATATGCCCAGAAAGCTGCATGATTCGGAGAGCTCGACAGGAGACGCTCCGCGGCACCGGCATCCTGTTCGGCGGCCTCAAGCAGCTTTAGAACAAGTTGGGATGCCATGATGGCGGGAACATGTCACGGTAACGTTTCCAGAAAGGGCCGCCGATGCGCGCATGGAGCAGTCTTCCTTCCCGGTCGACGGAGTAAGGCAGCATGCCGGGGATCTTCCGGTGCTTCGCGAACGTGGAGTATTTACAGGGAACCACATCCACCGGGACGCCGCATCCGACGACAGGCTTGCGGGCAGACAGGTAATTAAGAGCTCGATTGCTCGGCGTGACGACCATCAAGTTGAAGTTGCTGTCCGGTCGTGCTGTGCCGTTCGCGCGGCTGCCGAACAGAAAGATCGCGTCGGGGTCAAAAGCAACCGACAGGTTGGTTACGAGAGCGGACAACGCGACTTCCGTATTTCGGAAAGGACCGATGCTGTCCGTCGCCGCGTGGTGTTCCGTTTCGGATTTTTGACGAATGAATTCCAGGACCGAGGCGACCAGGTCAGGGTTGTTTTTCGTCGCATTGACCATTTTACGGATCGCGGTTCGCTGATCCGAAGGCACCCGGAAACTGATGATGGGGGTACTCATACACGCCTCCTGTAATACAGAAGTGTATCACACTGCTTTTCGCGGCAAATAGAGCAGAGAGTAAGCAGTTAACCTTTCCCAGCAGAAGATAGTGAAAAATAGATGATCTTGTGGTTAAGACTTCATTCAATCTTCCGAGCTCTGAGGTTTGCGAGCCAGGAAGAAAAACATTGGAGTAAAGATACCGGATTCGCCCCCCTCGACCAGCGCGTCCGCCCCTCTGTTCAGCAGCGTGCTGACCATGGTGGTACCTTCCGGAAACATCCGTAGTTTCTCCCCGACTCTTAACGTCAGATTGGTCAAGGCGCGCCCGATCGGTGTACGCGGAAGACTCGCGATGCTGAGATCGCGGCCCTGCAAAGCTCGATACCAAGGCGTTTCCGGATGCGATTCGGAGGCGAGGTCGCGGGCTTCCAGAAGCTCGAATCCGGCCATGCGCAATGCGTCGCAAATTTCCGTCGTGGCGGCGATGTCCGGTAGCCCGTCTCCCTTTTCAATGTCTTTCTTAATTCGAAGGTGTTCGGCATTCTCCGGATCAAAGTCGTCGGTGAGACCCCACTCGTAGCCTGTAAAACAAGTCCCCGGACGCAGGACGCGGAAGACCTCCCGGAACGCCGCGGTTTTGTCTGGCGCGTGGGGCATGGATTCGATGGCGAAAGCAGCATCGTAGCAATTGTCGCTTTCAGGAATCTGCATGTAATCGCCGCGAATGAAACGGCATAATGACTGGACATCTTCGGTGTGCACTTTGGCGCGCTCGATCTGGTAGGCGTTATTGTTGATACCGACAAAATTGGCCCCGGAGTAGTGGGCTAGAGTGTGCATCGGTCCGCCGATCCCGCATCCCACATCGAGAACCTGCATTCCTGGCTTCAGGGACAATTGATCGGAGAGGAAATGCTCGTGCCTGAGCAACGATTCCTTGAAGCTTTCGCCGCGGTGCCGGGGCGCAAAGTGAAAGGACTGGCCCCAGCCGAACTCGTAGAAATCAGTCACTAGATCGTAGTAGTGATTGACGAGCGTCTGGTAGTCCTCCTGTCTCTCTTCCAAGTCAGCATCATGGAGTCCGGCGTAGTGGTTGACCACTTGCAACACCTCATCCGGAGTGAGATCTGCGAGAGAACGAGAATCTGATCGTTTGGCAGGTGTAAGTCTCATTCGATTATTCTCCAGTTACGAAACTTTTTCTTCAAGAAGGGGCGTGCGCGCCGTGCGGTTCTTCTAATGCAGCGGCGGTCAAAGGTATCGTATCGTCCGCCGTTGCGTTGGGGGCGAGGGAGTCGGTGGTCGCCAGTTCCAGGCGGGTCCGGCGACGCCGCTCATAGAGGCCGAGTGCGCGCAGGGGGAAATACTGCCGATACAGGACGTAGTCCAGCAGCGCCGTGCGGAAAAAGACCCCGGCCATGTCTTGCTTGGGCCAGGCTCCATCCGCGTCCTGGGCGTCGAGCAGGAACCGGGCGCCTCGCGAAATCGCAGCCCAGTGTGGGTCTTCTGCTTCAAGGAGTGCAGTCAATGCCCACGCGGTTTGGATGACCTGGCTTTCCTCATGTGCGACATATCGGCCGATGAAGCAACCGCTGTAGTGCTCACCCCATCCGCCATCTTCCCGCTGACGATCCAACAACCACCGGCAGGCCAGGCGCAGTGCCGGGTCACCGGGCCGGGCTCCGGCGGCAAGCAGGCCTCTGATTCCGAAGGAGGTGCCGTAGATGAATTGAACGCCCCAGACCCCGCGCCACGCCCCGTCGCTTGCCTGGGTCCGGCGAAGCCAGGCGCCGGCCCGTGACATGGCATCCGTCACGGTCTGATCTGTGATGTCCGGGAAGTGTTCCTTGCAGGCAGCGAGTGCCGCGAGGCAGGATGCAGTGCACTCGACATAGGAATGCTCGGTCATCGACTCGCCGAACATCTCGGCTGGATTCAGCCATTCGAGTCCGATTGCGGAGCGCTGTGCCTCATAGCTGCCAAAGCCGCCATCGCGGTTCTGGCCCCGCAGCATGAACTGAATCGCGTCCTTGAGCATGATCGTATTCGTGGCCTTGCGGTGGGCGGCGGAAATTCCGAGCACTGCTTCCGCGGTGCAGTCGGTCACTGGCCAGCCATGCCATTGTCCGGCAAAGCACCAGCCGCCCTTGGGGTCATTTCGATAAGCTTCACGGAATCCTTCGAAGCTGGTCTTGATTTGCTGCGTTTCCAGGAAGTCGGCGCCGCGTTGGAGGGCGTTTCGAACTTCCGGGGCCAGCTCGAGCCCGGACATCGTCTCCAGTGCCTGAAGGGCGAAGGCGGTATCCCACGAGATGCTCCTCGCTCCGGTGACTCGCGCGCCACGTTCCTCGTCCTCCCAGATCCAGTCGTTCAGTTTCGCGAGTGCCTGTCGGCTGTCGGCATCGCTCGGGTCACGCAGCCATAAGGCCAGGATGTTGAGGAGCCCGCTGACTGGGGAGATGTTCGTATGGTTGGTGGTCTGCAGTTCCCATCGGATGCGCTCGGCGATCGTGTCCGTGCATCGAGTACGCAGGTACTTGTTGTGGAATCGCTCGAACAGCCGCGCAAACTCGTATCCAATCCGGAGCCACACGCTGGGTCGTGCATAGAGATCGGCTTCTCGCAAGCGGTTGCGACCCGCGGAAAAGTCAACGTTAGCAAAGCCTTGGGGGAACAATTCCTCTCGCAGCGATTCGATCAGCGGTGTGACGGGCGTCTGGAACCGACGCGAGTAGACGGTCGCCATCGCCATGTAGATGAGCCGGGTATGGCAGTACCAATTGGAAGGATGCAAGGGAATCCAGCGCGGCAGGCTCCACAGCTCCGGCAGGATGGCATTGACCCCGCGCCAGTCGTAGAGATTGAGGAGCGCCAGCCAAAACTTTCCCCAGCTCGGAATGCCGAGGACTCCCTCGGTTTGCAGAAATTGCCGGGCCGGCTTGATCAGAGGATCGTCTCGCTCGACACCAAGTAATCTCGCCGCAACGTAAACCAGCGTGGTGACAAACAGGTTGGGGGGTGGGTGCTCGTGCAGACTCCATGAGCCTCCTTTGAGGCGGGTCTGTTCGAAGGAACGCAGCACGCGCCGACGCCGGTCGGGTTCGAGCGGCTGCCCGATGATGTGGTGCAGCAGCACGTATTGCGCGGTGAGCATGGGACACCAAACCATCTCGCCTTCCCAGGCGCCATCCTCGTCCTGGAGATCCAACAAGCGCGTGCTCGCGCTCTTCAATGCCGGGCCGGCATCGGGCGACTCGACCGTCCATGGGCGGGCGGGTCGAGAGTCGTCGGCTTTTGAGGGTATGGAGACTAAAAAGGTGCGGGACCAGGTCTCCCGAATCTGTTCGTCTTTCCCTTCGCCCGTGCGTCTCGCCCGGTGCAATTTCCGAGCGCCGAGCAGCAGCCATTTGAAACGACCCGCGAGCGAGTGAAAGGTGTCGCGGGTCCGGCGCCAGGCGAGTCGGTCGAAGGACCGGGGTATCTCTCCGACCACGGCCCGGACCACCGTTGTGAAAAACGCGCGACTCAGCTGGGCCACCGATGTGTCTTCGCAGGCGAGCAAGCGCATGGTCCGATCGCGCATCGCGGAACTGGCCCGCCAACTCTGGTAGACCGCGCGTCTGAGCGCCGCCGCCTCGGTCCGATGATCGGCGAAGACCTCGTAGAGCCCCATGGCGAGGAACTCCGGGGCGCGGGTCGCTTGGAAACGCTTCTTGGTGAAGTCGTGAAAGTCCTCGTTCTCGGCGAGCGTCAGCGCATCGCCGAAACCCAGGGTGATTCCGACCGCCGACATGGGGTGGTAGTGTCCGGCCGCATCGCCGATCAGCACCCGATGCGGGCTCCCGTAGCTGACACGCGGCCTCAGCTTGTTGCTGGCAGTACGGAACTGTCCCGCCCGCAGCGCTTCGACAAACGCGGGTCTGACCGATTCCGGCAACCAACGGGCATACGAGTCCAGCAGGAACCCAATCCGGTCCCGGGGTGTCCAGCGATCTGCCGGGACATCGACGACGATGCGCACGCCGCGCTCTCCCAGACGGTACATGAGGACTGGTCCCGGTCCGCCCCCCAGCACGTACCCATAGCCCTCCAGAGGCAACGTCACGTCGTCGACCAGGACCCCGACCATCCATGAGCAGGTTTTATGGTTCGTCGACAGGCCCAGTGATCGACGCACGACCGAACCCCGGCCGTCGGCGCCGACAATCCGCGTGGTCGCTACGGACGCATCGGTGCCGTTGCGGGTAAAAGTGATTCGTCCGTCTTCGATCTCACGGACCTGCGCGTTGAAAATAAAATCGATGCTCGATTCTTTCTCAATCGCTTCGTGCAGATGCGAAACGAGCACCGCATGTTCGCATGCCAATCCGTGAGCGCCGTCCGGATAGGGAAGGATGATCGGTTCCGAGTCGTCTTCCGGGTACACCACGAATCCGTTGCCCGCGCCGGTGGGGGGTTGCGTGTCGAGCGCGATGCCGATCTCGCGCAAGAGCCGAACGGCGGGGGGGTGCAGCCATTCTCCCGCCAGTCGCTTGGACGCTTCGGGGTTGGCTTCGAGCAGGGCGACCCGGGCGCCTTTCCGCGCGTGGGCGAGCGCACACAAACTGCCGACCGGTCCTCCGCCGACGATTGCGACGTCGTAGCGCCGGGGGGAGGCGCCGCTCACTGGAATAGGCTGGCCTGCGGGCGGCGGCGGTAACGGACCCGGCAGGGTTCCTTCGGACCCGTCACCCAACTGCCGTAATTCGGTTCGGGAAGTTCAGCGTCGGAAGAGAAATCGAAGCGATCCAGCAGTACGGTCCAGATCGCTTTCATCTGCATGTAAGCAAAATGCTCACCGATGCACCGGTGTTTGCCGCCGCCAAAACTGATCAAGGCATAGTGATGCTGTTTGCCCTCGGAAGCCGGGGGGGCGAACCGGTCCGGATTGAAACGGTCCGGGTCGGCAAACAGGTGGGGCAGCCGGTGGGAAACCGACGGCGACACCATGGCCAGGGCACCGGCCGGCACGATATGGTCCTTGTAGTGCAGGGGCTTGAGTACCTTGCGGATCAGCATGATCAACGGGGGATGCATCCGCTCGCATTCACGGATGGCGTGCTCCAGCGTCACCTGGTGCTTGAGGCTCTCGAAGCTCACGGTTCCCGCCTCGCGGTAGACGTCTTGCGCCTCGTCCTTGACCCGTGCCAGATAGGACGGTGCCCGCATGAGTTCCAGGAGGGTCCAGGTTGCGAGCACGGCGCTGGTGTGTTGGCCTGCGAACAGCACGGTCAGCAGGATTCCGGTAATCTCGTCGTCGCTCGGGGCGTGGCCATCCTTGTAGCGGGCGTCCATGAGGGTCTGCATGAAATCGTCGGGCTGGGCTTCGGTCCGCCGACGTTCCGCCATGACCTTGCCGAAGAGCTTGGCGACTTTTCGCCGGGCCCGGTCGCGGTGCCAATGTGCCGGAATCGGGAAATGGGGGAAAAAGAACCCCAGGGTGTTGATGCCGTTTTGCAGCTCGTGATAAGCCTCGGCGAATCCCGTGTCCAGTTGCGCCCGGACCTCTTCCCCGATGAGGCAACGACTGGCGATCTTGACGGTGAGTTCGTTCATCGCGTGGGGCAGGTCGACTTCTCCACTCTCGCCGAGGTCCTCGGCAAACTGCCAGGTCTCCTCGAACATGATGCGGGCGAACCTGCGCATCGCGGATTCGTTGAGCGCCGGGTACAGAAATCCCAGTTGCTCGGCCATCAGCTCGGGGGAGGTGTCGTAAGCCACGCCGCGCCCGAAGATGGGCACCGTGAACTGGTAGACCTCCTTGGCGCTGAGCTGGTCTTCGGGGGCGTGGAAGTAGAAATCGTGGGCCTCGGGCCCGGTGAAGAGGAAAAACTCGCGGGGGCCGAGTCGGAACCGGATGAGTTCGCCCTGTTCGCGCCAGCCGCGCTGCAGCATCGCGATCGGGTCTTTCTGGAAATCCAGCAGATGGCCGAGCAACGGCCACCCGCCCGCGACCTCGGGTATGGCTCTGGCCTCCTGCGGCGAAAGTGGGGTGGAACGTACGGTGGTCATGTCGTGCAGCGGCCTTGTCGCCGGATCCTCAATAGACGAACGGCAGCATCGCGAAACGCACCCGCTTCGTGTACCGCTCCCACAACTCGCCGTACTTGGCGCGGCAGCGGCGATCGTCGCGTCTCGATCGATGCCACAACAGGCTCGCCAGCCACGCGGGCAGCAGGAAGGGCACCCAGGATGCGAACCCGGTGGTCAGGGCGAACGAAAGGTAGATGCAGATCTCGCCGGAATAGTTGAGATGCCGCCCGATGCCCCAGAATCCGGAGACCAGCAGGCGCCCGTCCAGGGACTCGGCGGGGTTCCCCCAGATCGTGACGCCGGGGTCGCGCTTGAAACGGTGCTTTTGCCCGTTGGCGCCGCGGAAGACCCAGAAACCGAAGACGAACAGCGAGGCAATCGCGGCGGCGGCGACGGGAGACAGGGGCTCCGGTGCATGGACCAGCCACCAGCCGGCGAGGCAGTAGAAAAACGGCACCAGCACGTAGTCTCCCCACACCAGCATCCACCCGAAGCGCTCGCTGACGATGTCCCAGGTGTGGACCATCCCGTATTCGAAGTGGAAGTAGTTGAACACGTACAGGAAGGTGAAAGCCTGGTAGAGCATCATCGCCAGGGTCAACTCGCCGTAGGTCTCGTACTGCACGACGGCAAACGACACGTTGAACAGCGCCAGGCCGATGAGGGAAGGGCGGTAGCTGAAAAACTTCAGGTCCACCCCGAACCAGGTCGGATGACCCTCCACGCCGTAGAAGAAGCCTTCCAACCCCTTCGGAGATTCGTTCTGAGCCCGAATTCCCTGGTAGTACAGCAAGGCGGAAAAGGCAAACGCGAAGATGTTCGTCACCACGAACAGGGCGAGGAAGTGGGTATACAGCACCGAAAGGGAGAACCAGCCCAAGGCATGGGCGATCCCTCCCACCATCAGGGTCAGCAGGAACAAGGCGAGGCCGTTGCTTCTGTAGACCCTTGATTTCCCGTCAAAATCCGGCCCTGTAATCCGACGGCCGGGCAGGATCATCGAACCGAGGAACAAAAGGCCGAAAAATGCCAGCAGCATGGCTGTGGCGTCGAGCAGGGTGCTGCCGGACAGCGCGACCCACGGGAGTGATTCAGACATAGGCGCTGCCGTTCTGCGCCTTGCGCGTCAGGTATTCCCTCCACTTGCGCACGGTCACGTCCTGGAAGGCCTCCACCACCGGGTTGAACTCGACGGAAGGGGCGTCCCAGTGTTTCTCGTAACCCTCCTGTTCCCCTTCGAGCGCATATTGATCCTGGCTGAGCAGGGGGCCGATGAGGAAGCGGTTCGAGACTTTCAGGACCAGGGTCATGGCGAAACGGGGAATGTGGATCGGCAGCATGGGGATCTTCAGCGACTTGAAGTAGAACAAGAAGAAGGTCCGGCTGGTCCGCTCGTCGATCGGAAGAACAAAAAGCCAGTGCTTGATCGCGTCATCGGTGTTCGACCACTGGTAGGGGTACTGGTAACAGAGGTCCATGTGGTTGGTGTCCAGCTTCTTGTGGTCGACGAATCTCCCGGAGATGCGCCCGCGTCCCACCCGCGTGTCGTAGGAGAGATGCACGTCGTCACCGACCGTCTCGCAGCGGGTGAGGGTGGCGCCGACGAAGGGACGGTACTTGCGGTGCAGGTGCGCGTGGGTGAAGTCGCTCACGTTGTCGATCACCATCGAGTGGTGGGCCGACCAGGTGAAAGTGAGCGGGACGCAGGCCCATCGGTCGGGTCCCTCAAGCTCGGGGATGTCCGGGATCTGCCGCGACTCCGCCTTTTCCGGGTCTCCGGGGAACAACCAGACCAGGCCGTAGCGGACCTTCACGGGGTAGGACCGGATCGAGACGTTCTCGCAGTTTTCCCCGAGGTGCTCGCGAGGCCCCCCGGCACGCTGCCCGTCGCCGTTGTATTGCCAGCCATGGTAGGCGCACACGAGCCGGCAGTCCTCCACATGGCCCAGGGAGAGTTTCAGTTGGCGGTGGGCGCAACGGTCCTCGACCGCGTGGAACGAGCCGTCTTTCGCCCGATACAGCGCGATGGAGTGTTTCCAGAAAACGACCTCGGCCACGGTTCCCGGCTTGACGCGGTGGACTTCTTCGACCGCGTACCAGTAGTCCGGGTCCATGCCCGCGGCGCGTGCCTGCTGGCGCAGGTTGCCGGCCTCCTCGAAGCCGGGAGGGCCGCCGTTCGTCGCTGGATTCATTTCAGGCCTCCGTCGGGTGCGATGGATGCAGTTGGATCCGGCATGAGCTCTTCCGCTTGTTTCGGGTCGTCCATGCTCGGGGGTTTCGCGTCCGGGTTCGTGATCGCGTTGCGTTGGTGGTAGTGAAAGGCGTAGGCTTCATGGACCGCGGCGCGGATGCTGGTGGGTCGATAGCCGAGTTCCTGTTTCGCTTTGTTGGTGTCGGCGTGACGGCACTTCTGCAGCAGGCGTATGGCGCCGGGGGTGAACCGCTGGGGGAAGTTCGGGTGGAACCGGCTCAGGTAAAAGCTCGCCACTTCCGAGAAGGCGAGCATCGCGCGGACCGGAATCCGCCGGTGCGGGCGCGGGATGCCGGAGACTTCCTCGTACAGGTCGATGATGTCGGAAATGGTTTTGTACTCGGTGCTGAAGATGTATTTCTCGCCCGAGCGTCCGCGATCCATGCATAACCGATGCCCCTCGACGATGTCCCTGGCTGCGACAAACTCGAAGCCGCCATCGACGTAAGCATGCAGCTTGCCGTTGGTGTAGTCGCACATGGTCCGACCCAATCGAGAGGGGAAGAAATCGCTGCCTCCCACAACCGCGCAACACGTTGCGACCATGACATCCTGCCCGGTCGCCGCAGCGCGCCAGCACTCGTGTTCGACGAGCGTCTTGCTGCGCTCGTAGGGCATCGTACGCTCCATGGGGTAGAACCCCATCGTCTCGTCGCTGGGGGCGGAGGGATCATCCAGGCTGTATCCGACCGCGCTGAAGGAGCCCGTCACCACTACCCGTCCGGCTTCCGCCTCCCGTGCCGCCTGCAGCATGTTGCGGGTACCGAGAACATTGCACTCGTACACCTCCCGGCGATGGGCGCGGTTGCCTTCGATGGTCGAAACCTTGGCTGCGACGTGATAGACGCCTTGGCAGCCCTCGACCGCGCGCCTGACGCCATCCAAATCCCGAAGGTCGCCGAATACGCGTTCGACCCCGAGGCCTTCCAGTGCTTCGTTGTTCTCCTCTTGTCTCAGCAGCACCCGGACCCGGGTGCCTTCGCTGAGCAGCCGGCGCACGAGATTGGCGCCCACATGTCCGGCCGCGCCGGTGACGAAAACAGGCGCTTCTGAAGAGTTGGGGGGGCTGCTCGATTCTGAAGTCATTGGGTGCCCTGATTCGAACTTTTGCTATTCCTATTCTGTTCGCAGTGGCGAGGACACGCAAGCAGAAACTTTAATGGTGGCAGGAACGCTGTCAGCATCCTGCCGCTCAATGTCCGCCTTGTTTCAAGCCTATCGGCTGATCGCAATCATCGACCTGCCTGCCAGTCATCCCCCGCAATGTGACTGGTCAAGCACAATTCTAACAAACTCATAATAATAGTGCTAAAACGCTTTTGCAGTCACTTTGCGGGCAGACAATTGATCAAAATCATCACTTGGAACATGGCGCACTGCCATGATGCATGGCAGCACCTCGCCGAATTTGACGCGGACATTCTTATTCTTCAAGAAGTATGTGCTCCACCCGAAGACATAGAGCGATCATTGCAAGATTCGAATTGATCTAGAAGACGGGCTTCAGTGCGTGCCTTAGTCACGATAATGGCGGTGAAAATTGAAATACTGAAAGAAACAAGAAGAATCAATAGAGTCCACCTGAATGCGCGATCTGTATCGTAGCGCATGACAGCCTATAGGCTCCTGGTAGGGGTCATGGAGCCAAGAGCCAGTCGTGGATTTCAGCTTGCATGCCTTTGATCTGCTTGAGAGCGGCTTGAACTTCAGAAGGTTCGGGGGATCTTGGAAATTCGCCTTCAGCGTCTGGATAACGCCAGGCGGTTGCCGCTCCGGTAAGGCTGTCGAGCTTGGCCAGGCTTTTCCTGAGAGGGTGTTCCTGGGCTAGTTGTTCAGTAATTCGGGCGATGTCATGGGTGCGAAGATCTGGAAGCCCTTCGTGCAGGCACACGGCACGTGCGAGTTTTTCTACGGCCTGCTGGGCATGGAATGCTGCCAGGTCCGGGAGATCTGGAAGGAGGCGCTCGACGCCGGCGATATCCCGCCCGGCAGTTTTCAGGGGTACCAAGACGAGTGGAGAGGTCATCGCAGAGGGAACATCTCGCGATAGCGTTTCCAGAACGGACCATCAACGCGCGCATCAAGCAATTTTCCCTCCCGGTCGACCGCGTAAGGGAGCATGCCGGGCACTTTCCGGTTCTTCTCGAACGCGGAATACCGGCAAGGAACTATGTCCACCGGCACACCACACCCGGAAATGGGTTTCCGGACCGACAGGTAATCGAGGGGCTGGTCGTCCGGAGTGACCACCATCAGATCGAAGTCGCTGTCTGAGCGCTCGGTACCACATGCGCGGCTGCCGAACAGGAAAATGGCATCCGGATTGAATGCGGTGGCCAGGTTCGTGGTCAGAACGGAAAGGGCAGCTTCCGCATTGCGAAACGGGCCGACACTTTCGTCTGCCGCTGTGGTCGCGTGCCTTGGCCGGTTTTCATCGCGGACGTATTCCAGCACCAGGCCGAGCAGTTCCGGGTCGTCTTTCACCGAGTTGACCAATTCGCGGACATCGGTCCGCCGGTCCTGGCGCACGCGGAAAGTGATGGTTGGAGTGTTCACGGAAGTCCCCAGTGTGTTACATAATGTAACACACTCTATTGAAGAAGTGTGCCACATAGGGGGCCGACTGCCAAGCGGGTTTGATCAGGTCCGGATGATGGTCTTGCTAATGAAAGAGACTAATGTGCGCTGGCCTGCCGGACAGTTCCACGGATTCGAATGCGGGGCGGGTGGTCTGCGGCAACGAGACGCTGGGCATGGGCGAAGCGGCTGTCTGGAGCCGCATGCTGAGCATCAGAAACTTATTATTCCGCCGGCTAAGAGCATGAGGGTGACAACGCCAGTGAAATGACCGGATATTCCAACAACAATGGCCAGGGGAATTAAAAAATCTTCTCGACTCAGCCTGTCTGGGTGGCGGTGAAATCGAGCATTCTGATGGAGTCTGGTCACAATCTGCCTCTCAAGGCTCGTGCTTTCCGGGTTCCAATGCCCCGTAGCCTATCAGGTAGATGCGCATGGTCCACTTGGAGTCCTTTGGGCATGGAGACGTTCATTTAAAGAGAATCATTAAGCCGAGAATGCTGGTGTTGGCGACAACTATCCCGCCTGTAGCAGTCAGGATTTGCCAAGAGAGTTTATTGAACCGGGCTTCCATCTCGCCGCGCAACTTCTGTATTTCGCCAAGAAGGCTAGCCCCCATCTTTTCCATGTCGGTGCGCAAGGCGAGCTCCGTGTTCGCCAAGTCAGCCTTCGTGGCTAATTCGTTTTGCGCGTCCTGAATGGTTTCGACCAAGGTCACGGCTTGCTTGTCTCCGAATTCCGCATTCTTCAGATTCCTTGCGGCTTTTAGTGTATCAAAAGCGGGAGCCTGCGGAGCGGGTTTCTGGCCCCAGGAGAGACATCCATTCCGGGGAGCCTGGGTCTCGCGGTCCGGCGGGCAGGTAAGATTGGAGCATGGACGATGCACCATTGCTGGAAGCGACAAAAGTGCTGGCGGACCGCAGCCGGGCGCAGGGCCTGCGCGTGGCGGTGGCCGAATCCTGCACCGGCGGTTGGCTGGCCAAGTGCTGCACCGACCTGCCGGGCAGCTCCGACTGGTTCGAGTGCGGCTGGGTGACCTACAGCAACGCGGCGAAAAGCCGGTTGCTTGGCGTGGACCCCGAGTTGATTCAGCGCGAAGGTGCGGTCTCCGGGGCCGTGGTCGAAGCGATGGCGGCCGGAATCCTGGAACGTGCACAGTGCGACCTGGTCTGCGCGATCAGTGGGGTGGCCGGGCCGTCCGGCGGGACGGAGCACGCGCCGGTCGGCTGCGTTTGGTTCGCGTTCCTGCGTTCGGGCGGGAAGGTGTACAGCGAACGACAAGATTTCTCCGGGGATCGCGATGCGGTCCGGCGGGAGTCTGTGCTGCACGCGTTGCGTCGGCTGGCGGAGGAGATTTCCCCGTAGTTTCAGCGTTGATCATCCCCGGATTAATCCAGGGGTGTCGCTGTGGAATAATACGCTTGCGAAACCGGAACCGCCCTTTAACAGGGAGGTTAATCTACTCATGGACAAAGATCGGAAAAAGGCACTGGAAGCAGCGCTTGGACAAATCGAACGTCAGTACGGCAAAGGCGCGGTCATGCGCTTCGGCGAAGGCGTTGCGGTGCCCGAGGTCGAAGTCATTCCGACCGGCTCGCTGGCACTGGACGCGGCACTGGGCATCGGCGGCTTGCCGCGCGGCCGGGTGGTCGAGATTTACGGCTCGGAAGCGTCCGGCAAGACCACTTTGGCGTTGCATGTCGTAGCCAACTGCCAGAAGCAAGGCGGCGTGGCCGCTTTCATCGATGCCGAGCATGCACTGGATCCGGGTTATGCCGGCAACCTGGGCGTGCAGGTGGACGACCTGCTGCTTTCGCAGCCGGATCACGGCGAGCAGGCGATGGAAATCGCCGACACGCTGGTCACGTCCGGTGCGGTCGACCTGATCGTGGTGGATTCGGTCGCGGCGCTGACGCCGCGGGCCGAGCTGGAAGGCGGCATGGGAGACAGCCACATGGGCCTGCATGCACGGCTCATGTCGCAGGCCTTGCGTAAGTTGGCCGGCAATATCAAGCGTTCCAATTCGCTGGTGGTGTTCATCAACCAGTTGCGCATGAAGATCGGGGTCATGTTCGGCAATCCCGAGACCACGACCGGCGGCAATGCGCTGAAGTTCTACTCGTCGGTACGGCTGGACATCCGCCGCATCGGGGCCACCAAGAAAGGCGACGAGGTGATGGGGCACGAGACCCGGGTGAAGGTGGTGAAGAACAAGATGGCGCCGCCGTTCAAGAAGGCGGAATTCGAAATCCGGTACGGCGAAGGAATCAGTCGCCTGTCTGAGCTGCTGACGCTGGGGGCCGAGAACGGCTTGATCCAGAAGTCCGGTGCCTGGTACAGCTATGAGGGCGACCGTATTGGTCAGGGCAAGGACAATGCGCGCCTTTACCTGATCGAACACCCGGAAATCGCCGACGCGTTGGAGAGCAGCCTGCGCGAAGTGCTGCTGCCGAGTCGCGAAGCACCGACGGAACCTGAATCTGCTGAACCGGAGCATGCCGCAACCGAGGCGTGACGCGGTGCAGCAGGCGGTCAGTCTTCTGGCGCGACGCGAACATTCGAGCCGGGAGTTGCGCGACAAGCTGCGGGCGCGAAGTTTTTCTGCCGAGGCGGTGGATGTGGCACTGGCGACGTTGCGCGAGCAGGATCTGCAGAGCGACTACCGTTTTGCGGAAGCCTGCACTCGTTCGCTGATGGAACGCGGTTACGGCAGCCTTCGGGTTGCGGGCGAATTACGCGAACGGGGCGTGTCGGGCGATATTGCTCAGGAGTTCGAGTCTTCGGCGAGGGAGGGAGATTTGAAGCGCGCGTGCGAGGCACTGCGTCAGAAGACAAGGGCGCGGACGCTGGAGCGGACGCAGATGCTGCGGTTCCTGAGCCAGCGAGGGTATCCGGGCGAGATCGCGAGACGGGCCGTCGATGCGGCGCTTCAGGAGAATCAGGATGATTAATCAAAGCGACGAGATTCGTCAGGCTTTTCTGGACTATTTCGCGGATCACGATCATCAGGTCGTGCCCTCCAGTCCGTTGGTTCCGGCAAACGACCCGAGCCTGCTGTTTACCAATGCAGGCATGGTGCAGTTCAAGGACGTGTTCCTCGGCCACGAAACCCGGACGCCGCCGCGGGCGGTCAGCGCGCAGCGCTGCGTTCGTGCCGGCGGCAAGCACAACGACCTGGAGAACGTCGGCTACACCGCCCGGCATCACACGTTTTTCGAGATGCTCGGGAATTTCAGCTTCGGCGATTACTTCAAGGAAGAAGCGATCCAATACTGCTGGGAGTTCCTGACCGGCACGCTCGCGTTGCCGCCGGACCGGCTCTGGGTCTCGGTGTACCAGGACGATGACGAGGCGGAGCGGATCTGGCTCAAGGACATCGGGATCGATCCGAAGCGACTGGCGCGGCTGGGTGCGGAAGAGAACTTCTGGTCGATGGGCGACACCGGGCCGTGCGGGCCCTGCACCGAGGTGTACTACGACCACGGAGAGGGGATTCCCGGCAAGCCGCCGGGGCAAGGCGAGGACAGCGACCGTTACGTGGAAATCTGGAACTTGGTCTTCATGCAGTACCGGCGCGAGGCGGACGGAAGCATGGAGCCGCTGCCCCGCCCGTCGGTGGACACCGGCATGGGGCTTGAGCGCATCGCGGCGGTCATGCAGGGCGTGCACGACAACTACCAGACGGATCTGTTCATGCCGCTGCGGCAGGCCGTGTCCAAGATGGTGGATACGATTGATGCGCCGCATTCGGCATCGCTCAATGTCATCGCGGACCATATCCGCACCAGCGGATTTCTCATCATGGACGGCATGCTGCCGTCCAACGAAGGGCGCGGCTACGTGCTGCGCCGGATCATCCGCCGCGCCTTGCGCCACGGCAACAAGATCGGTCTGACCGAGCCTTTCTTCCACCGCCTGGTGGGGCCGCTGGTCGAAGTGATGGGGGACGCCCACCCGGACCTGGCGGAAGCTCGCGACCGGATCGGAGAAGCCTTGTTGCAGGAAGAGGAACGCTTTGCGCAAACGCTCCAGACAGGCTTGAAGGTTCTGGACGACGGGCTGGCCCAGCTTCAGGACGACACGATCCCCGGAGATCTTGCATTCCTGCTTTACGACACTTATGGCTTTCCGATCGACCTGACCCAGGACATTGCCCGGGAGCGCAACCTGACGGTGGATGTGGAAGACTACGAACGCCGGATGGACGAGCAGCGTGACCGTGCCCGGGAGTCTGCAACGTTTTCAGTGGACTACTCCCAGCTCAAGGATGTCGCCCAGGACGGCCGCTTCAGCGGGTACGAACAGGTCGCCCAGGACAGTTCGGTGGCCGCGCTTTATGCCGATGGCCGAAGCGTACAGGAGGTGGAGGCGGGCGCCGATGCGGTGGCGGTGCTGGAGGAGACCCCGTTCTACGCCGAGTCGGGCGGGCAGGTCGGCGATACCGGATGGCTGCGTGGCACGGCTAGCCGGTTCGAGGTTCACGACACGCAAAAGCACGGGCAGGCTCATTTGCATCTGGGCCGACTGCGGGAAGGAAGCCTGAAGGTCGGCGATTCGGTGACTGCGGAAGTGGACGCGGAGCGCCGCCAGTCGATCGTGCTCAACCATTCCGCCACGCATCTGATGCATGCGGCCCTGCGCGAGGTTCTCGGTGCCCACGTGATGCAGAAAGGCTCGCTGGTCGCTCCGGACCGGCTGCGCTTCGATTTCTCGCACCCGCAGCCCGTCACGATGGAGGAACTGCACAGGATCGAGGAGATGGTCAACGCCGCGATCCGGCAAAACTACGAGGCGGAACCGACGGTGATGCCGTTCCGGGAGGCGCTGGATGCCGGGGCGCTCGCGTTTTTTGGCGACAAGTACGGCGATGAAGTCCGGGTGTTGCGAATGGGCGACTTCTCGATGGAGTTGTGCGGGGGCACGCATGTTTCACGGACCGGGGACATCGGATTTTTCTGCATCGTCGGCGAGTCGGGCATCGCCTCCGGCGTGCGGCGGATCGAGGCTCTGACCGGGGCGGTGGCGCACCGCTGGGTCTGGGAGCAGAAAGAGTTGCTGCGCAACACAGCCGAGTTGATCCGTGCCGTGCCGGACAATTTCCGAGAGAAGCTTGAGCGTCTGGTCGATCAGAACCAGAATCTCGAGAAGGAACTGGAACGAATCAAGAGCCGGCAAGCGCACCAGGCCGGTGGGGATCTGGCGCAGCAGGCGGTGGAGATCGACGGCATCAAGGTGTTGAGTGCCCAGGTGGATGCCGACATCAAATCGATGCGCAGTATGCTGGATCAACTTAAGGACAAGCTCGGCAGCGCCGTGATCGTGCTGGCATCGGTCGAGGGAGAAAAGGTCTCGTTGGTGGCTGGGGTAACCTCGGATCAGACCGAGCGGATCAAGGCCGGGGATCTGGTCAATTCTGTGGCCGTGCAGGTCGGCGGGAAGGGTGGTGGCCGTGCAGACATGGCGCAGGCCGGAGGGAACTCCCCGCAGGCTTTGAAGGAGGCACTGGAGTCGATTCCGCAATGGGTTCGCGAGAGGCTGAACTGACATGAGCCTCTGGGTACAGAAGTATGGCGGGACGTCGGTGGCCAGCACCGAGAAACTCTTGTCCATCGCCGAACGGCTTCAGGAGCAGCATAGCCAGGGGCATCGCCTGGTGGTGGTGCTGTCCGCGATGGGCGGGGAGACCGACCATCTGATGTCGCTGGCGCGCCAGGTCAGTTCGCAGCCTGCGGGTCCCGCACTGGATCTGCTGCTGTCGTCCGGCGAACGGGTCAGCATCGCGCTGCTGTCGCTGGCACTGCAGGCGCTCGGGTGCCCGGCCGTGGCGCTGACCGGGCGGCAGGCGGGCATCCTGACGGAAGGGCAGGCCAACAAGGCCCGGATCAAGAACATCGACAGCGACCGTCTGAATGGTCTGCTGGACGAGGAGCAGGTGGTGGTGGTGGCCGGATTCCAGGGCATGGACGAGTCCGGTCGGGTCACGACTCTGGGCCGGGGCGGGTCGGACACGACCGCGGTTGCGCTGGCGGCCTCGCTGGGTGCGGACGAATGCCACATCTACACCGATGTCGAGGGGGTGTACACGGCCGATCCCAGGCTCGTGCCGGAAGCGCGCAGGCTGGAACATCTCACCTACGAGGAAATGCTGGAGATGTCCGGGCTCGGATCCAGGGTGCTGCAGTTGCGTTCGGTGCTGTTCGCGGAAAAGTACAATGTTCCACTCCGGGTTCTTTCCACATTCGGAGCTGGTTCCGGAACGCTGATCTCAGAGGAGGCTGAAAACATGGAGCAGGCCACTATCGCCGGCATCGCGCACAATCGCGACGAGGCGCAGTTGACCATCACCGGCGTGCCGGATACGCCGGGCGTTGCCGCCCGCATCCTGGGGCCGATCGCCGATGCGCACATCGAGGTGGACATGATCGTGCAGAACGTCGGGCAGGACGGCACGGCCGACTTCACCTTCACGGTGCACCGCAACGACTACGCCAAGGCGCTGGAGATCCTGGAGCGGGTCGGCGGCGAACTCGGCGCGCGCGAGACCCGCGGCAACCGGGACATCGTCAAGGTGTCGCTGGTCGGGGTCGGGATGCGCTCGCATGCGGGGATCGCGAGCCGCATGTTCGAGGTGCTGGCCGAGGCCGGCGTGAACATTTCCATGATCTCTACTTCGGAGATCAAGATTTCGGTGGTGGTCGAGGAACCGTTGCTTGAGACCTGCGTTCAGGTGCTGCACAA
>JAPONY010000085.1 GCA_026713705.1 Gammaproteobacteria bacterium
AGTCAATGCCATTGAGGGGGGGGGGGGGCAATGGCATTCAAAAAGGAAAATGCCACTTCCCGACCCGAATGTGCTGGCATAAATCCTTTGTGATTCATTAGGTTATCGTCCGGCCTGATATCGGGCGCGAGAAGGGGTTAACTCCCAAGGACTTCCGTGCCATCAATGTGGTATCGAATTGTACCACCCAGGGCCGCCGTGGAATAGTGAGTGTGAGTGTGAGTGTGAGTGAGAGTGAGAGTGTTTAGGTCCGGTATGTATTCGCTGGCGTCTGGGTGTCTTTGAGGAAGCGGCGCACGTAGCGCGGCGCGATGTTGGCGCGGTTGAGGAGCACCAGCATGTCGGCCACGTTGAATTTTCTGTCCCAGCATGGCGTACCGCAGATTTCCGCGCCGAGATTCAGGTAGGCTTTCAGCAAGGGTGGCAGGATCTCCCGAACCGAGTCGGAAAGCTCAATGGTCGCATCCATGGCAGGCTGATCCGGTTCGGGCAGAGGGACACGCGGGTGGACGTCCAGATCCAGATTCACCAGGCCGCGTTCCAGCGCGTTCTGGTAGATGACATGAGCCTGACGGCCTCCGTCCGACATGCCTACGCTGGCACACCCGAACAGGTAATCATAATTCTGGGACAGCATGAATTCCGCGAGGCCAAGCCACAGGCAGGTGATGGCTCCGCCGTTGCGATGCTCGGGGTGCACGCAGGTGCGTCCGACTTCCAGTTTCTTTCCGGGGAGGCTGCGCAAGTGCCCCAGTTTGAATTCCGACTGGGTGTAGAAGCCTCCGGCCTGTGGAACATCCTCGTCCGAGAGAATCCGGGTGCAGGCCACGATGTTACCGGTGACCGTGTCGGATACGGTCAGGTGACGGCAGAATGGATCATAGGGATCCGAATCGATTTGCTCTGCGGCACTTTCCAGGGACGCCCCCATCTCCAACGCGAAAACCTGGTAGCGCAGACGCTGGCATTCGGTAATGACGAATGGCTGGGTGGCGACTTCGAACTTGTATCGGCTAGCCATAAGATTAACGGCCCGGCTGTTTTGGCAAGTGTATCGTATTTTCAAGGTGTTACATACCCATGAAAGCCGAAATGCCCAGAATCTGCGTGACAGGGCGGACGCTGACCTGGACCAGCTTCCAGAAGCCGCGCACGATGGCGAAGGGTTCGACCACGAGCACCTTCGAGTACGGTCCGGAGCGCAAGCGGGTGCGGCAGGTGAAGGTGAAGGGCGCGGTGACGGAGGTGGTAACCTGCGTGGGCGGGCTGTACGAGCAGGTGGAGAAGACCGGCGCGGCGACGGAGCACGTGCACGACATCTTCGCGGGGGCGTGCGCATCGCGGTGGAGACGGCGAGCGAGGCGGCGGGCTCCAGCGCGGAGCTGCGCTACCTGCACCCGGACCACCTGGGCTCGGTGGGCGTGGTGACGAACGAATCGGGTGCGGTGGTGGATCTACTGTCGTTCGGGGCGTTCAGGGAGCGCCGGGTGGCACAGGGTACGACGACCTGGCAGGGCTCGGCCTTGTCGTTGAGTTAATCGGAGACGCGCCGGGGCTTCACCGCCACAAGCAATTGGACGACTTATTTTGGGATGGTTGGAAAGACTATCACCGATAAAGAATTTTCTACTGGATTACAGTCTGGTAATAAGGCCAACAGAAGCAATGATAATACCTGTCATAATCACCATGCGCCACGTTATTTTCTCAGCAAGATTGGCCAAATCAGATTTAGTCGCAACCTGCTCTTCACATGCAAGAGTTGCCAGCGCTCTCTCCGCCTTTTCTTTTTCAACGCCAAGATCGACAAGAATCTGATAGAGGGCGGTTGTGCTCATGTCAAGTCTCCGTATCAGGTATTAGTTCCCGCCATGAAAACCATTGTTATTTTACACGAGAATGGCACAAAAGCGGTATATACAGTGGCGGCGAGAGGGAGGGACAGACGGAAGGGGGTTCATAGGAGTTTTACGAATTGTATGGCTATCGCCCACATGGATTGGATTGGCTTTCGAAAGGAATGATTCAGTGCAGGGATTGGGTCTGGGCGATGCTGAGGGGCACCTATTTTCGTAAAGTTAAAATGACCAATAGCATTGCGATCAATTCGGACTAGTCGTATAATCTGGTCTAAATTGATTTGTCCGGGAGATGATAATGGAAACGATCGGCGCCTATGAGGCCAAGACACACCTGCCCAAACTGCTGGACCGCGTGGTGCGTGGCGAACGTCTGACCATTACCCGACACGGCAAGCCCGTGGCCAAACTGATCCCCGTGGCTACGGATCAAGAGCAGGCACGTGAGGCACTTGAACGGATTATTGAACGCCGCAAGCACATCAAACTCGCACCTTTGTCCGAATTGATGGCTTTGGTACACGAAGGACACCGCTATTGATCGTCATAGACAATTCTGTCTTCGTCGCTCAATGCATGGGCGACGAAGATGACCCGATGGCAACCGTCGCGATGCGGCATGCCATTGAACAAGGCTGTGTCGTCCCTCGCATATGGTGGTACGAGTTGCGCAATGCTCTGCTGGCAAATGAGCGGAGTGGCCGGATTTCAAAGCAAAAAGTTTCGGATACTTTGGCAGATATTCTCAAACTGAATATTGAAATTGATGATCGCCATGATGAATCGTTGCTATTCGGTTTGGCTCGCCAGTTCAAACTGACTGTCTATGACGCCGCGTATTTGGAAGTGGCTTCCCGGCGTAGCTTGCCTTTGGCAACGCTTGACCGCCGGATGCGCGAAGCGGCGGATGCCGTGGGCATTACTGCGGCCTAGATTTTTGAGGAACCGCCAATCGTCCTGCCGATACTAAGCCTCGACCCGAAAACCCCGCTGGAGTCTATTACGCAGCGATCGCCAAACAGGGCATGTTTCCATATGTCCTGAACCCGCACAGTTTTCTTCACGGTACTCTCCGAAGCGGTAAAATATCAAATTCGCCAGCTCCTGTTGGAGCAAGCGCCTGTTTATGGCCAAAAAACTGTTCAACCGCCTGTCCGATGCCGTCAAGAAGCGTGCGAACGGCAACCCGCGGGTCGTGGAGGCCGGCGAGCACGGCATTGATCCCTCCGAGGTTTCCAAGTCCGCCCGGCATGTGGTGGAAGTTCTGGTCGAAGGGGGTTACGAGGCCTATATCGTCGGCGGCGGGGTGCGCGACCTGATGCTGGGCCTGCATCCGAAGGACTTCGACATTGCCACGGACGCCCGCCCCGAGCAGGTGAAAAACCTGTTTGACCGCTGCCGCATCGTTGGTCGGCGGTTCAGGCTTGCACATGTGCATGTGGGTCGGGAGATGATCGAAGTTGCAACGTTCCGGGGGGGGCACCGCTCGCGTTCCGGGCGCGCCCATGTCTCGGTGACCTTAGGGGGGCGGATTCTTCGCGACAATGCGTACGGGACGATTGACCGCGATGCGGTACGGCGGGACTTCACGGTCAATTCCCTGTTCTACGACCCGATCCACAATACCGTGCTGGACTTCGTCGGCGGGGTCAAGGACCTGAAGCACCGCCATCTGCGCATGATCGGCAAGCCTGCGGTGCGTTTCCGCGAGGATCCGGTCCGGTTGCTGAGGGCCGTGCGTTTCGCGGCCAAGCTGGACTTCCGACTCGACCCGGCCATGGAGCAATTGATTCCCGATCTGGCGGAATTGCTCGATGCCATTTCACCGGCGAGACTGTTTGATGAGGGCATCAAGCTCCTGCACAGCGGCGCTGCCGAGCGCACGTTCGACCTGTTGCGCGAAAAGAAATTGCTGGACCGATTGTTCCCGCGCACCGAGGCGGCCTTGGAGCGGGATCATCCGGAGGGTCTGGAGTTTATCCGCTTGGCATTGGCCAACACGGATGAACGGGTGCACTCGGGCAAGCCGGTGTCTCCGGCTTTCGCCTATGCGGTGGTGATGTGGCCATATGTGCGTCAGTTGCTGGATGAACTGGAACCGGGAGAATTCAGCCCGCGCGACGCGTTGGCGGTATGCGCCGACCGGGCCCTGGAGCATCAGGTGAGGACCATCAGCATTCCGTTTCGTCATGCTCAGATGATTCGCGAGATCTGGATCCGCCAACCGCAACTGGAGGCGGGCCCGCGCGGCCACCCGGAGCGGG
Source organism: Gammaproteobacteria bacterium (assembly GCA_026713705.1). Taxonomy (GTDB): domain Bacteria; phylum Pseudomonadota; class Gammaproteobacteria; order Poriferisulfidales; family Poriferisulfidaceae; genus Poriferisulfidus. The sequence continues at coordinate 4,124 of JAPONY010000085.1, forward strand.
TGATGTCACGCAGCACGTTCCGTGCGGCCTATGATTTTCTTGGCTTGCGTGCGATCGGGGATGAACGATTGCAGGGAGCTTATCAAGCCTGGACGCAGGCCCAGGAAAAGTACACGGTGGGGCCTGGCGATGCGCCGCGCCGCCGCCGCCGTCGCCGCCGGAGATAATCATGCTCCAGGACGGCATCTACATCGGCCTTGGCAGCAACCTGGACGAGCCGGTCGAGCAAGTTCGCTCTGCGGTACGTGAGTTGGGGCAGATCTCCCAGGTCCGCCTGTGCGCTTCTTCGGGTCTCTACCGGAGCCCGCCGATGGGAGGACTGGACCAGCCGGACTACATCAATGCGGTCGTGCAGGTCGAAACCGATCTGGGACCGGATCAGCTATTCCACGAGCTCCAGGAGATTGAACGCCAGCATGGGCGGGAAGAGCAGCATGAGCACTGGGCCTCGCGGACACTGGATCTGGACCTGCTCCTGTGGGGACAGGAGCGTATCGACAACAAGACCCTGACATTGCCTCATCCGGGCCTGCATGAGCGGGCGTTTGTACTGGCGCCGTTGCGCGAACTGAACGCAGACCTGGAGGTGCCCGGCCGGGGCGCCGTGTCGAAGTTGTTGCAGGCGTGCAGGTATTCCCGGGTGGACCGGATGGGGGCCTGCCAAAGCCTGCCTGCTTCGGCACGCCTGATTGCCGTGGAGGGGCCGATGGGGGTCGGCAAAACCACGTTGTGCAACCGCTTGGCGGCAGACTTCAACGGCCGGCTAATACTGGAGAACTACCAGGAGAACCCTTTCCTCCAGGATTTTTTCAAGACCCCGGAGAAAACCGCCTTGGCCGCGCAGTTGCATTTCCTGACCAGCCGGGCCTGCCAGCTGCGGCAGTTGAACCAGGCGGACCTGTTCCAGCAACGCGCTTTCACAGACTATGTCTTCGAGAAAAGCGACTGGTTCTCCCGTTTGTCGCTGCAGGGCGACGAATATGACCTATGGCTCAGCGTATATACTCACATGTCTGCCGGTTTGCCGCATCCGGACCTGGTGATCTACCTGCAGGCTCCGGTCTCGATTCTGCTGGAACGGATTGCGATGCGGGGGCGATCGTTTGAGCACGCGGTGCGCCCGGAATTCTTGGAGGCATTGTCGGCGCTGATGGCAGAACATTTCCGCAACTACTCCGGGACCGTACTGACTGTCGATACGTCCTGCACCAATCTGGCGGAGAGCCTACAGGACTATCAAAGCCTGTTGACTGCGCTGGACGGGGTGACCCGACCCGGCCAGTATTTTCTGGATCCAGGCCAGCCGGAGGGGATGCTGGGCGACATGGTCGCATCCGATCGGTAACATTGTCGACAGGGACATGGGCGAGCCGGACAACCTTGTGACACTCGACACTCTGCGCCGGATGGCTCAGGAGGGCAAGCGCCGGTTTGCCGGTCTGACGGCCTACGACGCAACATTCGCGCGTGTGCTGGATGCATGCGGAGTCGAGTTCATCTTGGTCGGTGATTCTCTTGGCATGGTCATTCAGGGGCATGGCACCACCCAGCCGGTGACGATGGACGATATGGTCTATCACACGCGATGTGCTTCCCGCGGGGTGCGGCGCGCCCTGCTGATCAGCGATCTGCCATTCATGAGTTGCTGCGACGTGCCCACGGCACAGGCTAACGCTGCGCGGCTGATGCAGGAGGGTGGCGCACAGATGGTCAAGCTCGAGGCTTCCCAAGAGCAGGTCGAGATCGTGCGCGGCCTGTCCGAGCAAGGGTTGCCGGTCTGCGCGCATCTGGGCCTGCGCCCGCAGAGCCTGACCCAGATGGATCGCGTCCGGCGGCATGGGCGCACTCCCGACGAAGCTGCGGAACTGCGGGAGACGGCGCTTGCGCTGGAGCAGGCGGGGGCGGATTTGTTGCTTCTGGAATGCGTGGTGGATGATCTGGCTGCGGAAATCACCGAGCGTGCAGGAATTCCGGTGATCGGTATTGGCTCCGGGGCGGCTTGCGATGGGCAGATCCTGGTGCTGCACGACCTGCTGGGGCTGACCGATCCGATGCCGAAACACGCACGCAGTTTCATGGATTCGGGCGACGGCATCGCGGATGCGGTTCGGGCCTACGTCGAAGCAGTTCATTCCGGGTCCTTCCCATGATCCTGTGCCGCACGGCGGCGCAACTTGAAGCCGCGCTTGCCCGGCAACCCAAAGAGCGGACGCTGGTGCCGACCATGGGCGGTCTGCACGCCGGTCACCTGAGCCTGATCGACTACGCGCGGCAAAGCCCCGGTGCCGTGCTGGCTACCGTTTTCGTTAACCGCCACCAGTTCGATGATCCGGAGGATTTCTCCAACTACCCGCGCGATGAGGAAAAGGATTTCGAACAGTTGCGCCAGGCGGGGGTGGATCTGACGTATGCCCCGGACGAACAGGCGGTGTGGGGCGGCGAGGCTCCCCGGCTGGACGCGTTCGAGATGCCGGGCTTGACGGAGGTGCTGGAAGGGCAGTACCGCCCGGGACACCTGACTGCGGTGGCGGCGGTGGTCAGTCGGCTGTTCGACCAGGTGGAACCGACTGCCGCGGTGTTCGGCGAGAAGGATTACCAGCAGCTGGTGTTGGTGCGGCGCCTGGCAGAGGCGCGTCAACCGCCGGTGCAAATCATCGCCGCTCCGGTAGTCCGCGAGCCGGACGGGCTCGCCATGAGTTCAAGGAACCGAAGACTGAACTCCCAGTCGCGCGAGCGGGCGGCCGAGCTGCATCGGACTTTGGAAGCGGCTGCGGGATTCGTCAAGGAAGGACTTGATGTGGAACAGGTACAGCGGCAGGCGTTTGAGGCCTTGGTCGAGCTGGGGTTCGAACCGGATTATGTCGAGGTGCGTGAAGCGGATTTCCTGCGTCCGGCCGCTGCGTCCGACCGGGAGCTCGTGATTCTGGCCGCAGCGCGGTTGGCGGGCGTCCGGTTGCTGGACGTGGTTCCTGCCGACCGACCATCTCCAGGAGGCTGAATTTGTAGTTGTCAGTGGAATTCAAGGTGCTTCAGGAGGGGGCACTATAATTGAAATTGTGGTTCGGAGAGCCTAAGGCGAGGACATGAAACACGTGGATTTTTGGGGCTCGATTTGATCGGCGGGCCTTGTTTTAGTTTAGTCAGTAAGTTCAGATTCTTTTAGCTTAGATAAATGGCCCACGAATCCAAAACCTTTGAAACCGGGCAGCCTATCGCGATCGTCGGGATGGCGTGCCGGTTCCCTGGCGCGGACAATCTTTCTGCCTTCTGGCGTCAACTGGAAGCCGGGGAGTGTGCCGTGATAGAAGGCGTTCCGGGTTCCGGCATCGGGCGCATCGGCGAGCTTTTCCCGGACTCTTCGGTTCAGGCCAGGGCCTGCCGCTTTGGTGCCTACCTCGACCGGCTGGACCAGTTCGATGCCGCATTTTTCCGCATCTCGCCGGTCGAAGCGCAGCTGTTGGACCCGCAGCAACGATTGATGCTGGAGACCAGTTGGCGAGCCCTTGAGGATGCGGGGGTAGATCCGGACCGGCTCAAGGGCAGCCGCACCGGAGTCTATGCAGGGATCAGCAACAACGAATACCGGAACCTGATCCTGGACATCAGCGATACTTCCGAGCCTGCGGTCAGCCTTTACTCGGTGACCGGCACTTCCTTCAATACCGCTATCGGGCGGGTCGCTTACGTGCTGGGTCTGGAGGGGCCGGCGATGGCAGTGGATACCGCTTGCTCATCTTCGCTGGTCGCGACACATCAGGCCGTAACGGGGCTGCAGCGAGGCGAGGCGGATCTCGCCTTGGCGGGAGGCGTGCACACGATTCTTTCCGGGAAGCTGCTGGAATTTCGCGCGAATGCCGGGATGCTGTCGCCGGACGGGCGCTGCAAGACGTTTGACGCGGCGGCAAATGGATACGTGCGCGGGGAGGGTTGCGGGATCATTGTTTTGAAGCGACTCAGCGAAGCGGAGGCGGACGGGGACCGGATCTGGGGAGTCATTCGGGGTTCCGCATTGAACCAGGACGGGGCAAGCCCCGGGCTGACGGTGCCCAGCGGGGCGGCACAGCAGGGAGTCATCGAGGCAGCACTGCATCGTGCAGGGGTTTCGGCCTCCCAGGTGGATTATGTCGAGGCTCACGGGACGGGGACGGAAGTCGGCGACCCGATCGAGGCGCAGGCAATGGGGACGGCCTATGGCAAGGAGCGTGAAGCGGACCACCCGCTGTTGGTTGGCTCGGTGAAGACAAACGTCGGCCACCTGGAGGCGGCGGCAGGGGTCGCGGGCCTGATCAAGGTCCTGCTGGCCATGAATCACAAAATCATTCCGAAGCACCTGCATTTCCAGAACCCCAGCCCGCAAATAGACTGGGAGCGATTGCCGTTACGGGTGACGTCGGAGCCGACGGACTGGCCGACTCATCCGGATCGCCCCCCGTTGGCGGGAGTGAGCGGGTTCGGATGGTCGGGCACGAACGCGCATGTCGTGGTGGAGGGGTACGAAACCTTGGACGGTGCTGATTCCGATGCCGGTAAACAGTACCGGGCCGCAGGCAGGCCGAAGTCGGTTGCCGTCTTGGTGCCGGTGTCGGTCGCGGAACCGCCGGCCGAAGAGCCTGTCGCCGGGCGCGGAACGCGCCTGCTGCCGTTATCGGGCAAGTCGGGCCCGGCGCTGCGGGAGTTGGCCGGTCGCTATCGGGACTGGCTCGACGAGTGCGGGGATCTTTCCCCGGCGGATGCGGGAGACCCGCTGCTTTCCGACATGGCGTGGACGGCCGGGGTGGGCCGGAGCCACTTCCCGCACCGCGCAGGCGTGGTGTTCAACGATGCGGAATCGCTTCGGGTCGGCCTGGCGGAACTGACAGAAGCGTCGGACGAGGTGGAGCCGCGGGAGGCGGGGAAGGTGGCGTTCGTATACACCGGGCAGGCGAGCCAGTGGGTCGGGATGGGCGAGGAGTTGTACGAGAGCGAGCCGGTGGTGCGGGCGGTGCTGGACTGGTGCGACGCGCTGCTCCGGGAGGAGCGGGGCGAGTCGTTGCTGGACGTGATGTTCGGTCGGTCGGGGGAGCTGGACGATCCGGCGTGGGTGCAGCCGGCGATCTATGCATTGGAGTGTGCGTTGACGGCGCTGTGGACGAGCGTGGGGGTGCGCCCGGACGTGGTGCTGGGGCACAGTCTGGGGGAGATTGCGGCGGCGCAGGCGGCGGGGGGGTTCAGCCTGGAGGACGGCCTGCGGTTCGCGGCGACTCGCGGCGCACTGATGGGGGCGTTGCCTGGCGAAGGGGCGATGGCGGCGGTGTTTGCGCCGGGATCCAAAGTGGCGGAGGCGCTGGACGAACACAATGCGGCATCCGAGAGCGTTGGCCTGTGCATTGCCGCCGATAACGGTGCCCACCAGGTGATTAGCGGCCCGAAGGCCGAAGTGGAAGCGATTCTGCAACGCTTCGAGTCGGAGGAAATCCAGGCGAAACAGCTGAGGAAGAGTCCCGCGTATCACAGCCCCATGGTGGATCCGGCCTTGGAAGGTTTGGATCCGCTCCTCGAGAGCATGAAGTTTGCCTCGCCATCGCTTCCCTTGGTGAGCAACGTGACGGGTCAGGAGGCTGGGCCGGGCAAGGCGCTCGATAAGGCGTATTGGCGCCGGCAGATGCGCGAGCCGGTGGCGTTTCGCCGTGCCGTGGAGACGCTTGCCGAGCTGGGAACGGAAATCATCGTGGAGATTGGCCCTCATACCGTGCTGGGCCCCATGACGCTCATGGCGTGGCCGGAATCGGCGGGAGGGGCGCCAACGGCGCTTTCGAGTCTCGTGCGCCCGTCGCGCGATGCTCCGGCGTCGGAAGTTCGCGGCGCGTTCGTCCGTGCGGTTTCGGGAGCGTACAAGGCAGGGTTGCCTATCCGTTTTGAAGGGCTTTTTTCGGGGGAGACGCGGCGCCGAATCGCGCTGCCGGGTTATCCGTTCCAATACGAGAGCTACTGGGTCCAGGCCTCAAGGCGCCGTCGGCAGGATGCCGGCCATCCCCTGCTGGGCAGCCGGCACGAATCCGCTCGTGGAGGGACGACTTTCGAGACCGAGATTTACCCTTCGGACCCGGCTTGGCTGAGTGACCATCGGGTATTCGGGCGGCTGGTGGCTCCGGGCGCGCTCTACGGGGTCATGGCGGCATCGGCTTCCGCCGCCGAAGGCGCAGGCTCGGCCGTCGTCGAGGACATGCAGCTGCACAACCCGTTGGTTTTTGCAAAAGAAAGCTCCGAGGGTGGAGCGGACGACGGAAGAAAGATGCAAATCCTGCTTGATGATGTCGAAGAGACATTGTCACGTCGCTTCCAGGTGTTCAGCCAGGGAGACGACGGAGAGTGGATATTGCACGCGGAGGGAGGAATTCCGTCGGCGCCCGGCTCCAGCGGGTCGGAAACTCCGCCGCAGGTCGATCTGGAGGGTTTGAAGGCGGACTTGGCGGCGGAAGACATGTCCGCCTTTTACCGGGCCAGGGCCGAGGCCGGGATCGACCTCGGGCTATCGTTCCGTACACTGGAGAAGGCCTGGTCGCGGGCGGGCGAAGCGCTGGGTGAGGTGGTTTTCCCTGAAGCTTGCGGCCGGGACGGTTTGGAGGTGCACCCGCTCCTGCTCGACGGTTGCTTCCAGGTCGTGGCGATCGCGCGCAATGCAGCGGAGGCTGGCGGCACCTATCTGCCGTTCGGTTGGGAGCGGTTATGGCTGGCAGGGCGTTTGCCGGACCGACTGGTTTGCCACGTGTGCATGCGAGAAGACTCCCGGCCCTCCGATTCGGAAACCGACGAACCCCCGGAAGTGCTTACGGGCGACATGCGGATTTACGACCCGGGCGGAACCCTGATCGGAGAACTGAACGGGTACACGGTAAAACGAGCGACTCGGGCGGCGTTGCTTGCAGCAGTGGAGGGCGTAGAGGACTTTCTGTACGAGACCGTGTGGCGGGACTGTGCCCTTGCGCCGGGAATGCCCCCTGCAGATTTTTTCCCGACCCCGACCGCTATTGCAGCCGAATCTGATCCGTTCACCCGGTACTTGGCGGATGAAGGCGTCGGGGCCGAGGACAGGGCCGCCTTGCTGGAAGACCTGGAGCGGCTGTCGCGTTTCTATGCGCTCTGGACTCTGGAGAAGTTGGGATGGGAACGTACGGCGGGTACGGCGGTGGACTCCGAGGAACTGAGGGAACGCTTGGGCGTCCTGGAAGTTCACAAGCGCCTGTTTCGGCGGATGCTCGAAATGCTGGCCAAATCCGGGGTGCTGGAAGCCGTCGGCGACGGTTTTTCGGTGGCGGTCGGCTCCGGGGACCCGCTGCCGGAGGAGATCTCGGGCGATCCCCAGGAATTTGTCATCCAGATAGCCGCGAGATATTCGCATGGCTCGAATGAAATCGGGCTGTTCCGCCGATGCGGCGGCGCCTTGTCGGAGGTGCTGCTGGGCCGCGAAGATTCCCTGTCGCTGCTGTTCAGCAGCGGAGAACCGACCGCCGCCGACCTGTACATGAAAGCGCCGGTGGCGCGCGCGGCAAACCGAATGCTGGGGGACGCGGTCGCGACCCTCATGAAGGAGGTTCCCGATGGGCGACGGCTACGGGTTCTGGAGATCGGGGCGGGCACGGGTTCGGCGACGGCGTCGGTGCTGCCGGAGCTTCCGGAAGGGCGATTCGACTACGTCTACACGGACATTTCGGCCGGCTTCTTCTCGGAGGCGGAAGCGCGCTTTCAGGGAAGCGGCGCATCCATCGACTACCGGGTGCTGGATATCGAGAAAAACCCGATCGAACAAGGATTCGATGCCCATGGCTATGACTTGCTGATCGCGTCCAACGTCCTGCATGCCACGCGGTACTTGGAGGAGACGCTGGCGCATTGCCGGGAGCTTCTCGCGCCATCGGGCCAGTTGGTGGCGCTGGAGAACCTTCGCGGCCAGGGATGGTTGGACCTGACCTTCGGACAACTGGACGGTTGGTGGAGGTTTGCCGACGCCTATCGTCCGCACCATGCCTTGGCCAGCCCCGAGGTGTGGCGGCAGGCATTCAGCGACGCGGAATTTTCCGATGTCGAGGTGTTGGGGGTGAACCGGTCCGATCCTGCCGAAAGACCGGATCGGGGAGTCATTGTGGCGCAGGGGCCGGCGGAAGTGGTCGAGCCGGCGGGCGCATGGATCCTGGTTGCGGATCGCGGGGGCGTGGCGGAGGATTTGGCCACGGATCTTGCGGCGCGCAACCAGACGGTCGTTCTGGTGGGCGAGGAAGCGCAGGCAGACGCAGAGCCGGCGGAAGACGGTTCCAAGATCATCCGGACCTCTTTGGAGGTCGACCGCCGAGAGTCATGGCAATCCCTGGCGGAAGGTTTGCCCAAGGACGTGCCACTCAACGGGGCGGTCCACTGCGTGGCGCTGGACGGTCACGGAATCCATGCGACGACCGGAGAAATGGCAGGGGACGCCAAGCAGGCCGGGGCGAGTGCGCTGGCGCTGGTGCAAGGCCTGACGGATGCCGACGCCATGCCGGCGAAGGGCCTGTGGCTGGTTACGCGGGGCGCGCAGGTCCTTGAGAAAGAGCGAACCGGGGAACTTGCCGGCGCAACGCTGTGGGGGTTCGGGAAAGTGGTGGCGCGGGAGGCCGCCCAACTGCAACCGAGGATGATTGACCTAGATCCCGGAGAGAGTGCGCCGCTTGCCGATCTTGCCAACGAACTGCTGTATCCCGACGCCGAGACCCAGGTTGCGTACCGTGTCGGTCGCCGCCAGGTTGCCCGCCTGATTCGGTTTGGCAGCGGAACGGAGCGGCTGACCTTGCCTGAGGACTCAGGCTGGATGCTGGAGCCCGACGCGGAAGGCGCGCTTGAGAAATTGCGGGTGGAGCCGCTGCCGGCGCGCACCTTGGAGCCGAAGGAAGTCCGTGTGGCGGTTGAGGCAGCCGGGCTCAACTTCTGGGACATGTTTCGTGCGATTGGGATGATTGATGCCGGGTTGCTGGGCGGCGAGGTGTGCGGCCGCGTGCTCGAAGTCGGGTCGGATGTGTCCACCGTCTCGGTCGGCGATTGCGTGACTGCATTGGCATTCGGCACATTCGGGTCGGAGGCGGTGATGCGCGAAGAGATGGTGGCACCGGTTCCGCCGGGGATTTCGATCACGGCCCTTGCAACGATGCCGACCGCATTCGTATCGGCCCTACTGTCTTTCGATCTCGCGGAATTGAAGGCTGGCGACCGGGTGCTGATTCATGCGGGCGCGGGGGGAGTGGGACTGGCCGCCATACAGTTGGCGCAGGCTGCCGGCGCAGAAGTGTTCGCGACGGCGAGCGCCCCGAAGCAGGCGTATCTCCGGTCGTTGGGTGTGGAGCATGTCTTCGACAGTCGTCAGACGGCATTCGGCAGGGAAATCCTCGAAGCCACGGATGGCGCGGGGGTGGATGTGGTGCTGAATAGCCTGACCGGAGAGGGTTTCATTGAGGCGAGCCTGTCCTGTATGGCGCAGGGCGGCCGTTTTGTGGAACTGGCCCGCGTGGGCATCCTGAGCCCGGATGAAATGAAGGAGGCGCGACCGGATGCCGCCTACTTCATTCTGATGTTGGATGTTCTGAAAGAAGACGGCCCGGCGCAACCCGGGGATGCCCTGAGGCGCGTGATGGCACGGCTGGCAGAAGGGGAGCTGACTCCGCTGACCCACAGCCGGTGGTCGCTCGCCGAAACGGGACCGGCAATCAAGTTCATGCGCGCCGCCCGGCACATCGGCAAGATCGTTCTGACCACCTCGCCGCTTGAGCGGGGGCAATTGCGTCAGGACCGCACCTACCTGGTGACCGGGGGCCTGGGCGGGATCGGGTGTGCGGTGGCGGGCTGGCTCGCTGACCGGGGGGCTGGAGCGATCGTGTTGAACGGCCGGCGGGATCCGGACCCCGAGGTCGAAGAGGCCATCGCGTCCTTGCGCGACCGCGGATTTACGGTGCAGGTGGAACTGGCCGACGTAACGGACGCGAAGGCCGTAGACGAAATGCTGGCGTGCATGGATCAGAACCTGCCGCCTTTGGGAGGGATTATTCACAGCGTGGGCGTGTTGTCGGACAGCGCACTCGGGAATCAGACCTGGGAGAATTTCGAGAAAGTGCTGTGGCCGAAGATGCTGGGAGCCTGGCATCTGCACCGGGCGACCGTGAATCGCGACCTGGATCTGTTCATCCTGTTCTCAAGCGTGGCCGGCATTATGGGCAATCCGGGCCAGGCAAACCATGCGGCGGCCAACGTATTCCTCGACCAACTTGCCGCCCATCGCCGTGCACTGGGGCTTCCGGGCCAGGCGATCGCCTGGGGAGCATGGTCGGGGCTTGGCGAGGCGGAGGAGCAAAGGGAGAGGATTGCCCAGCGACTGGCGGCATTCGGCACCAGTTGGATTACCCCGCAACAGGGCCTCAAGGCATTTGATCAGCTGGTGCGCCAGGATTCCGCGACTTCCGTGGTGTTGGCGGTGGACTGGGCGATGTTCGGGGAAGCGATCGGGAGTCGCCCGCCCCTGCTGGAGGATTTGTTGAGCGATGCTCTGGAGGGGGATGACGAGGCAGTCGCGTCATCGGATGATTTGTTGACTCGATTGAGGCAGACGCCGGCAGCGGGGCGAATGGACTTGATGGTTTCGTTCCTGCAACAGGAAGTGCAGGCGGTGCAACGGCTGCCGTCGGCTCCAGCGCCGACGGTAGGGTTCTTCGATCTGGGGATGGATTCACTGATGGCCGTGGAATTGCGGAATCGGCTGAATCAGTCGCTTTCCGGAGAATACACGGCTCCCAACACGCTGGTGTTCGACTATCCGAGCATCGCGGATCTTGCCGGCCACCTGGTCGAGGAATTGGGCGATGCCGAAGGCACGGCGATACCCGAGGCGCAGCCCGAGCCAAGCCGGCAATCCGCCCCGCGGCGTGAAGACGACCGGATTGCGGTGGTGGGCATGGCTTGCCGGCTCCCCGGCGCACCGGATCTTTCCGCCTTCTGGCGTCAGCTTGAGGCGGGGGACAGCGCGGTGACGGACGGGCGCCCGGGCTCGGGTCATTGGGGCGGGGCTGTCGGAGATCCTGACGCCGACGAGATCTTTTTCCGGAGAGGTGGATTCGTTGAAGGGATCGATCAATTCGATGCTGGATTCTTCGGCATCAGGCCGATAGAAGCGCGGACGATGGACCCGCGACAGAGACTATTGCTGGAGACGAGCTGGCAGGCATTCGAGGACGCAGGGATCGACCCGGGCCTGTGGAAAGGCAACCGCGCCGGAATCTATGTCGGGGTGGGGGGCAGCGAATACCGGGATCTGGTTTCGGCTGGCGGCGACGTGGGCAATTACTTCGGGACGACCGGCAGCGTCGCCGTTGGACGGATCGCATTTGTGCTGGGTTTCATGGGACCGGCGGTGCCGCTGGACATGACGTGTGCGTCGTCGTTGGTTTCGGTGCACCAGGCGGTTGCCGGCCTGCAGCGGGGCGAAGTGGACTTGGCCTTGGCCGGGGGCGTGCATGCCGCGCTCTCTCCTGCGGTCACGAAATTCATGGCGGAGTTCGGGATGTTGTCGCGAAGCGGACAGTGCCGGACTTTTGATTCGGCTGCGGATGGTTTTGTCCGGGGCGAAGGTTGCGGGATGGTGATTTTGAAGCGATTGAGCGAGGCGGAGGCGGATGGAGACCGAATCTGGGGCGTGGTCGCAGGCTCTGCGGTCAACCAGAACGGGGCCAGCGCGGGGTTGACGGTACCCAGCGGTTCGGCACAGGAGCAAGTCATGAAGGAGGCTTTGTCCCAAGCGGGAATCTCTCCGTCGGAAGTGGATTATCTAGAGGCCCACGGCACGGGGTCGGAACTGGGAGACCCAATTGAGGTGCGTGCGTCGGCTGCGGCATACGGAGAAGGACGCGACATGGGCCATCCGCTCCTGATCGGATCAGTCAAGCCGAATATCGGCCACCTTGAGTGGGCGGCAGGGGTCGCAAGTTTGATCAAGGTTTTGCTGGCCATGCAACGGAGGGTGATCCCCGGGCAGCTGAACTTCCAGAGCCCGAACTCTCACATCAATTGGGACCAATTGCCCATACGGGTGATCTCGGAAGCGACGGACTGGCCGGATGCTTCGGGACATCCACCCCGGGCGGGGATAAGCGCTTTCGGGCTTTCGGGCACGAACGCGCATGTCGTGGTGGAGGGCTACGAGGCCTTGGACGAGGCCGCTTCCAGCATGGGAGAGCGGTATTGGGTTGCGGGGAGCCCGAAGCCGGTCACGGAACCGCAGGCTGAAGAACCCGTTGCCGGGCGCGGGACGCGCCTGCTGCCGTTGTCGGGCAAGTCGGGCCCGGCGCTGCGGGAGTTGGCCGGTCGCTACCGGGACTGGCTCGACGAGTGCGGGGATCTTTCCCCGGCGGATGCGGGGGACCCGCTGCTTTCCGACATGGCGTGGACGGCCGGGGTGGGCCGGAGCCATTTCCCCCACCGCGCAGGCGTGGTGTTCAACGATGCGGAATCGCTTCGGGTCGGCCTGACGGAACTGGCGGAGGCGCCGGACGAGCCGGAGCCGCGGGAGGCGGGGAAGGTGGCGTTCGTGTACACCGGGCAGGCAAGCCAGTGGGTCGGGATGGGCGAGGAGCTGTACGAGAGCGAGCCGGTGGTGCGGGCGGTGCTGGACCGGTGCGACGCGCTGCTTCGGGAGGAGCGGGACGAATCGTTGCTGGACGTGATGTTCGGTCGATCGGGGGAGCTGGACGATCCGGCGTGGGTGCAGCCGGCGATCTATGCATTGGAGTGTGCGTTGACGGCGCTGTGGGCGAGCGTGGGGGTGCGCCCGGACATGGTGCTCGGTCACAGCTTGGGGGAGATTGCGGCGGCGCAGGCGGCGGGGGTGCTCAGCCTGGAGGACGGGCTACGGTTCGCGGCGACTCGCGGCGCACTGATGGGGGCGTTGCCCGAGGGAGGAGAGGAGAACGGACAGGCTTTGGATGAACTGGAAGCCCTGCTTGCAGACGTGACGATCTCGCCGCCGTCCCTGACTTTGGTGAGCAGCCTCACGGGAGAGACGGTCGGGCTTGACGATGCGCTGGATGGAGCATACTGGCGCCGACAGGCCCTTGAGCCTGCTGCATTTCAAGGGTGCGTGGAAACGTTGGCGGAGCTGGGCGTGGATGTGATTCTGGAGATTGGCCCGCAGGCGGAGTCGGATCCGATGGCCACTATGATCCAGCAGGAGCTGGTGGATGAATCTGCGGAGCAGGCACCCGTCGTTCTGCCGAATCTCCTGGCTGACGCGCAGGCGTCAGGAAGTGAAGCCGATAGGTTCGTAGAGACAGTTGCGGGGGCGTATCGGGCAGGCCTCCCGATTTCTTTTGCCGGGCTGTTTTCGGGGGAAGTGCGTCGCCGGATACCATTGCCCGGCTATCCATTTCAGCGCCAGAGGTATTGGGTCGAAACACCAAAATAAGATGCTTGAGCCTCCTGCGCCGCTCTACATCAAGTCATGCTTCTCAATGAATTCGCGTATCGCCGCAGCGCACTCTTCCGGTTTTTCCAATTGGAGCAGGTGCGTCGCTTCGGGGATGAAGTCGTAGTCCACGGTCATGATGTCGTCCAAAGCGTAGGACGGCAGGTACGAGTACGGCAGGGTGGGATCCGCACCGATAACCTTTGCCGGACAAGGGAGTGCATCGAAATCCACCAGCATTGAGTAGCTTCCCGTCCACTCGATGATTTGCGCCTCGTAATCGCGGGGACAGCGAAGTTCGTAGCCGTCGCCGGTTTCAGACTTTCGCAATATTGTTGCGGCCATGAGCTCCGGAACCCCGGGCAGCACGCGCGTAAAAGTCGGCAGGCAGTGCAGCAATTCCGAGAACTCTTCCCTTGTCCGGAACTGATGCCCACGCCGTCGGGCCATGCCGGCGGTCCGCAAGGCGACTTCATCGAATTCAACCCGGTCGATTCCGGCTTTGCGCAAGGGGGGATCGAACAGGATCATCGCCGAGAACCCCCGGTTCTGGACGGGCATCGGAACCAGGATCGGAGCCGTGGATGCTAGTGTCATGTCATACATCTAATGTCGTACATTAGATGCTAAAATCCCCCGATGTTATTCTGCATGGGAGGATTGGCAGCCATGAAACGATATACGGTGACCCTGGATCAGTCGGAACGAGAAGGCTTGGGCGCGATGA
>JAPONY010000086.1 GCA_026713705.1 Gammaproteobacteria bacterium
AACCGCAGGCTGGACGGTTTCCACGGAACATCCCGACGATCCCAGGCAACGCTGGAAGTCGCACCAGGGGATGCTTGCCTATGAGACCGTGTTTGGCTTGAACTGGCATGTGTCGACGGTGGCCACGCTATCGGAGAACCGCTACAAGGGGGTGGATCCGATTTTCCAGAGACGGCGCAAGGATCAGCATCGGAACCTCCATATCACCGCTTCCAATCGCGCTTTTTCCTGAAATGGTTATTTGCCGGAAGTCACGCTCGGCATGACCGAGACGAAATCCAACATCGATCTTTATGATCGGGACAATGTCACTCTTCGCCTAGGTTTTCAGAAGTTGTTCTGAACGATCAGGCCATCTTTTTGCGGCCCGTTCTGAGAAGAAGTCATCCATCCGCACATGTTGGCGGATTCCGCACGCGTGGCTTACGGGATTGCGGGCGTATCGACTCCGGCAGATCGGGCCGCGGTGGCGAGTGCCTGATCCAGCGTGGCGAGCGGCAGCCGCCTGCGCAGCGCGAGTTCCAGGTAGGCGGCATCGTAGACCGAGAGGCCATGCTGGTCGGCGAGAGTGAGTGCCGGCCCCCATACGCGGGATGCGGATACCGGCTCGATTTCGATAGGTAGCGCGTCCAGACTGGCACAAATGTGTGGCCACTCGTCCGAATCAATACGGCTCCGCCGCGTTGCGGCGAGCAGTACGCTGCCGACCTCGATCGGCCAAAGGGATGGGACGAACGCGCGGTCGTCGATCAGTGAATCGCGAAGCCGATCGGTCGTTTCGGAGGCTTCATCGGGGAAGACCCATGTCATGGCGACCGAACAGTCGAGAACGAAGGCCATCAGTACTTGCGCGCTTCCTTGATGATTGCTCGCACGGAGAGTCCGCCAAGACTGTGCGTTTTCTGAAACTCCTTCAAGGTATCGATCGCGGAGCGTATCCTGCCGGAATCCTGTGACTGGATGGGAATCAGTTCAGCCACTGGACGGTTGTGCTTAGTGATGACGAACTGTTCGCCTGCTTCCACGCGCCGAAGTAATTGTGGCAGATGAGTCTTCGCCTCGAATGCGCCAATCTCTGACACGGTACTTGCCTCCCGGGAGGATCGATTTATTTAGACCAGATACAGTCTAGTCTAAATAAGCTTTAGAATCAAGAGGAGTACCAGGGCGAATCAATTGTATTTTCGAGCAGTTGAGACGTAGAGTGGGGGGCGGGACCCGCCGCGTTGTTGTGCTTGGCCGGGCCGGGCCGGGCTGGTTTTCAGGGTACGAATCGGGGAGGGTTTCCCCGATTTTCGAATGCGGGCAAGGGGCGGTCTCGCCGCTGTTGCGGCCCGTTTGACATCGGAGAAGGAAAGAGCTTAGCCGGCGTGCAACACCGCCGCCGCCGTCTCGTGCACGGTGGCGGCATAATGCCGGTTCGCCTCGGCGATGCTGCGGAACCGGCCGGTGCGGCGGATCAGCGCGATGGCGACGTTGGTCAGGCTGGCCAGATTCTGCGGCAACTCGCCGGCCGCCACCCGGCAGCGGTCTTCGTCGTAGGTCCAGTCGCGCACATGATGCCACGGGTTCTCGATCGTCCAGTGCCCGCGCACCAGCGCCATCAGTCGCTTCGCGTCGGCCTGCTCCGGCCCCAGCGAGGTCACCACGTACACCGTCTCGCGCGAGACCTTGCCGCTTTGGACCTCCTGGCGCGAGCGCTTCAGACGCATCCCCCGGCGGCGGCCCGGCAGGTAGTGGTGCGCCGCCATCAGCGCGTCCCAGCGCCGCCGCTCGGCCGGGCCGCGGGTCGGGCGCATGGTCACCGCACGCAGGTCGGTCGGGGACGTCTCCGGGAGAGTGGCCGGCGCAGGCATGACGGCAGTCTGCCACGAATCGGGCCGGATGTTCAGCCCGAAATGCCTTGAACGCTACTTCATTCGCTTACCCGCAACTTTTGATTAGCCCTGGCCCGCCTGATAAGGCAGCAACTACCGGAGTGATCTGGAGGGATATTTTTAAAGACAATAATGTATAATTATCCTATATAATCTATATATAGACTTTTATCATGACTGTACAGGCACTCACAAAAACGGCTCTTGACCGCAAAGGCCTGTCTGGTCCCGCCCTGCGCGCATTCTTTCGAATCGCAGAGCTCTGGAGCCTTTCGGTTGAAGAGCAAATGACTCTTCTCGGGCTCAGTGCCCGCTCAACTTTCTTCAAGTGGAAAAAAGATTCTGACGTTGTTCTACCCAAGGATACGATTGAACGTATTTCCTACGTTGTTGGGATTTACAAGGCGCTCCAAGTTCTTCTGCCTGATGAAAAAATGGCCGATGATTGGGTGAAGCGGCCAAATGACGCTCCCTTGTTCAGCGGGTGCTCCGCGCTTGACCGGATGATGTCTGGCCAGGTGGCGGATCTATTCCTTGTCCGACAGCACCTCGACGCAGAACGTGGCGGCTGGGCATGACGCCGGCAGTCAGCCGCATTGCATGGAAGCCATCCTGGCGCATCATCCCCAGCCGGTTCCCGCCGGTCCAGCTCTTCGAGAGGGTGGCGGAGGCGCAAGACCTCGAAGCGGTTTTCGAACTGGATGGGCTGACCAACCCCAGACTTCGAGACGAGGCTGGCGGCATCCAGCTCGTGCCATCCGAAACCCGTGTCAGCGGGCCGGGCGCCAGTGTCATCATGGCGGCGTTCACACACTTGAATCCGAACGGTAGCCGGTTTTCCGATGGCACATACGGGGTCCTCTATGCTACGAAACACCTTGATACCGCCGTGGCCGAAACGAAACATCACCGCGAGCGGTTCATGCGCGCTACTTCGCAGCCGCGCATGGAACTGGACATGCGGGTCTATCTGATCGACCTTCAGGGAGAATTCCATGACTTGCGCGGACAGAAAATGGCACAGTCACCCATCTATCACACCGACGACTGCTCGGCAGGCCAGCGTTTGGGCAAAACGCTGCATCAGTCCGGATCCGATGGGATTGTCTATGACAGCGCCCGCCGGGCTGGAGGCGAGTGCGCCGCCGTGTTCCGGCCGTCCGTTCTCTCGAACGTCCGGCAGGGGAAGCACCTCTGCTATGTCTGGGATGGCCGACAAATCGTGACGGTCTACGAGAAGCGGAAACTCAGCAGTCGAACAGCATCTGCACTTGGGCAGGCCGGTAGCTGAGATTGGTTGCAATTTGGCCGAGTTAGGGGCACCCGGATGACTTGCTTATTTCGGAAGCGTGGGGCGCGTCAGACATAATAGATTTGAGTCAACTGTCAACCGGTTGTGAATCAGTGTGTAATGAGGCCGCCGATTTCCACACGGAATCCTGAAGCGCCAAGAAAATGTTTCCTGCCATGGTGTCTTGTGGCTACTCGACCGGATTTTCGGCATGGCATCGTCGGCGGAGAAGATTTGCACACCGGACTTGCCACACACCGGACTTGTCAGGATCGCCACTCATCCTCGATGCCGGCTGCCCCGGCCAGAAATCCATAAGCGCCTTCGCTTCTATTCCGACCCCTAACCGGGTGGCGTGGAATTCTGCTCGCACACCATGCGGCCCACGGAGTGTTTGTCAAGCATACGGCCCACTACGTGAGCCCCCGAGCATTGAGGGGCCATGCACAACCTGAGGACTGATTGGCACGACTTAGGGGGAGGCGAATGAACGGACGCTTTGTGGTGCGACTAAAATACGCATGCACCCAAAAAGCCAAATGTCTATTTTCCCGACACCCACACCTGTTGCTGGGGGCTTGGCCCCGCTACGAGGAAGATTTTCCCGATTCACCTGCATCAGCTTGGTGGTACTTTTAAGCTTGAGTTTTGGTATCGGGTGGGCCGATGAAGCTGATGTGTCTGGTTC
>JAPONY010000087.1 GCA_026713705.1 Gammaproteobacteria bacterium
GAACGGGTCGACCCACTGCGCCACGCCCTCGTTGTAGGGCAGCAGCCAGGTGGCAAACATGATCTCACCCATCTGGGGGTGAGACAAACCAATCTTGGAATTACGGTTGCACCAACCGGTGCCGCCCGCGAAGTGGTTGAAGTAGGTGAACTGCTCACACCGGACATTGACTGAAATGTCGTTCATGCCGGTGGGAACGCTCGCCGCGAATCCGATGTTGCCCGCATTGGACTGGATCCGGTTGTAGCTGCGTCCGTTGTCTTCATCCACAAACTCCCAGGAATGATTTTGCCAACCATAAATGTTCCATGTCTCGGCCTGGGCCGCGAACGGCGCAAGGACCAGAGCCATGGCGATTAGAAATGGTGTTTTCTACTTTAAGCAGCCTTGAAAACTCTTTTGCAAGGCCCTGCCGATCCCGTAAACTGAGGCTCCAGCCGGGATGGCCTGCTGTCGCATTATGTCTGATTCCACGCATCTTTTAAAGTTCAGTCGTGCCCGGCTGAGCGGACGCCAGATCTCGGAATTGCTGGGATTATGCCGCGGTCTGATTGCCGACGGGGAAATCGTCCAGAGCGAGGCAGAATCGCTTTACGCCTGGCTGATAGACCAGGAAGGAACGGGTCACCCTCTCGTAGAAACCCTGCGGATCCAGGTCGGAAAAATGCTTGAAGACGGAGTGCTGGATGCCCGCGAAAGCGTGGAATTGAAGCGGCTGGTGCGTAGCCTGATCGACAACCGCCCGGATGAGGAGGTTCCGCTACGCCGCGATGGCATGCCGACCAACAATCTGGACGACTATCAGATTTCTGCACTGTTGGGCTTGTGCCGAGGCCTGATCGCAGACGGGGAAATCGACCAGAGCGAGGCCGATGCGCTGAACACTTGGATGGTGGCCCATGAAGAGACGGTCGACAATCCGGTAATGTCCGCATTTCAGGATAAATTGGGGGCTTTTATAGATAAAAAGGCTAAAGATAGGGACAATAATGTACAACTTCTACAACTTCTGGATGGGCTGGTTGGCGGTAAAACGGAGGTCGGGGAATGTCTTCAAGCAACCACCTTGTGGCTGGATGACCCGCCGCCGGAGGTCGTTTTCGAGGATCGGAGATTCTGCCTGACCGGCAAGTTCTCCTACGGCAAGCGCGGACGATGCGAGGATGAGGTTCGAGCCCGCGGGGGAGTCTGCCAAGCATCTCCGAGCAAGACGACGGACTACCTGGTTATCGGCTCTTATGCGGAGGGAACCTGGATACAGTCCGCATACGGGCGCAAGATCGAGAAGGCCGTGGAATTGCGTGCGGGAGGGCGGCCTATCCAGATTATCTCCGAGGCGCATTGGTTGGCTAGCATGTAGCAGGCAGCCTCTCGTATGAGAGTTTACCGAACGTTAGGCGTAAAAATCGAGATTTCTAGTCTGTCAGGTCCGAATCAGACCCTGTTCGACATGCTGCCAGTCTTGCCAAGCGACCTTGGTTTGCCATTTCCGCAAGTTTTCGGCCTGAATCATTCTTCGAAGATGATCGGACAATCCAGATCTATGTCATGGTTGACCATAAGCCTCCACTTAGAGTCTTGCTTGTACGATTGAGGATGAATTTCATCAAACCAAGAAACGGGAGGCTTCAGGAGTTTGGTGGATTTTGCTTTTTGGGCGAAAGACTCCAGTGCTTTGGCCTGTCGGACGTGCCCGACAAAATCCAATAGATAGCCGAGCCGGCGAACCGTTGAATTCTCGTAGTTGGTAGCGATCATTGCCAACTTCTTGGGATCCGCCCTCATCCCCATGTCTTGGGCGATCTGAGCCAGATTGTCAAAGCCTGCAACCTTTCGGAGATAGCGAACACAATCCAGAAGGGTCAGTTCCGACCCACTCGCCTTGGCCGCCGCACCCCAGCGGCCTTCTACCTGCATAAGCCAACTAGGCCGGTTCGTCTTGTTGAACATCGGTGGAGCCTGGTAGATGAATCGGACCTGATTTCCGTCGATGTCGAAATCCCGTAGCTGCTCCGGCACGATGACCTGAAAGATCATGGGTGCCTGGTGCGAGACTCCGTGGTAGCAGGCCGCGCCAAGCAATCCAATCCGGTAATCCAGACCTATATGCTTCATGAGCGGGTCAATCCAGTTGAGCACATGGGGGACTTGACCTCTGTCTTCTGGCCGCAGAATCAGGTAGAAGCCGCGGCGGGGAGACGCTAGTTGACGCTTTTTGACCAGCCGGCCTGCGGCCGCAACGAACGCCGAAGATTTCATGCCTAGCGCTTCCAATGCCTCTTTCTTCGAAAAAAAGGCATGGCTCTGTGCCAGTCGATCATCAAGGTATTGGTTCAATACGGTCATTTCCCCAATCATATGCTAAAAACAGTTAAAAAGAAAGATTTTTGAATATGATCGGGGAGTTGGTGAGAGTCTCGATTTTGTTTGTACCAGAGCCGGACGCAGAGATCAGGATACCCCAACCCTTTGCAACAGCAGACCACCAAAAAACTCGGGTTGGTTACCGATACGGTCTGTGGGAGTCGCGGAGCCAAGCCTTTGTCTAATTGCATGGATCACGATGCCCGACATGCCGACGTGGGCATGGACGGTTTCGCGCCGATGTAGAAATGCCAAGGGTTCTCCGACAGACTGAAGCATCCTGGTCTCTGCGTCCGGACTTTCGATCAGAACTATGCCTCCTGCGTAACGCGGCCGATGCGGTTTTTCTCATGACAGATGATGTCCCAGACGAACCCCGTCAATTCGCGGGCGATCGCGACGCAAACCACCTTCTGGTTCTTGCCCGCCGCGATCAGTTTCCGGTATCGCCCACACAATCGTTTCTGTGCCTTCCAGGCAGTGGCCTGGGCATAGGCGGAAGCGCCTTCCGCCTTGCGGTTCATGTAAGCGGTCTGACGGGCCGGGAAGCGGTAGCACCAGGCCGACTCGACCAGTACCTGCCGAGCATGGCGGTTTCCCGCCTGCGTGACGCCGCCGGTGCGGCGATGTGATCCGGAACTGTAGACGCAGGGTACCAGCCCCAGATAACCCATCAGTTGATTGGGGGATCCGAACCGGCTGACGTCGCCGAGTTCGGACAGCAGAGTGATTGCGGACAACTGGTCGAATCCTCGCAACGCCATCAGGCTGTTGGCCAGCGGTGCCCAAGACCAACCCTGCAATACCTGGTCAAGTTTTTGATCCAAGTCGGTCATCCGCGAAGACGACAGGCGCACGGCCGCGATGTATTCGTCTCGGACCTCGGCCTGATACTCATACGGGAAATCAAGGCTTTCCAGCCATTCAAGGTGTTTCTGGGTCCAGCGCTTCCGGTTGGTCGGCCAATGGTGACCGTGGCGTAGCACGAACGCATTGAGCTGTTGGCGCAACTTCTGCTGCTGCGCCTTGAAGTCGGCCCGGCAGCGGCACAGGTCGCGAACCGCTTCCTGCTCCTGGTCCGGCACCCAGACCTCGACCAGCTCCCCGGCCCGCAAGAGCCGGGCCAGGCGCAGCGCGTCCCTGCGGTCCGTCTTGATCTTTTCGTTGCGCGGAGGCGCGACCACCTGGCAGTCGATGCCCATGGCGGTCAGGTTCTGGTACAGGGTGTACCCGCAGGGCCCGGCCTCGTAGCAGAGCAGGAAGGTTTCTTGTTCCGAATACAACCGGTCGACGAGTTTGGTGATCGCTTTCTTCGTATTCGGTATGGTGCCCCAGGATTCGGGGATTTCCCGCCCCGCATAGGCGATGGCGACGGCGATGCTGTCCTTGTGGACATCAAGCCCTACGTAGCCTGCGTATGGTTTGGGGTGGGTCGAGTCGTCGGCCGGAGTTGAGCCGGCCGTTCCGGAGGATTGTTGTTCCATTGTTATCTCTCCTTGAAATCGGGGTTGCATAAACTAACACTGCGAACGAATCCGAGTGCGGTAATGCGGGCCACGATGAGAGAGTTGATCCTCACGGAACGTTAATCATCGTTCTCAGTTTATGGCCAGTACATGGGTTAGTCCTAATTTCAAAGAGGTCAGTTCAGAACGGACGCCAAGTTGAGATTCGGCGGGCTTTTCAGGTTTGTTGTATATTCTGTGCCCCAATTCGCACAAAGGAAAGATAGTGGAGACAATTGGGGCCTCTGAAGTCCAAAAGCATCTGTCCAAACTGCTTGATCGTGTAGCGCGGGGTGAGAGTTTGACTATTACAAGGTACAGCAAGCCCGTTGCTCGGTTAGTTCCCATAGCGACAAGACAGGAACGTGCGCGGGAAGCAGTCGATCGGATGACTGAACAGCGCAAACACATCAAACTGGCTCCCCTGGCAGAATTGATGGCCATGACTCACGAAGGGCACCGCTATTGATCGTCAGGGAGAAGCAGCAATGAATGCCGACGGTGGAGAAGAATCAGTATTTGACACGGATTACATGATCGACAATGCGGCCGGATTGCAATCCGTGGCGGTGATGGTGGATCGTGAGGGCAAGGCCGCTTTGGACGGGTGCAGTCGCATAGATTTCATAGGGAGCTTTCAAGCTGCGCCTATTCTATGGGCGCTAGGAATAGAGATCGCGCTGAAAGCGTGAGTTTGTCGAAGCTCAAAAGGCAACCCGCCCAAGGGACACGACTTGCTGGACTTGTTTGACAAACTGGATGAAAGCCTGTCTCAAATAATTTCGCGAAATTACTCCAACGCGATGGCTGTCCACACCGCGCACCCATAGAAGTGGGTCAAGGGACCGCGTTCACTTGAATCGCGAGGCAGAAATCAGATTGTCTTGAGGAGACTCGGATCCGCTTGCCTCGACCGGCCCGGCTATAATTCGGGAAATCCGAACCGTTTTTCAGGTTGGTGAGAAATGCGGGCTAGAGAGACGGTCTGCGATATTATGGAAAGAGGGACGCAAGCATTTCGGAAACGTTATCGTCGCATCGTGGCAGGAAGGCACCATGTACGACAGTCCTGAAACGTTACTGCAACAGATAAATTGCGGAGAAGACTCCTCATTAGAACTCAAAACCGTTCGTTTCAAGGCTAACGGTCAGGTTGATTCCCTCAAACGCAACCAAATTGCGGATGAATTGGCCGCTATCGCCAACAGTCATGGAGGTGTGTTGATCTTCGGAGTCGATGGTAAAACACGCGATATTGTGGGAATTCCAGAAGAGAATCTCGATTCTCTCGAACGCTTCGTATACGAGGGCTGCGCGCAGAGCATCAACCCGCCGCTCCATTTCCTGACATTTCGACTACGGCTCCCTGATACCAGTGGTAACCGCAGGGTGGTGATGAAGGTAGACATTCCACGCAGTTTGTTTGTGCACAAAAGTCCCGGCGGATACATGCACCGGCAAGGCAGTTCAAAACGGGAAATGTCGCCGGAATATCTAGCCCGGATGTTCCAGCAGCGTAGCCAAGGCCGGATAATCTGGTTCGACGAGCAAACGGTTCCGCACGCGGGTCAAGGCGACTTGTCGAAGAATCTTTGGGAAAAGTACATTCCTCAATCCAGCGAGCAGACAGAAATTTCGTTGTGCAAACTGGGACTGCTGTCGAGAGAAGAATCTGGAAGCATTCGACCTACGGTCGCAGGCATATTGTTCTGCTGCGAACAACCGGACCGCTTCCTGCCGGCGGCGCAGATTGATGCGGTCCGCTACCGAGGCACCCGACCTGACTCCAATTATCAGACTGACGCGCAGACGATTCGCGGACCCTTGCCCGATCAAATCAAGCAGGCAATGGCGTTTTGGGGGAGGAACCAGTCTGTTTCCGCAACCAAGCCTCACGGCCGCATCGACAGGCCGCGATTCAGCAGGAAAGCGATTTTCGAGGCGGTTGTGAATGCTGTGGCTCATCGAGACTATTCAATTCATGCATCGAGAATTCGTTTCTTCATCTTCGATGATCGTCTGGAAATCTATTCCCCGGGAAGCCTTCCAAACACCCTGACCGTGGAAAACATGGACTTGCGTCAGGCTACTCGGAATGAACTCATTGTCCAGCTTCTGCGTGAATCTCCGGTGTCCGATTCCATTGGTAGCGTGGGTCGGGAGTGCTATATGGAGAGGCGGGGCGAGGGTGTTCCAGCCATCTACCATGAGAGCGAGCAACTTTCCGGGAAGCGACCCGTTTACCGCCTTATCGACGAGACTGAACTGCTACTGACCATTTTTTCGGCGTAAAAGAGGGTTCCAAGGCTCAAATTTTCGACGCGAGTTTGAATGAGAGAGGCT
The DNA here is from genome assembly GCA_026713705.1 of Gammaproteobacteria bacterium. Taxonomy (GTDB): domain Bacteria; phylum Pseudomonadota; class Gammaproteobacteria; order Poriferisulfidales; family Poriferisulfidaceae; genus Poriferisulfidus. The sequence goes on from JAPONY010000087.1 coordinate 6,213, forward strand.
CGACCAGAACAAAAAAAAGGGGGACGCGCTTTTACGGGGGACAACATCCGTGAGCCCAAGGCGAAGGCATTCGAGAGCCGAAGGTGTTCATTGAGGACATGCTGGAGTGCTCGCAGAGGGTTCGTGGCTGATCCGGAGTCAACCGAACCGCGTCAGCCTAATACGTCAAGTCCTTTCTGAGCGATGAGGTTGAGGAACTTCAGGAAGGGCCCATTGGGTTGCTTTTTCCCCGGCTCCCACTTCTTCACCGTGGACGGGCTGACATTCAGGCAAGCAGCAAACACTGTCTGACTGTCCTGATGGCGCAGTCTCTTTTGGGTTTGGTTGGTGCTGTAATCTTAGAAAAAAGCAGGTCGCAGGGCAATCATCAGGGCGAGGATGACAAACCCACTTGCGACCATCCACTTGATGATATGTATTTCTGATTCTAGTTTGGATATCTCTGATTCCAGTTTGGATAGACCTGATTCCAGTTTGGATATATCTGCCTTTGTCGCGAAATCCCCCTGAGTTTCCCTGACGATTTGCGTCATTACGCGCACATGCGCTTCTGCCTGGGATTTTTCCACCCCAGCATCTCGAAGCGCCTGCGCGGCGGTCAGCGTATCTGTCAATGTGTTCACGCAAGCATAATACCATAGCAAACCAAAGCATTTTGGCGGGAGTGCGGAGCATTTTGGCAGGGCCAAGTTGAGAAGAGACTGACTCGGTTGGCTTTCCGGATTTGTTGTATATTCTGCGCCCCAATTCGCGCAGAGGAAAGATCGTGGAAACAATTGGAGCCTCTGAGGCTAGAAGATATTTGCCCAAACTACTCGACCGCGTAGGACGCGGCGAGAGCCTGACCATTACGAGGTACGGGGAATCTGTTGCGAGACTGATTCCTGCAGCTACTGACCGGGAACGAGCACGGGAAGCACTTGATTGTATGGTCGAATTCCGCAAGCACATCAAACTGGCACCACTGGCGGAGTTGATGGCCATGACTCACGAAGGGCAGCGCTACTAACCGTCGTAAGCGGTTCCATATCTCGTGTCGCATGGACGATGAGGCGGGCCCGGCGGCAGTATGCGCATCAATGCGGCACGTAACCGAAAGAGGTATACGACAGCGTGGCCAAAAAATCTAACCGCGGACCGTAGCCTTGCGGAACTGTATGGAATACGGCTAATTCTTCTGTCGTGAGTCAGATTATGCTTTCGTAATTCTGAAGCATTAAAGCGGTTTGGACCAAGCCGATGTCCGCCAGTGAAGCAATATATCTTTCAGACGATTTTGCTGGATTCTTCAAGGCGATACGATGTTCCCGAATGGCTAAGAGAAATTCATGGGGCCGGGCGTCAAAAAGACCAGCGATGAAAGTGTCCGGATGTCTTGCACTCAAAGCGTATCGGGCAAGTTGCGTGGACGGAAAATCCTGTAGGTTCAAAGTAACGATGATGTCTGCTTTGCCGTGTGCCGCTGCCGCCAGCACATGATGGTCTCCAGAGTCAGGCAGGCTGATTTCCTTGATCAGAGATTCATAGCCAGTGACAACGGCAGCAGGGAAATGTTCGTCCATTTCCGCTTGAGTTCGCCGCAGTTTTTCAACGGGCAGATCAGGCCGATTCTTTAGCAGATTGTGAATCCATTCCTCATGTATCCGGGCACTCCAGGAGGAATGTACAAATACTGATTGGCCAGCCGCAGCAAAATGTCCCGTAAGCCAGCCGCATAAAGGACATTGGCGTCGAGCAACGCCGTCAATTGAGTCATTGGCTATTGCAGGCCAAGTTCTTGATCGTAGGTTGTCATCCTGTCGAGCGCCTCTCGACGGAGAGATTCCGTTTTGCGGCGATAGGCCAATAAATCTTTAGCCCGCACACACCGGTGTGTCCCGGTTATGCGGCAAGGTATCCGCCGGTCGTCAAGAAGCTTCTCCAAGTGAGGCTGTGGAACACACAAAAGTTCGGCCCCCTGCCGTGTAGTTAATTCGGCGTGCAAGGGAACCAGCGTGACACCAATGCCATGAGCCATTTGATCCAGGATCTCTCCAAGAAGTCGAATCGCAGGCGCAGGAATTTCTACAGATTCCGCATTGGCAGCACCAAATCGGGCAGGCACGGGCTCGGCACTGTTGAGCAATGCCGCCAGTTTTCGGCTCGTACGGGCAGCAAGAGCGGCATCCCGGTCGCTCGGAAATCCCATTTTTTCCCCCTTTACTCTAATGTCCATCTGGAATGCCTCCACTCAGCCGGCTCAATCAATAAGGTGTTGCCAGCACATCTTTGGGAAAGATTGTAGGCACGATGTTTTGATGTCTCAATTATATCTTTGAGTTGCTTTTTCCAGTTTGGATATATCTGCCTTTGTCGCGAAATCCCCCTGAGTTTCCCTGACGATTTGCGTCATCACGCGCACATGCGCTTCTGCCTGGGATTTTTCCACCCCAGCATCTCGAAGCGCCTGCGCGGCGGTCAGCGTATCTGTCAATGTGTTCACGCAAGCATAATACCAGAGCAAACCAAGGCATTTTGTCGGGAGTGTGTGGAGCATTTTGGCGGAGCCAAGTTGAGATTCGGTTGGCTTTCCGGATTTGTTGTATATTCTGCGCCCCAATTCGCGCAGAGGACAGATCTACGCATCGAAAACATCGTGAGGATTGAGCAAACTAAGTAACCTGAGATAAAACCTGTCTAAAATAATTTCTCGAAATTACTCCAACGCGATGGCTGTCCACACCGCGCACCCACGAAGGAAGATTTCTATGCGTAGGGATTTTTTGGGTGCTCTTCTGCTATCTGCCGCAAGCCTGAGCGCGTGTTCCGTTGAGCCGGATGCGCCGAGGGAAAAGCCGCTATCCGAACGGCCCGCGACCGACTTATCTACGCTGGAAATCTCGATCGACCTTCCCTATGCAGTACTTGAACAGGAGATCAATAAAGCCATACCCGATGAACTCCACCGGATCACTCGGCAACCAATAAAGAAATGTCCTGTGGACGAGTGTTTTTTCGAGGCTCGCTTCTTGCGAGACGGCAATGTCAGCGTAGAACGTGACAGCAACGGTAGAGTGGTGGTTAATCTGCCAATTCGTATTGTCGGACGCATAGATTACATGAAGCGCGTGAAGTTCGGGATTAAAGTACGGCTTCGCAAGCATGCAGACTTTTCCGCGGATGTCACCGCAACTGTGACGCTTGGGTTCGCCCTTCAGCCCAACTGGTCCATAGTCCCCACAGCGGAAGTAGCTTTCCTGGTGCACCAAGCCAAGGCAAACATGGATCTCCTCATAGCGAATTTCGAAATTTCAGTCCGCGGCGAGGTGACCAAAAAACTCAATGAGAAAAGAGAGGATTACCAACGCAAGATCGTCGAAGCGATTAAAGGTAGCTTCGACTTCCGTTCGGACGTAGCGAACGCTTGGAGTCAATTGCACAGTTCACACCGTCTCAGCGACCGACCATCAGTATGGTTGGTCACCGATCCGGTATCGTTTCAAGCCGCAAATCTAATAGCCGAAGATGCCGGCTTGCGTGTGGGTGTAGGCATTGACGCTTATCTCAGCACTCACATCCAGCAGGAAAGACCTGATTCCCCACACCCTGAAGCGTTACCCGATCTCAACATCGTGCAAGACGTGTCAGGTCATTACAAATTGTCGCTGCCGATCAGCATTTCCGTCGATGAAGCCAATAGGCAACTTAATGGCTTGCTTGGCACGGAATACATGTTCGATGTTGCGGGCAAGAATATCTCGGCCAAACTGATCGATGGGCACGCATACGTCAATGGCCCCGACCTGGTGGTCTATGTGAAAGTCCGTGCTAACACAGCGGTATTTGGATTATTCCCAATCACCGTTGGTGCCTATCTCAACGGCACACCAACATACGATACTGCATCAGCCACGGTCTTTCTTGATCGGTTCGATTATGACGCTGACACTAATAATCTTCTATTCGACCAAGTAGAGTGGTTTCTCCGCGGCACTATCCGTAAAAGTCTGCAGAATGCTCTACGGTTTGACATCAGCGAAGAGCTTCATCGTGCACGCCAGTCAATAGCCGAGAATCTGGATGCAACACAATTGAGCGAACACATAATGCTGTACGGCACCGTGGACAAGTTTTCTCCACGAGCAATTTATGCCGCCGAGAAAACGATCAACGTTGATGTACTGGCTGAAGGCCAGATCAAAGTCGTGCTGGGGCCCTGATTTCCGGGCTTAGAGTCGGATTTGGCTGGCCGGGAGAGAGCGAGGCCGGTTTTGACCCTGCCAATATCGTTAATCGGTAAAGCAGAGTATCAGGCCCACTCCCGCCGATTGTCGATAGTGTTGCAGTGCCAACTTGAAATCCGGCTTATAATTTCAAGCCATCGAAGTCAAGAGAATGAAGGGATTGGAGCAATGGCAGAATCGGTCTGGGGCATCCACATGAAGAAGATGGACGGAACATCAAAACCCATAAACGAAGGCTTCATCGGGATTGGCTGGGAGACGATCGGGGAAGAAATTTGCAGCCTGCCGGATGACCGCGGCCAGATCAAGGCATGCATCCGCAAAGAATATTTAGGCGCCAAGGCCGGAAGAATAAGAGCTCACGCCAGCGTGCTGCAAAATTTCCTGTACGGCATTTCCATTGGGGACCTTGTCGTTTATTCAGACCGGAGGAAGCCTACTCCCATGGTTAATATTGGTCGAGTGACCGGGGGACACAAATATTCGGAAGAAGACTCACCCTATCCGAATCGCAGGACAGTCATGTGGATTATGCATCTGCCTCGTACAAATCTTACGGAATCGGCAAAAAATGCCATTAGAGCCGGCAATATCAGATACACCGTCTACAAAATTCACCTTACGTCCAAGCAATTCCTTTCAGATCTCGGAATAAGCGAGTGAAGTCCGGTGCTGGACGGCAATGGTACGGGTTGGAGCAGTGGCGAGAACCTGACGATCACGAGGTATGGCAAGCCCGTGGCGAAATTAGTTCCTGTACAAACAGTCCAAGAACAGGCAAAGGAGGCGCTTGAGCGTATTCTCAAGCGTCGCCAGGATATCAAGTTGGCTCCATTGGCAGAACTGATGGCCATGACTCACGAGGGACATCGTTATTGATACCCACAAATGGCCTCGTACGCTCGTTCAATGCGAGAACCATAGAGCCTCGAAACCTCGCCCTCTCGTTGCCAAAACGGGATGAGCGCCTGCTGAAATCAAACTTTGAGAAGATTCGATGTCATTGAACAACGACCTGAAGACGGCATATGCCCGGTTTTTCCAAGACATGGGAATCGCCCCTGATACCGGGCGCCTTGACAGATTGCCCGGCAAGAAGTTCGCGACTTACCCTTACGTAGGATCGAAATACGGGGATGCGAGAAAAATCCTTTTCGTCGGGCAGGACATAGGAAAAGACCCCCAGCCGGGGCGCATCCAGTCTTTCTCCGAGCGGCGGGCCTCCATTGAAGACAAGCCCCCCTCCCGCCACAACCCGCATATTGCGGGAACCTACATGACGGCCCTGTACTTTCTGAAAGGTGGGCTAGGCTGGCGCTCCCACTGGGAAAAGATCGCTAAAACGGGTGCTACTTGCCAGATGGCGCTGCAACACTGGGAAGACCTGCTACCTCCGGAAAACCCGCTGTCGTATTGCGCCCTGACCAACGACCACAAGTTCGTCGAAGAACATCGGCAGCATAGAAGCGGGTCGATGGATCGGGTCTACTTGAACCGTGAGGCGGAGCGAAAATTCTTTATGAACGTGGAACTGAAGGCATTCGACCCGGACATCGTGATCTTCCAGGGAGCAGGTTTCGAGCGGAAGATGTCGGGTCTGAAAAGAAAGGGAACGCGCTTTTACGTGGGACAACATCCGTCAGCCCGAGGCGAAGGCATTCGAGAGCCGAAGGTGCTCATTGAGGACATACTGGAGCGTTCACGGAGGACCCGGGGCTGATTCGGAGTCAGCCGAAGCGCGTTAGCGTGAACAAACAACTATCTTAAGGAGGGTTATCCAATGGAGGCCACGAGCCATGCATCTGTACGCATTCAGGATGCAGCAGGTAAAACATTCACCTTTTCCGACTTGGCGCAATTTAATCAATTTGTCGAACAGGAAGAATATTTTTGGAGGACACAGGGGAAAAGATTCGATGTAGAGGGAAAAATGGACCGGCATGGTTATTTTGAAAGCCATAAGGAGTTGGAGGAGGTCAAAATAACCATAGATTCGTTACGCGGTTCAATATCTGAACTAGATGAAAGACAACGTGAACACCAAGTGCATGATTTTCAGCAGCGTTGGGATCGCACTTTAAGAAAGAGATGGTTGTGGAGCAACCATCTGTTTATTCAAGCGTTTATTAAGTGCAATTTCGAGCATGGTGGCGAGGCGGCTACAGCCTTTATAAATTACGCGGTAAGAGGCGAGGCATCACTCGGGTCTGGGCCAGAGTTTCTTGGCACCATGCTGGCATACGAATGTCTTAATCCGGACCGCAATAGGGAAAGTCGCCGCGATGGGGAGCGGAAATCCTTGGAAAGGTTGCGCGACCGGCTGCATGCGGAAACGGAGAAGTTGCAGCAATGGACGGTAGCCACACGGGATGAGACCCAGGAATGGATGGAGTCGGCTCAGAGTGGAGCAAAAAAGACGCATGCTCTCAATAAGAATATGGGAGAAAGACAGATCATGAATCAAAGCATAGAATTCGACAAGCAGATGAAATCCTGGAAACAGGAAATAAAAGAGCTCAACGGATTCTACGCAGAGGTTTTAAGGTGGAGAGAGCCTGCAAAGCACTGGAAAAAGGCGGCTGCAGAGCATAGATGTGAGGGAATCATATGGATCTGCCTCCTGATCCTGACGGCGACCGGCGGGCTGGGGGCTCTCGGTTATTTTTTCTATAGCTGGTTGCAGGGGCAAGAAATTGGCGTCGATCTGAAGACGCTGAATGGCGTTGTGCTTTTTGCCTCAATTATGGCTGTTTACGCGTTCCTTGTTCGGATTCTGTCACGGCTTGCACTTAGTTCGTTCCATCTGATGCGGGATGCAAAAGAACGGGAACAGCTTACCTACCTCTATCTTTCTCTGTCAGAAACCGACCCTTCTGAAAAGGAATCTCGTGACATCGTACTAAGATCCTTGTTCAGTCGCTCGCAAACAGGCTTGTTGACGAATGAAAACGGCCCGTCCATACCCGCTGAGATAGTGCGAGCGAAGCAGGAATAGAAGCCTCTGAGCGGCTTTTGTAAATTCCCTGAAATCTAAATTGTGAGAAAATTGTAGAGAAGTGCCTTGGTCGTTGTTTTTTAATGACGAGAGGATTTGGATCACTGATTTCTCGCTTATTTTCTTGAGTTGTGAAAAAACAACATGTGGAATATTTGACAATCTATTGCAGACAGGGATAATCCGCAATTGGATACGGCAGTTTTGCTGGGTCCCCGTAGGGAATGATCACCCTGCGGCTTTAGTAATATTTTTAGGAGTCCTAAAAAATGAAAAAACCATTTCTAATTGCATTGGCTCTGACCGTCGCGCCGTTCGCGGCCCAGGCAGAGACATGGAATATTTATGGATGGCAGAATCATTCTTGGGAGTTTGTGGATATCGACGGCGGACGCAGCTTCGACCGGATCCAGTCC
>JAPONY010000088.1 GCA_026713705.1 Gammaproteobacteria bacterium
CCCCGATCTCCGAGCTAACACGATTCTGGCGATTTTGGGGGACCGGAAGGCGTCCGCAGAGAGGTTTTCATACGCGGCTCCGCGCCCGGGCATGGATTTTCTGGCCGCCGGCGCAAGCTCGAGCTGATTTTCGAGGCTTTTCCACAGGGACGCGCAAGGCTCCGCCGACCGCCCGGCCGGGCCGTCTGGATTTCGGGGGGTCCATGCGGTGGGGGGGTCGCTACGGTGGGGCGTGCGCCAGCGTCCGGGTCATTCGCCCCAGTGCCCGATGCACCCGGGACACCCGCGACGGCTGGAACAGCAGCCGTTGCACCCGCGCATGCCGGGTCACCCGGGCGACCAGATGCACCCAGTGGCGGCGCACCTGCTTCATTCGCACCCACAGCCAGTCGCGGCCGAAGGCGCAATGCCGCAGTACCGCGTTGAGGTTCGCCGACAGCACCGCCAGCTGCCACCAGGCCGCATTCGGCCCGAACTTCCCCGACGGCATCAGGCCGCCGGCCAGGTCCTGCTTGAGCACCGCGTGGACCTCTTCGCCATGCCCGCAGCGCTCATGCGCATAACGCACCAGATCGGCCGTCTCCATCGCCGGCCCCGCGCCCTCGTGCGGCGCGATCGGGTAAGGATGGTTGGTCAGATAGACCCGGTGGCGATACGCCGGCGCCCCGTCCGTCGCCGGGCTCTCGTCTTCCCCCAGGCCCAGCTCGCCCGACAACGCGCATCGGGTCGCGACATGACGAAGCAGTTGTCCCGCCTGCGCCGGCCTGGCGCCCCAAGTCGAGACATGGTCCAGGTCCGCACACTCCAGTTCCGAACCCGGCACCGGACCCCACCACTGCGCCGGCGTCCTCGACAACGACTTCCGCATCCCGTCGTCCAGGTCCGCCGAGCAGACGAAGCCGATCACGCCGAAGCGGCGCAACGCCTCCGGGCGGGATGCCGGCTCGTTGCAGAACCGGATCAGCTTCTGCTGGAAGCCCGCGCCGTCGGCGCGGAGCCCGACCCGCTTGATTTCCGGCGGCAACTCCGCCAGCCCCTGCTCCAGCAACTCCAGATTGCGCACCTTCGCCGGCACGTTGCCGTCCCGGAACTCCGAGCCCAGCACCATGCCCAGTTCCGGGCAGAACACCGTCAGCGGCTGGTAGCCCCGCTCCCCGGGGGCTTTGCCGGTCGCGCTGCGGTACGTGTAAAGTGCGTCCCGCTTGCCGGAGGCCAACACCGTGGCGTCCATGTCCAGGGTCAGTTCGTCCAGCCCCAGAACCTGGACCAGGCGATGCGCCAGGCGCCGCGTCACCGCCGCGACCGCCTGCAGCTCCGCCGCCGGCTTCGGCACCACCGCTTCCCCTTTCTTCCTCGGCTGCCCCGCCGCCTCGTCCTGGAAGCGCAACAGCCAGTCGTGCACCGAGTTCGCCGACGGGAAGGTGCGCCCGCGCCCGCCCCGGAAGCGCCGCGCCAGCATGTCCGCCGGCAGGCCCAGCATCTCCTCTTCGTAGTCCCGCACCAGCCGGCACAGGCTGGCATCCTCCTCCAGCGCATCCACGTCCGAGACGTGCTCGTAGCCGACCACGTTCAGCAAGGCCACGGCCAGTATCATCTGGCCGTCGGTCCAGCCCTGGCGGCCGGCCACCGACACCGGAAGCTCATGAAGTACGCCCGTGCGGCGCAGCAACTCCAGCCACAGCACGACCCCGCCGTGGGCGCTGGTCTGGTTCAGGTCCGGGTCGCCGGTGATGGCAAACCGGCAGGATGATTTAGTCATATAATGGGACTCCCGGTTGGTTGGTGTTGATTCACCCAGTGGGTGAATGGTTTCTACCCTTATTTTAACTGCTGCACGCAGTTACGACACGGCCAACCGGGGCCTTCCCGCCTTATTTCTACCTGTTAGATCGGAGATCGGGGGGGTAATATAAGATTTGGAACCGTTAATGTAGATTAACGTCGAATACAATTGACTTAGAACTTCAACAGATGAAAGAAACAAGATGAATAACCTTGAACATGGCTGACAAGTTGAGAGTTGAGAGAAATTATGAATAGCATGCCGATTTTTTCTGCAACACGTGATGATAGTCCCTTTGTTGGTACGCTGGACACTGCTTTAGAGTTGGGCGCATACGAAGAGTTATGGACACAACCGAAAGCATCCTTCAAAACTCTTGCAACCAAATTCTTTGAATCTGATGATGCCAAGCCATCTGATTTCGTGTCAGAGGAATCGGCGCGTGAAACCGGGTTGAGGGTCATTCAAAAGTTGCATGAGCGCCTTAGCAGTTGGTTTGGCTTGCGCTTGCAAGGCGACCTCGACTATCCAGAGGGTCTAAGAGATGCGACGCATCCTGTCGAGCTCTTATACTTCCAAGGATATTGGGACTTATTAAGTGCGCCATCCGTTTCGGTTGTCGGCACCAGAAAGCCTTCCAGTGACGGTAGGAAACGAACTCGACAATTGGTCAAAGCATTGGTTGACGACAAATTCAACATTGTGAGTGGGCTGGCTGAAGGCATTGATACCGAGGCACATAGGGCAGCGATTGAAAATGGTGGTTACACTATTGCCGTAATCGGAACCCCCCTTGGAAACGTCTATCCCAAATCGAATGAAACGCTTCAGCGGATAATTGCAGAACATTTTTTGTTGATTAGCCAAGTGCCCGTTGAACGGTACGATATGCAAAATCCTCGCTCCAACCGTTTTTTCTTTCCTGAGCGCAACAAGACAATGTCAGCACTGACAAAAGCAACCATCATTGTCGAGGCTGGAGAGACATCGGGAACGTTAGTTCAAGCGAGGGAAGCACTTCGCCAGAATCGAAAGGTCTTCATCCTGAATAGTTGTTTCGAGAACCCCGCTCTTACTTGGCCTGAGAAATTTGCAGCTAAGGGAGCCATTAGGGTACGAGGGTATGACGACATCAGACAAGAGTTGGTCGACTAAACTCCGCGAGATCGGAGAATATGAAAGGAGTGATCACTCTCACCTTCGTGCAGATGACCATTGCGTATACTTTGGCGAATACACTCCGACAGGTGATTCTGGCAAGCCGGCTTGGTCTCTGAGCAAAGCAAACGACATTCTGGTCAACCTCAAAAAACCTGTGTCTAGACGCGGCACAGTCCAATGGCGCCATAAGCTTAATGCGATTAGGCTACTTGGTCAGCTAATCCGGGAGAACCTACGCGAAGGTGATCTCCAAAAATTAACATTTGTTCCCGCACCACCTTCAACCTCTGAGGGTGGTCCAGGCCACGACCCACGAATGTTGCAAGTAGCACAAGCCATTGATGACGATATAGATGTCCGCCCAATTCTAGAGACAATCACCACGCGGGAACCGGCAAGTCAGAGCGACACTGCTCGCTCTGTTAGCAGGCTCAAAGCAAACATACGCATAAATGAAGAGGAAGCAGCACGACTGCCTGCTCCCAAGCAAATCATCGTTCTTGACGATATGGTCACCACCGGGTGACCTATGTTGCTTGCAAAGAGCTTTTGATGGAATACTTCGGGGATATTGAAGTTTATGGACTGTTTATTGTTCGGCGTGTTCCGTTGAAACCATTTGAAGAGTATGAGCATCCTGATCTCTAGCTGCTCGGAAAACTGCTAAAACGCCTTTCATTGGTCCCCGCAACATGTCCCGAATCCTTAGGACACAGGGAATGGCGTGAGAGAGTTGACGGGACTGTCCCTTATATTCATTCCGTTTAGCGCTTGCAAACCCTTCTGTATAAGTCCCGATGCACCTGAGAGCGAGTCTTTGGCATGTATAATGCGCGTCCGCAGGCTCGCCTGCGAAATTCGCGTCCGGACCGACACGAGCGGTGGGTGCCCCCAGGGTTACCGCAAGGGGTTCGGGCAAGTTGACAACCCGCAAGGCTTCGGAACCTGACAACCCGGAGCCGCTATCAGGAGGGCCGCAATGCCGTGTGCCACCTTGCGTGAAATGCTGGAAGCCGGTGTCCATTTCGGACATCAGACCCGGTACTGGAATCCCAGCATGGCGCCGTATATCTTCGGCGAGCGCAACAAGATCCATATCATCAACCTCGAAATCACCCAGCGTATGCTGGACGAGGCCGCAGAACAGGTGCGCCAGTGGGCGGCCGAAGGCAAGACGATCCTGATCGTCGGCACCAAGCGTGCGGCACAGGACATCGTCAAGGCCAAGGCCGAGGAGTGCGGGATGCCGTACGTCTCGCAGCGCTGGCTGGGCGGGACGCTGACCAACTTCCACACCGTGCGCAACTCCCTCAAGCGCCTGCAGGACCTCAAGCGCATGGAGGGGGAGAACCTGATGGCGCGCATCAGCAAGAAGGAAGCGCTGCGCCTGACCCGCGAAAAGCTCAAGCTGGAGCGCAGCTTGGGCGGCATCGAGGAGATGGAGCGGATTCCGGACGCCCTGTTCGTGATCGACGTCCGGTACGAGAACATCGCGGTACGCGAGGCCCGGCGCTTGGATATTCCGGTGGTCGCGATCGTCGACAGCAACAGCTCGGTCGAAGGCATCGACCGCATCATTCCGGGCAACGACGACGCGATCCGTTCGATTCAGCTCTACATGGACGTGATCAGCGACGCGATCGAGGCCGGGCGCAAGCAGGCCGAGGAAGAAGGGGTTGCGGTGGAAGCGCCGGCTCCCCGGGAGACTTCGGTCAAGCGCAAGGGCCGACGGGCCAAGCTGCGCGTCGAATCGAAGGCCGAGCCGAAGGCGGTGGATGCCACCGGCGAAACGGAACCCGAGGCCGAAGCGGCCCCGGCCGAAGATTCGGCTGAACCCGTCGAAGCGGCAGCCCCGGCCGAAGCGGCAGAGGACTCGGCTGAACCGGTCGAAGCGGAAGCCCAGGCTGAAGCGGCTGAAGATTCGGCTAAACCCGCCGAAGCGGAAGCCCCGGCTAAAGCGGCAGAGGATTTGGCTGAACCCGTCGAAGCGGAAGCTCAAGCCGAACCGGCCGAGGCAGAGCCTCAGGCCGAAGCGGCAGGGGAACCGGCTGACGAGGCGGAGCCCGAGCCGGTTGCGGAAGACGCCAAGTAAGGCACCGGAGCAAGGAGTCATTCATGGAGATTACGGCACAGCTCGTCAAGGAATTGCGCACCCGGACCGGGGTGGGCATGATGGAATGCAAGCGCGCGCTTGGCGAATGTGGCGGCGACATCGACGCGGCCATTCAACACCTGCGCACGTCCGGACAGATGAAGGCGGACAAGAAGTCCGCGCGCACGGCGGCCGAGGGGTCGCTGGCACTCGCGAAGTCGGAGGACGGCGCCCGGGCATTGCTTTTGGAACTCAATAGCGAAACGGATTTCGTCGCCAAGGACGACAGCTTCCTGGCGTTTGCCCAGGCTTGCGCCGATGCGGCGCTGACGTCGGGCACCGAAGAGGTCGATGCCCTGATGGGTCAGTCTGCCGACGACGGCACGTTCGACGAAGTGCGCCGGGAACTGGTGGCGCGATTGGGCGAGAACATTCAGGTTCGCCGCGTGCAGCAGCTGGACGCCGACGGCGGCTCGATCGGGTGCTACCTGCACGGGCGGCGGATCGGCGTGTTGGTGGCGTTCGAGGGTGAGCCCGAACTCGGCCGCGACCTAGCGATGCATATCGCCGCGTCCCGCCCGGTGTGCGTGGGCGAAGACGACGTTCCGGAAGACATCCTGGAGAAAGAGCGTGCGGTGCTGACCGCGCAGGCGCAGGACTCCGGCAAGCCGCCGGAAATCATCGAGAAGATGATCGGCGGGCGGTTGCGCAAGTACCTGTCCGAGATCACGCTGCTGGGTCAGCCTTTCGTCCGCGACCCGGACACCACGGTGGGCAAACTGCTCAAGTCGAAGGGCGCCTCGGTACGGGCGTTCGTGCGTCTTGAGGTCGGCGAAGGGATCGAGAAGAAACAAGAAAACTTCGCCGAGGAAGTTCGCGCCCAAGCCCAGACGCACTGACTCCGCCGCCATGTCCGCCGCATACCGCCGCATCCTTCTGAAGCTGAGCGGCGAGGCGTTGATGGGCCCCAACCGGAATGGAATCGACCCCGACACGGTGCGCCGTCTGGCCGCCGACCTGGCCGAGGCGCAGGCTCGGGGCGTACAGATCGCGGTGGTGGTGGGGGGCGGCAACATCGTCCGGGGCGAGGGTCTCGAGGCGGCCGGGATCGACCGGGTCACCGGCGACCAGATGGGCATGCTGGCGACCCTGATCAATGCGCTGGCCCTTCAGGAATCGGTAGAGCAGCACCAGGTCCCGTGCCGGGTGATGTCCGCCATCCCGGTGCCGCAGGTCTGCGAAAGCTACATTCGGCGCCGCGCCGTGCGCCATCTCGAGAAAGGCCGCCTGGTGGTGTTCGCCACCGGAACCGGCAACCCGTTCTTCACGACCGACTCCGCCGCCAGCCTGCGCGCCGTGGAGATCGGCGCGGACATTCTGCTCAAGGCGACCAAGGTGGATGGGGTGTATTCCGGCGACCCCCTCATCGATCAGGATGCGCAGCGCTTCGAGCATATCGACTACGACGAAGCCCTGCACCGCAAGCTCGCGGTCATGGATTCGACCGCCCTGGTCTTGTGCCGGGACAACCGGGTCCCGATCCGGGTGTTCAACATGTTTGATAGCGGGGCCCTGCTGCGGTTGATCGCCGGCGAGCCGGTCGGGACCCTGGTCCATGCGGAGGCGGCCCATGCGTGAGGAAATCCTGGCCGACGCCCGCGAACGCATGCAGAAGAGCCTCGGCGTGCTGGGCGAGGCGCTGACGCGCATCCGCACCGGCCGCGCCCATCCCAGCCTGCTGGACCCGGTCAAGGTGGAGTACTACGGGGCTGAGGTGCCGATCGATCAGGTGGGCAGCGTGACGGTCGAGGAAGGACGCACCTTGGTGGTTCAGGTGTGGGAGAAGAACATGGTGGAGGCGGTGGAGAAGGCGCTGCTCAACTCCGATCTCGGCATTACGCCGTCCACGGCGGGACAGGTGATTCGTTTGCCGATGCCGCCGCTCACCGAGGAGCGCCGCCGGGTGCAGGTGCGGCATGTGAAGGAGACACTGGAGGAGGCGCGCGTCTCAATCCGAAATGTCCGGCGCGATGCCAACCACATGCTCAAGGACCTGCTCAAGGAGAAGGAGATCAGCGAGGACGATGAGCGCCGCGACCAGGATGCGGTGCAGAAGCTGACCGACGACTCTGTCCATCAAGCGGAGCAGATGGCGGCAGAGAAGGAAAAGGCCCTACTGGAGATCTGAGGGCTTCCGAGAGAGGTGCGCGAATTCACTCCGCCGCAGTCTGGCCTCCCGGTCCACGTCGCGCTGATCCTGGACGGCAACCGCCGCTGGGCGCGCCAGCGCAAGAAATCCCATGAAGCCGGCTACCGCGCCGGCATTGCGGCCACCCGGGCCCTGGTCGAGCATGCCGTGCGGCGGGGGATCTCAATTCTTACCCTGTTCGCGTTCAGCAGCGAGAACCGCAAGCGGCCCAAACCGCAGGTGGAGCTGCTGATGGGTCTGCTGGTCGAGACGCTGGATGCCCAGGCCCGCGAACTCATGGAGCAGGGAATCGAATTACGCTTTATCGGCGAGTTGGACCGACTGTCGTCGAAGATCCGGTCGCGCATCCGGCGGATCGAGGCGCAGGCCCCGGCCGAGCCGAACCTGACCCTGTGCGTGGCGCTGCACTACGGCGGTCGCCAGGATTTGCTGTCCGCATTCCAGCGCTGCCAGGAGGCAGACGCCGACGCCATCGGCGAGGCGCTGGGTACCGCGGGGCTGCCGGACCCGGACCTGCTGATCCGCACCGGCGGCGAGTTCCGGCTGAGTAATTTCCTGCTGTGGCAGCTGGCGTACACGGAGCTGTATTTCACCGACTGCCTGTGGCCGGACTTCGGCGAAGCGGAATTCGACCGGGCGCTGGAGTGGTTCGCTGCGCGCGAGCGGCGTTACGGAGGCAGCGTCGGATGAGCGAGCTTGCGAAGCGCGTCGGCACGGCCGCAATCCTGCTGGGGGTGGTGGGAGGCGCGCTGGTTCTGAACGAGACCGGTGTCGGCCCCGGCCCCTGGATGCTTTTCGTTGCCGTGGCGTGCGCGGCGGCGGTCTGGGAATGGGCCGGGCTGCTCGGGTTGGGGAGTCCATGGCGGGTCGTCTATCTGGCGGTCGGCGTGGGGCTGACATGGATCCTGCTGTCGCCGACCCTCGTGGCGGCGCTCTGGCTGGCGCTTGGACTGTGGATCGTCGCACTGCTGCGCATCGCGGGCGTGCCGTTCCCGCGCGCGGCTGAACCGCCGTTTTTTGGTATGCTGGGTTTGGTGGCAATTCCGGTAGCGGGTCTGATCTTGGTGGCTTTTTTAGGACCATTTGCGTGGGCATTTCTTGCAGTGGTGATCGTGGCGGATACGGCGGCCTACGCCGTCGGCCGACGCTACGGGAAGACGGCGTTGGCGCCGGAGATTTCCCCGGGCAAGACCCACGCCGGACTCATCGGTGCCTTGTTGGTCGTGGCGGCGGTTAGCCTCCCGATCGCGTGGAGCCTGAACCTTCCCCCGTCCACCTGGTTCTATTTTGTCTGCCTGGCGCTTCTGACGGCCTGCTTCAGCGTGGTCGGGGACCTGACGGTCAGCCTGCTCAAGCGCCGCGCGAACGTCAAGGACAGCGGCCGGCTCCTGCCCGGGCACGGCGGCGTCCTGGACCGGGCCGACGGCTTGCTGGCCGCGGTGCCGGTGTATGCCCTGGGCATCCAGGTACTGCAGGGGGTGGTGGCGATATGAGCGGGATGCGGTTGACGGTACTGGGCTCGTCGGGCACGATCGGGATCAATACACTGGACCTCGCTGAGCGCCACCCGGATCACGTCGAGGTGTTCGCGCTGGCTGCGAACTCGGACCATTCAACCCTCCTCGAACAATGCCGCCGGCATCGGCCGCGCTATGCCGCCTTGGCCAATGCGGAGGCGGCGCAAAGCCTGCGGGATGCGCTGCGTGCGGAGCAAATTGACACCGAGGTCCTCCAGGGAGAAGACGAACTGCGCGACCTGGCGGGCGATACGCGCGCCGACTGCGTGATGGCCGGGATCGTCGGGCTGGCGGGGCTGGTGCCGACGCTGGCCGCGGTGCGGTCCGGGCGGAGGGTACTGCTCGCCAACAAGGAGTCGCTGGTGGCGGGCGGGCGGCTGTTCATGGACGAAGTGCGCCAACACGGCTGCGAACTGGTCCCGGTCGACAGCGAGCACAACGCGCTGTTCCAGTGCCTGGCGCAGACCGACCCCGAGGCCATCGAACGCGCGACCCTGACCGCCTCGGGCGGGCCGTTCCGCGAGACCCCGCTGGAACAGCTCGACGCGATCACCCCGGACCAGGCGTGCGCGCATCCGAACTGGAAGATGGGGCGGAAGATTTCCGTGGACTCCGCGACCATGATGAACAAGGGGCTGGAACTGATGGAAGCGCGTTGGCTGTTCGGCCTGGAGGCCGACCGGGTCGACGCCGTGATCCATCCGGAGTCGATCGTCCATGCCTTACTGACCCTGCGCGACGGTTCCACGCTGGCTCACCTGGGGCCAGCCGACATGCGCGTCGCCATCAGCTATGCCCTGTTCGGGCCGCAGCGCCTGCCTTCCGGGGTCGAATCCCTGAACCTGGCGGAGTGCGCGCCGCTGAACTGGTATCCGCCGCCACCCGGGCGCTATCCCTGCCTGGAACTGGCGCGCCAGGCGATGCAGGCGGGCGGACCGGCGCCGATCGTGCTGAACGCGGCCAACGAAGTCGCGGTCGACGGATTCCTGCAGGAGCACATCCGTTTCCCGCAGATCGCAGAGGTGGTGGAACGGGTTCTGGGAGAGACCTCCGCCGCCGAGCCGAGCGGAATCGACGACATCATCGGAGTGGACGACGAGGCACGCGCCCGCTCCCGGCAGGTCATGGAGGCGCTGTGAGTTTCCTGATCAGCCTGGCGGCCTTCCTGATCGCTATTGCCGTGCTCGTGACGTTCCACGAGTTTGGGCACTACTGGGTGGCCCGCCGCTGCGGCGTGAAGGTGCTCCGGTTCTCGGTCGGCTTCGGCCGGCCGCTGTGGTGCCATGTTTCGCCGCGCACCGGGACCGAGTGGGTGATTTCCGTCCTGCCGTTCGGCGGGTACGTGAAGATGCTGGACAAGCGCGAGGCCGGCGATGTCCCGGAGGATCTCCGGGAAGTCGAGTTCACCGGAAAGCCGCTGTACCAGCGGGCGGCGATCATCGCCGCCGGGCCGCTGTTCAACCTGCTGCTGGCTTTCCTGCTTTACTCCCTGGTGTTCATGGCGGGCGAGACCGGGCGGCGTCCGCTGGTCGGCCATGTGGTGGAGGGGTCGCCGGCCGCGGTCGCGGGCCTTCTCCCCGGCGACGAAGTGCTGTCCGTCGGCGGCCGGCCGATCCAGACCTGGCAGGCCTTCATCGTGCCGCTGCTGGACTCCGGGCTCGGCGACGGCGTCATCGCCATGGAAGTCCGCCGCGAGGACGGCAGCGTGGCACACCCGGTGATCGACGTGGGTCCGGGACTGTTGAAGAACGAGAACGTGTTCGGCACGCTCGGGATGAGCCCGCTGCGCTCGACATCCACCTCCGCGATCGGTACCGTTCTGGGCGGCACACCGGCCGAGGCGGCCGGATTGCGCGGCGGCGACCGCATCGTGCGTCTCGACGAGACCCCGGTGGCGACCTGGGAGGGGATGTCGGAGTATATCCGCGCACGGCCGGGCCAGACCGTAGCGGTCGAGATCGAACGGGACGGGCAGCGCCTGCACCAGGAGATCCGCATCGAGGCGATGGACGATTCCGGCACGCCGGTCGGCCGGATCGGCGTGACCGCATACCGCGACCCGGTCCTGGCGGAGCGCCTGAGTGTTGTCGTGCGCCATCCGGTCGGGGAGAGCCTGGTGCTGGGCGCGGAGCGGACCTGGGACTTCAGCGTCCTGACCGTCCGCCTGATCGGGCAGCTGCTCATCGGGGGCGCATCGGTCAAGAACATCAGCGGGCCGGTCGGCATCGCCGAATTCGCCGGGACGTCGGCCATGATCGGGATGGCGGCATTCCTGTCCATGCTGGCCCTGTTGAGCGTCAGCCTGGGGGTTCTCAACCTCCTTCCGATCCCGATCCTGGACGGGGGGCATTTGCTGTATTGCCTGGCCGAAGCGCTGACCGGCCGGCCGGTGTCGCCGCAGGTCGAAGCCGTCGGCCAGCGTCTTGGCGTGGCCATGCTGGCGGCATTGATGGGGCTTGCCCTTTACAATGACCTAGCCCGATTGCTGGGATAACCTGATGTTTCAGTTGAAATCTGCCCCGATTCCGCTCTTTTTCGCCCTGATGCTGGCGGTGCCGCAGGCGTTTGCGTTCGTGGTGGAAGACATCGAACTGCAGGGTTTGCAGCGCTTGGAGGCGGCCACCGTGTTTACTTATCTGCCGGTTGAGGTGGGCGAGGATTTCGACGTGTCCCGGACGAGCGAGGTGGTGCGGGCGCTGTTCAAGTCCGAGCTGTTCAGCGACGTGCAGGTGTCGCGCCGCGGCAACGTGCTGGTGGTCACGGTGGTGGAACGCCCGGCCATCACCGAAATGGCCTTCGACGGTCTTGAGGTTCTCAAGGTAGAAACCCTGGAGGAAGTGCTGGAGGATGCCGGCATCGCGGCCGGACGGATCTTCAACCAGCCGCTGCTGGACCGTCTCCACAACGAGGTCCTGCAGCAGTACCACGCCATCGGTTTCTACAACGCGGAGGTTGTGATCGAGGTCGTCGACATGGGCGCGAACCGGGTAGCAATCCATATCAACGTGGTGGAGGGCGAGCCGGCAACCATCCGGCAGGTGCACGTGGTCGGCAACGTCTCCTACACCGAAGAGCGGCTGCTGGAACTGTTCGAGTCTTCCGAGCCGGCCTGGTACGACATCATGGGCAACACGGGCAAGTATTCCAAGTTGCAGCTGTCGGGCGACCTGGAGCGGCTGCGTTCGTTCTACCTGAACCGCGGGTTCCTGAAGTTCCGGGTGGATTCGGCGCAGATTTCGCTGAGTCCGGACCGCGAGGGCATCTACGTCACGGTTCATATCAACGAGGGCCAGCGCTTCGTGGTGCGCGAGGTGTCGCTGTCCGGCATCTTCATCGTGCCGCAGGGAGAGCTGACTTCGCTGCTGACCATCCAGGCGGGCCAGTACTTCTCCAGCTCCCGGGCGCAGACCTCGAGCAGCCGCCTGAAGGCCCGGCTGGGCGAGGAAGGCTATTCCTTCGCCAAGGTCAACCCGGTCACCGATCTCGACGAGGAGACCGGCGAGGTGGCGATCAACTTCTTCATCGATCCGGGCCAGCGAGTGTATGTGCGGCGGATCGACATCATGGGCAACTACACCACCCAGGACGAGGTGCTGCGCCGGGAGATGCGGCAGATGGAAGGCGCCTGGATGTCGTCGCAGAAGCTGGAGAAGTCGCGTCGGCGCCTGCAGCGCCTGGCGTACATCGACACCGTGGAAATCACGCAGACCCGGGTCCCGGGCACCAACGACCAGGTCGACCTGACGGTCACCGTCACGGAGCGTCTGGCCGGCAACTTCACCGCCGGCGCCGGATTCAGCAGCGGCAGCGGCCTGTCGCTGGCGGCCGGCGTGGAGCAGGAGAACTTCTTCGGCACCGGCAATCGGGTCGGAATCCACTTCGACAACAGCGAGATCTCCACCCGCTATTCCTTCGATTTCTACAATCCGTACTACACCATCAACGGCGTCAGCCGCAGCTTCGGCTTCAGCACGCGCAAGGTGGACACGGGAGACGGCGGCGACCAGCGCACCCAGTACGAATCACACGACTTCCTGGGCTACCTGAGCTACGGCATCCCGATTTCCGAGGACAGCACGTTCACGTTCGCCACCCGCTTCCAGAGGATCAACTTCGACGCAGGAACCGGCTCGTCTTTTCTGGTGCGGAAATTCCTCGCGGACCACGACGGCGATTGCCTGTACGCGGAGGAGATCGAGATCTCGTTCGCCAGAAGCAACCCTCGCTACTGTGATGTCACGTACTACAACCTGTCGCTGATCGGCTCCTTCGCCTACGACACCCGCGACCGCAGCCTGTTCACCCGCGAAGGCTCGCTGCGCCGGGTCTCGGCGCAGGCGACGCTGCCGGGCAGCGGGCAGGAATACTACACCCTGTCCTACATCCAGGAGGAATACCTGAAGGTGACCGAGGACCTGACCTTCGCGATCAAGGGAGAGGCCGCCTACGGGGACGGCTACGGAGACACCGACGACCTGCCGTTCGCGCAGAAGTTCGTGATCGGCGGCCCGAAGAGCGTCCGCGGCTACGAATTGAACACGCTCTCGCCCCGCGACGAGTTCGACGAGCCGTTCGGCGGGAACTTAAAGCTGGGTTATTCGCTCGAACTGTCGTTCCCGATCCCGTTCATCGACGAGGCCAACCTGCGTGGAGCCGTATTCGTGGATTCAGGCTACGTATTCCCCGATGCGGAGGATTTTGACGTTCAGGAGATGCGGGGATCGGTCGGAATCGGCCTGTCCTGGCTGTCGCCGCTCGGCGGCATCTCGATGAGCCTGTCGACGCATCTCAACGATCACGAGACGGACAAGACGGAGTCGTTCCAGTTCAATCTGGGGTCGCTCTAGGCCAACCGTGTAAAATTAAAAGAATAGGAGCACGATTTATGAAAAAACCATCCATTTTCTGGGCACATGTGATTGGCGTGACGCTGATTGCCATGAGCGGCACGGTCGCCGCGCAGAACGCGAAAGTCGGATTCGTGGACGTCGGACGCCTTCTGGAGGATTCTCCCCAGGCGGTAGCGGCCCGGCAGAAATTGCAGAACGAATTCGCACCCCGGAATGAGGAGCTGGAGAAGCTCCATAAAGAAGTGAGCGAACTGGCCCAGAAGTTGGCGAACGAAAGCGACGTGATGTCGGAAGAGAAGCGGCTCGAGCAGGAGCGGGAAGTGCAACGCCGGCGCCGCGATTTTGAGCGCAAGCGCGACGAAGTGCGCGAGGATTTGGCGATCCGCCGCAACGAGGAACTCGGGAAGCTGCAGGACGAAGTCAATGCGGTGGTGGCCGAGATCGCGAGCGAAGAGGGATTCGACTTGATTCTTACCCAGGCCGTGAGCCTATACGCCAGCAAGCGCATCGATATCACGGACCGGGTGCTCAAGAAGATGAATAATCCCTAATCGATGTGGTGTCTCTGACCCTGGGTCAGATCGCGGAAATCGCGAACGCCCGGACCCCCGATCCTCTACCGGCCCCGGATATCTGCATTGACCACGTGGCCTCTCTGAGCGCCGCCGGACCCGGCTCCATTTCCTTCTACAGCCACGCCCGCCATCGGGCTGAGCTGCAACAGACCCGGGCAAGCGCGGTGCTGCTGCGCGAGTCGGACCGGGAGCACTGCCCGGTGCCGTCGCTGTCCTGCGAAGACCCTTATCTCGGCATGGCACGGGTGTTGCAGGCCCTGTACCCTCCCTCTGAAGTGACGCATGCGATCCATCCTGGCGCCGTCGTCGATGACAGCGCGCAGCTGGAGGCGCCGGTGCGGGTGGATTTTGGCTGCGTGGTGGGGGCGAACGCCCGCATCGGCGCCGGCAGCGTGCTGGGTCCGCACTGCGTGATCGGCGAAGGCGTGACTTTGGGCGAGGGCTGCGTCCTGCATGCCCGGATCACCTTGCGCGAGGGGGTCCGAGTCGGCGACCGGGTCGAGTTCTGGCCTGGCGTGGTGGTCGGGTCCGACGGTTTCGGCTATGCCCAGGAGGACCGGCGGTGGGTCAAGCTGACGCACCGTGGCGGCGTGCGGATCGGGGACGACTGCGAGATCGGTTCCAACAGCACCATCGACCGCGGCATGCTGGACGACACTGTGATCGGCTGCGGGGTCAAGATCGACAATCTGGTGCAGATCGCGCACAACGTGCAGATCGGCGATCATTCCGCGATTGCCGGCAATGCGGGTATTGCGGGCAGTGCACGGATCGGCCGCTACTGCCAGATCGGAGGGGCCGCCGGCGTGCAGGGCCACGTGGAGTTGGCCGATGGGGTTATCATTACCGGTATGTCCAAGGCAAACCAGACATTGACCCGCGCCGGGGCGTACAGTTCCGGCACATCCATCCAGGAAAATGCGGACTGGCTGCGCAACGTGGCGCGCTTCAAGCAATTGGACCAGATCATCCGGGCCTTGAAGGCAGGGGACAAGTCGTGAGCGAGGGTTTTGACATCCAGGAAATCCAGCGACTGCTGCCGCACCGCTATCCGTTTCTGCTGGTGGACCGGATCCTGGAACTGGAGACCGGGACATCGATCCAGGTCGTCAAGAACATCACGGTGGACGAGCCGTGCTTCCAGGGGCACTTTCCCGGAATCCCGATCTTTCCGGGCGTTCTGATTCTGGAGGTGATGGCCCAGGCTTCGGGCCTGCTGGTGTTCAAATCGCCGGAGTCCTATCCGAAGGGTGACAACCTGTACATGCTGGTCGGGATTGACAAGGCCCGCTTCAAGAAGACGGTGGTGCCCGGCGACCAGTTGACGGTGGACGTCAAGCTGACGTGGATGCGCCGGAACTGCGCATCGTTCGATGCCGCGGCCCGGGTCGATGGTGAGCTGGTTGCCAGCGCCGGGATCATGTGCATGTTCAAAGAACTGCCGCCAGAGGCGTAACCGGACTTCGAGCTTTGAGCATTCATCCGACGGCCGTGGTGGACGCCGGGGCGGAGATCGACCCCACGGCGGACATCGGACCGTACGCGGTCATCGGCCCGCACGTGCGCATCGGCGCCGACACCTGGGTCGGCCCGCACGCCGTGGTCACTGGGCGCACCACCGTGGGCCGGGAGAACCGGATCTTCCAGTTTGCCTCCGTCGGCGAGGTTCCGCAGGACAAGAAATACGCAGGCGAGGAAAGCGAGCTGGTGATCGGCGACGGCAACACCATCCGCGAATTCGTGACCCTGAACTGCGGCACGGCCCAGGGCCACAACCGCACCCAGGTCGGGAACCACAACTGGATCATGGCGTACGTGCACATCGCGCACGACTGCGTGATCGGGGACGACACGACGTTCGCCAACGGCGCGACGCTGGCGGGCCATGTCGAGGTCCAGGACCATGCGATCCTGGGCGGGTTCACCCTGGTGCACCAGTTCTGCCGCGTCGGGCGCTATGCGTTCAGCGGAATGGGAACCGCCCTGAACAAGGACTTGCCGCCTTTCGTGCTGGCGTCGGGCAACCTGGCCCGCCCGTACGGGCTTAACCGGGAGGGGTTGCGCCGGGCCGGTTTCTCCGAGGAGACGATGGAAGCGCTGGCGCGGGCCTACAAGCTGATGATCCGCGTGTCCGGCGGGCAGCCGGAGGAAGAGGTCAATCAATTGGCCGGACGGTACCCGGAAGTGGAGCAGATGCGGGCGTTCATCGCCGAGAGCCGGCGCGGCATCATCCGCGAGAAGCATTCCGACTGAATCAATTCGCCGAACGACTTTTTGGCGTGGAATGCCTCGCCGCCGACTATGCTCTTGACAGCATATGCCCTATGAGTTATATTACACGCATGGAGTGGACAGTTGCGCTTGATTCGCTTGCCGGGCAGGAACCTGAGGTCTTGGCGGCCGGGCAAAGTGAGAGTGCGTCCGCTCTTGGTATCATGGGGGTGTTCTCATGGCTTTTGGGCGCGAAATCGGGATGGAGTTCGAACGAGTGAAAGTGAGTCCCGAGATGGTTGGGATTGCCAGCGGGGGAGTGGCTATCCTCGCGTTCATGCTGGCGCTGTTCGTGCTTATTTGGAACCTTGGCCAAAACATAGGCGATCTGCGCACGGACATGAGCGATCTGCGCACAGAGCTAAAGGGTGAAATTGCCACGCTTCGAACGGAAGTGTTTGGCGAGATCGCAAATCTCAACGAGCGCATGGCGCACATCGAAGGTCTGCTTGAAGGATACATTGAGCGGTCCCGGACCGGGGATGGCGTTGCGGCAACCGAATGATCCGGCCGGATAGGTCTTTCGTCTTTGCAGCCGAGTGATTCTACTGAGCGAGAAGATCGATCTGGAGTTCCGGG
Organism: Gammaproteobacteria bacterium; assembly: GCA_026713705.1. GTDB lineage: Bacteria > Pseudomonadota > Gammaproteobacteria > Poriferisulfidales > Poriferisulfidaceae > Poriferisulfidus. The sequence goes on from JAPONY010000088.1 coordinate 17,038, forward strand.
CAATAACTGGGAGTTTTTGTGGACAGTAAAACACCGAAGACTTTGGAGGAGGTGCTGAATCAGCTTTCTCCTGAGCATCGTAAGCAAATTAACGAACGAACCGACGAACTGATTGCCGAAATCATGTCGCTGCAGGACTTGCGGAAAGTCCGGGAGCAGACTCAGGAGCACGTCGCCGAGGTGCTCGGAATCACCCAGGAGAATGTCTCGCGCATTGAGAAGCGCCGGGACCTGTTGGTCTCGACGCTCAGACGGCAAGTCGAAGCCCTGGGCGGACAGCTGAGCCTGATCGCGAAGTTTCCCGACCGCCCCCCGGTCAAACTGGCTGGCATTGCAGGCTTGGGCGATGGCGGGGCCTGCGGTCAATGACGAAACCTGTTCGACAGGTACGGGGTGATCTGGAATGGACAGAAACGTCACATTCGGAGAGATGCTTACGCTGGGCGTCCTTGTGTCGACGTTTTTGGCTGGTGGGTATGTCTTGCGCTCAGACATCGCTCGGGTAGAGGTTGAGCTAAGCGCGAAGATTTTTCAGGTGGAGGCTGAACTGAGCGAGAAGATCTCTCAAGTTCAGGTTGAACTGGGCGAGAAAGTCTCTCAGTTGCAGGAGCGCGTGGCGGTTGTCGAAACTATGGTGCGTCACCCCGCGAGGAGAGCAGAGTCGGAGGCACCCGGACCTGCTGGCGAGGAATTCACGTATGGTGAGTCGTGCTCTACGGGGGGCGATTGCGGATTTGGTCCGCCCCGTTCGGTTACTGATCAGGATTGATTTTTTCCCGACCGTTCTTCAGCCGAGTTGGGCGGTATTGCGGGCTGAGTGACAGCGGGCTTTCGGCGGAGGCGTGAAATTTTGTGCTCTGATGTCAGTGCTCGCTCAAGGGAAACTTGGCTAGGTGCCGTGCACAAAACCTACCAAGCACTATAATGTGACTACATTGGTCTTTTTTGGTGTGACATGCAAGAAATCCAGTTGCGCGAAGCAAAGGCGAAGTTGTCCGCCATTGTCGAGAACGCATACCATGGGACAACCGCGGTGATTACTCGTCACGGCAAGCCTCGAGCGGTTATCTTGGGGGTTGACGAATGGGATCGTCTCCGCCGAGTACCTTCTTTCGGAGAGTTGCTGATGTCGGCCCCTTTGGAAGAGAGGGATTTGCCGAAACGAGACACAAGCCCCCCGCGTGACATCGAATTCTAGGAGTGGCTGTGTACCTTATGGACACAGATGTGCTTTCGCTTGGTGCGCCCGACCGGCCTGATTCGTCTACCCTGAGATGGATGCACGTGCACTCCGGGAGCCTCTTCATGTCAGCAGTCAGTGTGGCAGAAATCTCTACCGGAATTACCAAACTTGAACAGACCGGGGCAAAAGTCAGGGCTGCCAATCTTGGCAAATGGCTAGACCTGGTACTTCACCTCTACGGTGAACGGGTGCTACCGTTCGAGGCTTCCACGGCACGTCTGGCAGGAAGGTTGATCGGCCGGACACGCGCGGCCGGGTATTCTCCGGGGTTTGCCGATGCCGCGGTCGCAGCCACGGCCGGGAGCTACGGCCTGACGGTGCTGACCCGAAATCTGCGGGACTTCATCCCCCTTGGGGTGGATGTGCTGGATCCTCTGGACACATTGCCTCCGCCGCTAGAAATGTGATGGCTGACGGAGGCAGGCATCCTAGATGGCTGTTCGCCTCCGCTGTCGTTGACCGGAATTACCTAGACACTGAAATCATCTGCTCCGTGCAATCGGCCAACCGGCTCATTCCGGCCGCTGGCCCCAGCCGTTCCTCGACGACTTTCAGTTTTTCCTGAATCTGATCGAGCCGGGCCGGCTCGTCCAGCCACGGCGTGAGAACGTTTGCAATCCGCTGGGGCGTTGCATCGGCCTGAATCAGTTCGGTCACCAGGTCTTCGCCCGCGACGATATTCGCGAGGCAGTACCGGTCGATGCGCACCAGCAGGCGCGCCAGCACATAGCTCAAGCCCGCAAGGCGGTAGGTCATGCAGAACGGGACGCGCATCAGGGCCAGTTGCAGGGTGACCGTGCCGGAGGCCGCCACTGCCATGTCGCACACCTGCATGGCATCGTAGATGGGTTCCTGCAGGCATTTCACCTCGGGCAGGTCAGCCAGCCACAGGGCGTAGTCGTCCGGTTTCAGCCCGGGGGCCATCACCAGCGCGAATTGCGGCCGGGCGGGATGGTCCTGAAGTTGCCGGACGGCCCCGGTGCAGACCGGCATCAGGTGAGCCAGCTCACTGCGCCGGGAGCCGGGGAACAGGCCGATCACCGGGCGCTGCGCGTCCAGTCCCCAACGCTCGCGGACGGCATCGGGCGGTTGCGCCGGGCTGGTTTGCCCGCGCAGGGGGTGGCCGACATAGGTGACGGGCACGTTGTGTTCTTCGTAGAAGTCGCGTTCGAACGGGAAGACCACCGCCATGTGGTCGACGTGGCGGCGGATTTCGCGCACCCGCCAGGCGCGCCAGGCCCAGATCTGCGGGCTGATGTAGAACAGCACCGGCACTCCGTGCCGATGCGCGAAGCGGGCGAGCCTGAGGTTGAATTCCGGATAGTCGACGAGCACCAACAGCGCCGGACGCCGGGCGAGAACCTGCGCTTTTAAGGTTTTTAGCGCACTACGGATCTCCCGGTAGTGGCGCAGGACCTCCACCAGCCCGACCACCGCCAGTCCGGTGGAGTCGACGATTAGTTCGATGCCGGCCGTGCGCGAGGCTTCGCCGCCCATGCCGGAATAGGTCCATGCGGGATGCCGGGTACGGAGCTCTTCGACCAGTTCCGCCGCGTATCGGTCCCCGGAGGCCTCTCCGGAAACCAGCATCAGGTGTGCGGCCGTCTCAGGTGTGGGCACGGGCGATGCTGGCGCAGATCCGCTCGACAAGGGCGGGCTGGAGCTCGGGAAACATGGGCAGCGACAGGCACTGCTGGCAGACCTGCTCGGTGACCGGGAGCGAGATCCTGGAGGCCCACTGCATGTAGGCTTCCTGCCGGTGGAGAGGGATCGGGTAGTAGACCCGGCTTTCCACGCCGTCTTCAGCCAGTTGTTTCTGGAGGGCGTCGCGCCGGGGGCTCAGCAGGGTGTATTGGTGCCAGACGTGGCCTTCCACGCTCTCGGGCGCGCGGATTCCTTCCTGTTGCCGGAGCCTTTCGGTGTAGCGCTCCGCGAGCAGCCGTCTCTTGTTGTTCCATTCGGTGATGTGCGGAAGCTTGACGCGCAGGATGGCGGCCTGAAGTTCGTCCAGCCGGCTGTTCAGGCCCAGGGTCTCATGGTGGTAGGGCTGGCGGGACCCATGGTTGCGCAGGGCGCGCAGCCGTTCGGCGAGTTCGGGATCGCTGGTCGCCACGGCACCGCCGTCGCCGCAGGCGCCCAGGTTCTTGCTGGGAAAGAAGCTGAAGGAGGCGACCCGCCCGAAGGTGCCGGTGGCCTGTCCCGCGGTCTTCGCCCCGAAACTCTGCGCGCAGTCCTCGACGATGGGGACTTCCGGCCCGACCGCCTCCTGCACGGCGGCGACATTGGCGGGCCGGCCGAACAGGTGCACCACGACGACCGCGCGGGTGCGGTCCGTGACGGCAGCCCGGCACGATTCGGGGGCGATCAGGAAGGTGTCGGGGTTGATGTCCACGAACACCGGGCGGGCGCCGGCCAGGGCGGCGGCTTCGGCCGAGGCGGCGAAGGTGAAGGACGGCACCAGGACCTCGTCGCCGGGGCCGATGCCCAGCGCGCGCAGGGCCAGGCAGAGCGCGTCCGTGCCGGAGGCACAGCTGATCACATCGCCGAGGCCGAGCATTGCGCTGAGTTCCGCTTCCAGGGCCTGGACCTCCGGACCGAGCACGTAGCGCCCGCTGCGCAGCACGCGCACGGCCGCGGCCTCGATTTCCTCTTTTAGGGCCGTGTACTGCGCGGTCAGGTCCAGGATGGGAATGGTCACGTTCATGGGGCGTTTCCCTCTCGCATGCATTGGGTGACTTCCAGCGCGGTGCGCAGGGCGCGCAGGCCGTCCTCTCCCCGGATCATGGGTTCGGTGCCCTGCCGGATGCAGTCGACGAAGTGGTGGATTTCCTCGCGCAGGGAATCGGTCTCCTGGAAGGCTTCGGTCGCGTGTTCGATGCGCTCCGAAGGAGGCCCGTCGCCCTCGCGCAGGAGATAGCGGTCCAGTTCCCGCTTGTTCAGGTCTAGGGCGTAGCAGGAGTGGTGCTGAAACACGCGCATCCGCCGCTCGCTGCGGCGGCTCAGGCGGCTGGCGGTGACGTTGGCGACGCAGCCGCCGGGGAATTCGAGCCGGGCGTTTGCGATGTCCAGGGTGTCGCCGATCACGGCGGTGCCGCTGGCGCGGATTTCATGGGGATCCTCGCCGACCACGGTCAGGGCCAGGTCGATGTCGTGGATCATGAGGTCCAGGGTCACGTCGATCTCGGCGCCGCGCGGGTTCCAGGGCGCCAGGCGGTGGACTTCGATGAAGCGGGGGGTCTCCAGCCCCTGCATCAGGGCGCAGAAGGCCGAGTTGAACCGCTCCAGCAGGCCGACCTGGATGATGCGTTCCTTCTCGCGGGCCAGATCGATCAGTTCGGCGGCTTCCTCGACCGAGGAGGTGAAGGGTTTTTCGACCAGCACGTGGCAGTCGGCCTCCAGGCAGGCCCGGGTGATCTCGTAGTGTTTTGCGGTGGGCACGACGATGCTGACCGCGTCCACCTGGCCCAGGATTTCGCGGTGGCTGGCGAAGCCGGGCACGTCGAGTTCCTCGCAGGCGGCCGCAAGGCGTTCGGGGTCGGGGTCCACGACGCCGATCAGTTCGCAGTCATGGAGCGCGGCGTATTTCTGCGCATGAAACCGTCCCAGGTAGCCGACCCCGATCACGGCAGTACGAAGCGGGAGGCTCACTGTAAGGAAGTCGGTCTGATGGCGCGGTGCAACCCGAAATTATAGCCCGCGAAGCTTTGCACGGAGCGAACCCGGCCTTGGGTACAATGCCGCTTGCGGCCTTGATTTCACTTTTTGACCTTTCCTGACCCTGCTGATGCCTGACACCCCGGAACTGCTGCCGCCCCTGCCGGATCTCGGCTGCATCGCGGGGGTGGATGAGGCGGGGCGGGGCGCGCTGGCCGGCCCGGTGGCCGCAGCCGCCGTGGTGCTGCCGCGGGATTGCCGCATTCAGGGGCTGACCGATTCCAAGAAACTGACGCCGGCGCAGCGGGCGCGTCTGGCGGTGCAGATCCGGGCCTGCGCCTGGGCTTATGCGGTGGCGTTCGTGTCGGCGCGGGAGATCGACCGCATCAATATCCTGCAGGCGAGCCTGCAGGCGATGGCGGAAGCGGTTGCCCGGCTGCCGGACGGGGTCGAGCACGTGCTGGTGGACGGCCGGCAGTGCCCGGAATTGCCGCATCCGGCGACGGCGGTGATCGGCGGGGACGCCCGGGTGGACAGCATCAGCGCGGCGTCGGTGCTCGCCAAGGAAGCGCGAGATGCCTGGATGCGCTACTGCGACGTGCAGGAGCCGTGTTACCGCTTTGCCCGGCACAAGGGCTACCCTTCGGCGGAACACCTGCGAGCCCTGTCTGAGCACGGCCCCGGACAGCAGCACCGGCTGAGTTACGCGCCGGTGCGTGCGGTACTTGCGGAGCAGGCGGCATGAGCTTCGTCCACCTGCACCTGCACACCGAGTATTCGCTGGACGACGGGCTGGTGCGCATTGAGCCGCTGATGAAGCAGGTGGCGGGGCTGGACATGCCGGCGGTCGCCCTGACCGACCGAAACAACCTGTTCGCGGCGGTCAAGTTCTACCGTGCGGCGCTGCGCTACGGCGTGAAGCCGATCTTGGGCGCGGAGATCGACCTCGAAATGCCGGTGATGCACGACCGCTCCGCCCGGGTGGTGCTGCTGTGCCAGGACAATGACGGTTACCGGAATCTCTGCCAGCTGCTGAGCGACCGCTACCGGCGGGGGCAGGACCATATCCTGCGCCAGGACCTGGCGAAGCACGGCAAGGGCCTGATCGTGCTGTCTGGCGGCGTGGCCGGGGACTTGGGCCAGGCCATGCTCGCCGAGAACCGCCGGGCCGCGAAGGCGGCGCTGGAGTACTGGAAGCGTCACTTCCCGGACCGCTTCTACCTGGAGGTCACCAAGACCGACCGGGAGCACGAAATGGACTTCCTGCAGTTCGCGGCGGAGTGCGCGCACCTGCATAAATTGCCGATGGTCGCGACCAACGACGTGCGGTTCCTGGCCAGCGAGGAGTTCGAGGCGCACGAGGTGCGCGTGTGCATCCGGAGCCAGAACCGCGTCAACGATCCGGACCGGGCGCGCGAGTACAGCAAGGAGCAGCACTTGCGTTCCGAGAGCATGATGCGGGAGGTGTTCGAGAGTTATCCGCAGGCGATCGACAACGCCGAACAGATCGCCTTGCGCTGCAACTGCCAGTTGGACCTGGGGCGGACGCTGCTGCCCGCCTATCCGACCCCGGAAGGAGAGTCCATGGACGACTACCTGGACCGGCGGGCGAACGAGGGCCTGACCCACCGCTTGGAGCGTCTCGAGGCCAGCGGACAGATGGTGGGAGGAGAGTCCGACTACCGGCAGCGGCTCGAGCATGAGCTCGGGGTGATCCACGAGACCGGCTTCAGCGGCTACTTCGTGATCGTCGCGGATTTCGTGCAGTGGGCGCGCGACAACGACATTCCGGTCGGCCCCGGCCGCGGCTCTGGCGCGGGCTCGCTGGTGGCCTATTCCCTCGCCATCACCGGCCTGGATCCGTTGCGCTACGGACTGTTGTTCGAGCGTTTCCTGAACCCCGAGCGCATCAGCATGCCGGACTTCGACATCGATTTCTGCAACCGGAACCGGGACCGAGTGATCGAATACGTACGCAAGCGTTATGGAGAGGAAAGCGTGGCGCAGATCATCACCTACGGCACGATGGCGGCCAAGGCGGCGATCCGCGACGTCGGGCGTGCGCTCGGTGCGCCGTATAACTACTGCGACCGCATCGCGCGCGCGGTGCCGAACGAGCTGGGCATCACCCTTGAGAAAGCCTACCAGGACTCGCCGGAGTTCCGGGAACTGGTCAGCCACCCGGAGGACACGACCGGCGCGCATCTGTACGAAGTGGCATTGCAGTTGGAGGGCGTGGTGCGCAACGCTTCGCGGCACGCCGCCGGGGTGGTGATCGCGCCGGGCGCGCTGACCGACTACACGCCGCTGTACTTCGAGGCCCGGCATCCCGAGGTGGCGATCACCCAGTTCGACATGAAGGATGTCGAGACGATCGGCCTGACCAAGTTCGATTTCCTCGGCCTGCGCACGGTGACGCTGCTGGACCAGTGCCTGGGCACGGTCAATGCGCGCCTCGAGTCGCGCGGGGAGCCGGCCTTGGACCTGGACACGCTGCCGCTGGACGACAAGGAAACCTATGACTTGCTGCAGCGGGCGCAGACCATGGAGGTGTTCCAGCTGGAGTCGGACGGAATGCGCGATTTGCTGATGCGGATGGAACCGGACTGCTTCGATGACCTGGTGGCGCTGGTGGCGCTGTACCGCCCGGGCCCGCTCAACTCGAAGATGGACGTGGAATACATCCAGTGCAAGCGCAACCCGGGCCGGATCAGTTACCTGCACCCGGACATGGAACCGATTCTGGCGCCGACCTTCGGGGTGATCCTGTACCAGGAGCAGGTGATGCAGCTGGCGCGCGAGCTGGCCGGCTACTCGCTCGGCGATACCGACCTGCTGCGCCGCGCGATGGGCAAGAAGAAGCCGGAGGAGATGGCGGAGCATGCCGAGCGCTTCCAGCAGGGGGCGGTCCAGCACGGCCTGGCGCCTTACGAGGCGAAGAAGGTCTTCGACCTGATGAAGGAGTTCGCGGAATACGGATTCAACAAGTCGCACTCGGTCGCGTATGCGCTGCTGGCATACCAGACCGCCTGGTTCAAGACGCACTACCCGGATGCGTTCATGGCGGCAGCGATGTCCAGCGAGAGCGACGACACCGACAAGCTGGCGCTGCTGTGCAAGGAGGCGCGTACGCTCAAACTGACGCTGAAAGGGCCGGACGTCAACGAGTCCGACTATTACTTCACGGTGCCGGGGGAAGGCGAGGTCCGCTACGGGCTGGGCGCGATCAAGGGGGTCGGACAGGGCCTGGTGGCGCGCCTGATGGAGGAGCGCGAGTCGGCGCCGTTCACCGGTCTGGAGGACCTGTGCCACCGTCTGGATGCCCGCGACTACAGCGAACGGGACCTGCGTGCGCTGATCCATGCCGGCGCATTGGACGGCTTCGGCGCGAGCCGGCGGGCGATGGCGGAGACGGCGGGCCGGATCAAGGTTCAGGCCCAGCGGGTCCAGTTGGACCGCAGCATGGGGCAGGATTCGCTGTTTGCGCAGGAGACGGCGGCGGAGTTCTGCGCGATGCCGCAGGACGAACAGGAATACGAGGCGGTTGAGCGCTTGACGCACGAGTTCGAGGCCCTGGGCTTCTTCTTCAGCGGGCATCCGTTCTTGCAATACCAGGCGCAAATGAAGCAAATGGGGACGCAGTCGCTGTCCCAGGTGCGGAAGGATGCCGAGGCCGCGATGGGTTCCAAATACGGCCGGGCATGGAAAGTGTGCACCGCCGGGGTGGTGATGAAGATCGGCTACCCGAGGAACGGCGAGGTGGCGTTCATCGATCTCGAGGACGACAAGGAGCGGCTGGAGGTCGTCGCGCAGGAGCCGGAGCGGGCGAGGGATTTCGAGGTCGGGGACCTGATGCTGGTGGAGGGCGAGGTCCGGGTGCAGCCGAAGGCGGAGCGCAACGAGCGTCTGCGGATCCGGGCGAAGCTGCTCTACACGTTGGACCAGATGAGCCGGCAGAGGGCGGAACGGGTGGAAATCGTGCTCAACGGTGACAGTGGTCCGGACACGGTGCACGCCATCAAGCAGGTGCTGGCTGATCACCGGGGCGGCTGCGAGGTGAGCGTCCAGCATACGGGGCAAGGGGGCCGAAGCCGCTGGGTGCTGGACGAAGACTGGAAGGTCTCCGCGGACGAGAACACGCTGCAGGCGTTGAGGGACCTGCCGGGCGTGGAGTCGGCAAATGTCCTATACTCGCAAATTGATCATTGATGTTCTGACGCCATGAACCCGGATTTTCTAGATTTCGAACAGCCGGTCGCCGAATTGGAGGCCAAGATCCGCGAGCTCCGCCACATGGGGGCGGAGAGCGACCTGGACCTGGATACCGAGATCGAACGCCTTCAGGGTCGCCGCAAGGTGTTGATCGAAGACATTTTCTCCAGCCTGTCGGCCTGGCAGGTCACGCAGCTGGCCCGCCATCCGCGGCGGCCCTACACCCGCGACTACCTGCCGCATCTGTTCAGCGAGTTCCACGAGCTGCACGGCGACCAGGCGTATGCGGACGACCGGGCAATCCTGGCTGGCATGGCGCGCCTGGAGGGCATGCCGGTGATGGTGATCGGGCACCAGAAGGGTCGCGACACCAAGGAGAAGCTGGAGCACAACTTCGGCATGCCGCGGCCGGAGGGCTACCGCAAGGCGCGGCGCCTGATGCAGATGGCCGAACGGTTCCGGATGCCGGTGATCACGTTCATCGACACGCCGGGCGCTTATCCTGGAATCGGTGCCGAGGAGCGCGGACAGAGCGAAGCCATCGCGCGCAACTTGGAGGTGATGGCCGAACTGCGGGTCCCGGTGGTGAGCGTCGTGATCGGCGAGGGCGGATCCGGGGGTGCACTGGCGGTCGGGGTCTGCGACCACCTGATGATGCTGCAGTACAGCATCTACTCGGTGATTTCACCGGAAGGCTGCTCGTCCATTCTCTGGAAGAGCGCCGACAAAGCGCAGGAGGCCGCCGAAGCGATGGGGCTGACGTCGAAGCGCCTCAAGGAACTGGAACTGATCGACGAAATCGTGGAGGAGCCGCTGGGCGGCGCACACCGCGACGTGGAGGCGATGTCCGCCGCCCTGGGGCAGGCGCTGACGAAATGCCTGGCGGAACTCGGGGCGATGGATCCGGTGGTGCTGGTCGAGCGCCGGGAGGAGCGGCTGTTGCAGGTCGGGGTGTACCAGACGTGACGTCGCCGACGTTTTCCATCCCGCAGGCCCTGGAGGCGCTGCCGGAGACCTGCCCCGGGGTGCGCGCCTGGGTCGTGGCGTACAGCGGGGGCGTGGACTCCACCGTGTTGCTGCACGGCATGCGTGCGTTCGCGGCGCAGCGCGGCGACGAGCTGCGGGCGGTGCACGTCAACCATGGGCTGCAGCCGGCGGCCGAGGATTTTGAGCGGCACTGCGCGAAGGTCTGCCGCGAGTGGGACATTCCGCTGGAACGAATGCATCGAGAGGGGGAGCCGGAGCCCGGGCTGGGCCCGGAGGCGCAGGCGCGCGAGATCCGCTATCGGGCACTGCAGCCGCATGCGCGGGCCGATACGGCGGTTTTGCTGGCGCACAATCGGGACGATCAGGCGGAGACGCTGCTGCTGCAACTGTTGCGCGGCTCGGGCGTGGCCGGGACTGCCGCCATGCCGCCTTGCCGGGACTGGGGCGAGGGGAAGCTCGTACGGCCGCTGCTGGACGTACCGCGCGGGGAGATCGAGGATTACGCCCGTGCGCACCGGCTGGAGTTCGTGGAGGACCCGAGCAATCTCGATCTCGAAATCGAGCGAAACTTCCTGCGCCACGAGATGCTGCCCTTGCTGGAGGCGCGTTGGCCTTCGGTCTCGCGCACGCTGGCCCGTTCGGCCCGGCATCATGCGCATGCAGCGCGCCTGCTGCACGAGCGTGCCGAGGAGGACTTGGGCGCTGAGGACACGATCCCGGTGGAATTCCTGGCATCGCTTTCCGATGATCGGCAGGTCAACCTGGTGCGGTTCTGGATCGCGCGACAGGGGTTTGCGGTTCCGGGCGAGCGGCGGCTTCGGCAGTGGCTTCACACCGTCCATGCCGCAGGCGCCGACCGGGTGCCCGGGGATGTTTTCGAAGGGTATCGGATGTACCGCTGGCGCGGCCGCCTGCATCTGGTGCCGCAGCTGCCGGCCCTGCCGGAAGAAGCATGCTGGCGTTGGCGCCGAGGGGAAGCCCTGGCGCTGCCGGAGCTGGAGATGGATTTACGCTGGGAGTCGCTGCAGGAGCAACTGGGCGAGGAGGTCGGGACGGATCTCGAGGTGCGGCTGCGTACGGGCGGGGAACGCTGCCGGCCCGAAGGCCGGCAGCATCGCCACGCATTGAAGAAGCTGCTACAGGAAGCGGGGGTTCCGCCGTGGCGCCGTGGTCGAATCCCGCTGGTCTACCAGCACGCGAAGCTCCGGCTGGTATGGGGGCATTTCGCGTGCCGGCCGTAGCCGCATCGGCTCGGGTCTACTTGCTGGAGATCCCGAATATTTTGTAGACTGGGCAATTGCCGACCAGCCCGGTAATCAGCGGGATCAATCCCAACCAAGCCCACCAAGCCATGCCGTACATTTCCAGTCCAACGTAGAGAATCACGACCCCGGCAATCACCCGGATGACGCGCTCCACGATGTGTACATTAATTGCCATGATGTTTCCTCCTCGGGCATTGTTCTGATGCCCGCCATGCGAACCTACCGTCAGTATACTCTTGGACGAATTCTTTGCGGAGAGGTTCCTTCTCAAACTCCCTCTGTGGTAACCTGTATTCCCGTCCTGAGTGCGTCGAGGCGAGGATCGTGACGCGGTTTGTCTTTATAACGGGCGGGGTTGTTTCTTCTCTAGGAAAGGGGATTTCCGCCGCTTCGCTGGGCGCGTTGCTGGAGGCGCGAGGTCTGGCCGTCTCCATGATCAAGCTGGACCCCTACATCAATGTCGATCCCGGCACGATGAGCCCGTTCCAGCATGGCGAAGTATTCGTCACCGCCGACGGTGCGGAGACCGACCTGGACCTCGGGCACTACGAGCGTTTCGTGGATTTCCGGGCCAGCAAGGCGAGCAACTGGACCACCGGGCAGATCTACGAGCGGGTGATCGCCCGCGAGCGTCGCGGCGAATACCTGGGCGCCACCGTGCAGGTCATCCCGCACATCACCGACGAGATCAAGCGTTGCGTGGGCGTGGGCGCGGCCGACGCGGACATCTGCATCGTCGAGATCGGGGGCACGGTCGGCGACATCGAATCCCTGCCGTTCATCGAGGCGATCCGGCAGATGGGCGGGGAACTGGGGCCGTCCCATGCGGCCTTCCTCCACCTGACCCTGGTGCCGTACATCAAGGTCTCGGGTGAAATTAAGACGAAACCGACCCAGCACTCGGTCAAGGAGTTGCGCTCAATCGGCATCCAGCCCGATATTCTGCTGTGCCGGACCGATATGCCGATCCCGGAGGATCAGCGTAAAAAGATCGCCCTGTTCACCAACGTGGCGGAGACCTCCGTCATCGAAGTTGTCAACCAGGACGACATCCACTCCATCCCGCTGGCCCTGCACGAGCAAGACCTCGACGACATCGTGGTCGCGCAGTTCGGTCTGGACGTCCCCGAGGCGGACCTGTCGCAGTGGCGAGCGGTGGTGGCCGCGCGCAAAGCGCAGAAGGAGAGCGTGGTGGTGGCCATGGTGGGCAAGTACGTGGACCTGACCGAATCGTACAAATCCCTGAACGAGGCCCTGCAGCATGCCGGCCTGCACAACCAGGTGCGGGTCGAGATCCGCTATGTGGATTCCGAGCAGATTGAACAGGAGGGCACGGCTCCGCTGGAGGGCGCCGACGTGGTGCTGGTGCCTGGCGGCTTCGGCGAGCGGGGCATCGAGGGCAAGATCATGGCGGTGCGTTATGCCCGCGAGAACCGCATTCCGTACCTCGGCATCTGCCTCGGCATGCAGGTCGCGGTGATCGAGTATGCGCGCGACTGCCTGGGCCTGGAAGGGGCGCACAGCACCGAATTCGACAAGGATACCCCGCATCCGGTGGTTGCTTTGATTACCGAGTGGATGGATCGGGAGGGCGAGATGGAGATGCGCAATGCGCATTCCGACCTGGGCGGCACCATGCGCCTGGGAGAACAGCCCTGCCAGTTGGAGGAGGGCAGCCGCCTGCGCCAGATTTACGAGTCCAACCTGATCCACGAACGCCACCGCCACCGCTACGAGATCAACAACAACTACCTGGAGCAGTTGACCGGAAACGGCATGCAGGTGGTGGGCCGATCGCACGACGACCGGCTGGTCGAAGCCGTGGAGCTGACCGACCATCCCTGGTTCATCGGCTGCCAGTTCCACCCTGAATTCACCTCCACACCGCTCCGGGGCCATCCGCTGTTCAACAGCCTGATCCGGGCTGCCCGTTCCTGACATGCACGAATTCTGTGATTTCCAGGCGGGAGTCCGCCAGCCGCTGTTCCTGATCGCCGGGCCGTGCGTCATCGAAAGCGAGGCCCTGGTGATGCAGGTGGCCGGGCATCTGGCCGAGGCCACCGGGCGGTTCGGCATGCGCTACGTGTTCAAGGCGTCCTTCGACAAGGCCAACCGCACCAGCGGCGGCAGTTTCCGCGGCCCGGGCATGGAGGAAGGGCTGCGCATCCTGGAGCAGGTGCGCACGCAGCTTGGGGTCCCGGTGATCACGGACGTTCACGAAGACACGCCGGTCGACGAGGTGGCGGCGGTGGTGGACGTGCTGCAGACGCCGGCATTCCTGTGCCGACAGACCAACTACATCACCCGGGTAGCCGCCGCAGGCCGCCCGGTCAATCTCAAGAAAGGCCAGTTCCTGTCTCCCTGGGAGATGGGGCAGGTGGTGGACAAGGCGCGCGCGGCCGGCAACGAGCGCCTGCTGGTGTGCGAACGCGGCGCGAGCTTCGGCTACAACAACCTGGTGTCCGACATGCGTGCGCTGGCGGTCCTGCGCGAAACCGGTTGCCCGGTCGTGTTCGACGCCACGCACTCGGTGCAGTTGCCGGGCGCGGGCGGGAGTGCTTCCAGCGGGCAGCGGGAATTCGTCCCGACGCTGGCCCGGGCGGCAGTAGGCGTTGGCGTGGCCGGAGTGTTCATGGAGACCCATCCCGACCCCGACCAGGCCCTGAGCGACGGAGCGAACGCCTGGCCCCTGGCCGACATGGTGCCGTTGCTCGAAACTCTTCTGGAGCTTGACGAGGTCGCCAAGCGAAACCTGCCGGCAGACTGAGCCGGCCTTCCTACAGCAGCAGCGCGGTCCCCAGGGCGAGGAACGCCACGAATCCCACCACGTCGGTCACGGTCGTCAGGATCACGCCGCCGGCCAGTGCCGGGTCGATGTGCAGGCGCTGCAGGGCGGGGGGCAGCAGCACGCCGGCCAGGGCGGCGAAGGCCATGTTGGCGATCAACGCCAGCGCGATGACCGCGCCGATCATCCAGGTGTCGAACCACAGCCCGGCGACCAGCGCGACCACGCCGCACCAGATCAGGCTGTTGAGCAGCCCGACGCCGAGTTCCTTGAACAGCAGGGCGCGCATGTTCTGGGCGCTGACCTGGCCGAGGGCCATGCCGCGGATGACCAGGACCAGGGTCTGGCTGCCGGCGATGCCGCCCATGCTGGCGACGATGGGCATCAGCACGGCCAGGGCCACCACGCGCTCCAGGGTGTCCTGGAACAGCCCGATGGCGGCCGCGGCGATGAACGCCGTGACCAGGTTGACGCCGAGCCAGACCGCGCGTCGCCGCGAGGCAGACAGCACCGAGTCGAACAGGTCTTCGTCCTCGCTCAGCCCGACGTAACTGTGTAGAACCTCCACGCCCTCGTCGCGGATGACGTCCACCACGTCGTCCACCGTGATTCGCCCGAGCAGCAGGTTGTTCTCGTCGACCACGGCCGCCGACACCAGGTCGCGGTCCTCGAAAATGGCCGCCACCGTGCTGTCCGGCATGTTTGCCGGGATCGGCGGCAGTTCGGGTTCCATCACCTCGCCGACCAGGGTGTCCGGGTCGTGCAGCAGCAGCGCGGAGATCGGCAGCACGCCGAGGTAGTGCTCGAACCGGTCCACCACCATCAGCACGTCGGTGTGGCTCGGGATGCTGTCGTGCCGGCGCAGGTAGCGCAGGACCACTTCCAGTTCGACGTCTGCGCGCACCGTGATCACGCTGGTGTCCATCAGGCCGCCGGCGGTGTCCTCGTCGTAGGTCAGCACGGCTTCCAGCCGGGACCGGTACTGCTGGTCCATGTCGTTGAGGATCTGCGAGCTGACGGCCTCGGGGAGGTCGACCAGCAAGTCCGCCAGGTCGTCGATGTCCAGGCCCTCGGTCGCGCTGACCAGGGCGTCCGAGTCCATTTCGTTGATCAGGGAGGCGCGGACCTCATCGCCGACCTCGAGCAGCACCTCGCCGTCGTGTTCGTGGTCCAGCATGCCCCAGACGATGAAGCGCTGGGCGCGCGGCAGGGATTCCAGCAGCTGCGCGACCTCCGCCGGGTGCAGCGCCCGCAGCATCTGGCGGACCGACTGCATGGTGCCGGATTTCATGGCCTGGGCCAGCGCCGTGACCTGTGCGCTCGGCGTCTGCACGGGCGGCTGCGTGGACGGCTGGGCGGGGGCGGGAGTCGTCATGGGCGGAAGTCAGGGCTTGAGAAGTCCTGGTCCTGCGTGATGGACCGGCGGATCAGGTCTTCGCCAGCGCTTCGACCATGTCGCGGATCCGTTCCGGCTGCGTGCAGGCCAGGATTTCCTGGCACTGTTTCTGCAGCTCCTTGGACGAAGCGTGGTTGATGATTTGCTTGATTTCGAGCAGGGAGCCCGGATGCATGCTGAACTCGCGCAGGCCGAGCCCCACGAGCAGCCGGGTCAGGCGCGGATTACTGGCCATCTCGCCGCACATGCCGACCGGCTTCCCGGCTTCCCGGCCCGCCCGGATCGTGTGGTGAATCAGGAACAGCACGGCAGGGTGCAGCGGATCGAACAGATAGTGCACCTGGTCGTCCACCCGGTCGATGGCCAGCGTGTACTGGATCAGGTCGTTGGTGCCGATCGACAGGAAGTCCAGGTGGCGCGCGAAGACGCCGGCGGAGATGGCGGCGGCCGGCACTTCGATCATGCCGCCGATCTTGAGTTCCGGGTCGTACGGGACGCCTTCGTCCTCAAGCTCCTTCATGCAGTCGCGGATCAGCGCCAGGCTCTGCATCAGTTCGGAGTTATTGGTGAGCATGGGCAGCATGACGTGGACGGGCCCGTGCGCGGAGGCACGCAGGATCGCGCGCAGCTGCGCCAGGAACACCGGCTTGTTCTGCAGGGAACGCCGGATGGCGCGCAGGCCCAGGGCCGGGTTCGGCGCGATCGCACCCTCGTAGTCCGGGTCGAATTCCTTGTCCGCGCCCAGGTCCAGGGTGCGAATGGTCAGCGGCTTGCCGTCCAGGGCCAGGACCAGGTCGCGGTAGACCTCGTACTGTTCGTCGGCACTGGCTCCTTCGGGGCGGTCGAGGTAGAAGAACTCGGTGCGGTACAGCCCGACGCCTTCCGCCTGGACCTCGTGGACGCGGGGAATCTCTTCGATCAGGTCGATGTTGCATTTCAGCGTGACGGACTCCTTGTCGCGCGTGATCGTCGGCTTGTCGCGCAGCGCCATCAGCTTTTCCTCGCGCTCCTGCTCCACGCGCTGGTGCTCCCGGTACTGGTCGACCAGCCAGTTCGCGTCTTCGGCGCACAGGATGGTGCCGCCGTGCCCGTCGACCAGCACGAGTTCGCCGTCCTCCAGCAGCATGCCCGCATCGTGCAGGCCGACCACGGCCGGGATCTGCAGGCTACGTGCCAGGATCGCGGTGTGCGACATGGAACTGCCGAACTGGGTGACGAAGGCGGCGACGTTCTGGTGCTGGATCAGCACGGTGTCGGCCGGGGTGAGGTCGTCGGCGACCACGATGCGGCCGGTCAGGTCGCGTTCCTGGACTCCGCCCCCGCCCGAGTCGGTCAGGGTCAGGTTTTCCTGCACCTTGCGGATGACGTGCTGCACGTCGTTCTTGCGCGTGCGCAGGTAGGCGTCCTCCATGCTCTCGAACACGGCGACCAGCTGTTCCATGGTGTCCTGCAGCGCCCACTCGGCGTTGTAGTGCTGGTTGCGGATGATCTCGGTGGGCGTGTCCACCAGCATGGCGTCGTCCAGCATCAGCAGGTGGGCGTCGAGGAAGCTGGTCACTTCCTGGCGCATGTTTTCGGGCACCATGTCGCGCACTTCGCGCAGCTGCTTGCGGGCTTCCTCCAGCGCCTCGTTCAGGCGCTCGACCTCGGACTCGATCTCCTCCGGCTCCAGGGTGCGTTTCGCAATGGTGGTGTCACCGCGCTTGAGCACATGAATCCAGCCCTGGGTGATGCCCCGGGAGACCCCGATGCCGTTGATGATCATGGGCATGGTTCAGCGCCTTCTCCAAATCCGCTTTCGAACAATGCCAGCAGGGCCTGCATGGCCTCTTCCTCGTCCGGGCCGCTGGTGAACAGCCGCACCGGGGTGCCGTGGGTGGCCGCCAGCATCATGATGCTCATGATGCTCTTGGCGTTGGCCCGCTTGCCTTCCTTCTCGATTTCCATCTGCGCCTGGTACTGGCTCGCTTCGCTGACCAGCTTGGCGGCGGCCCGCGCGTGCAGCCCGAGCTTGTTGACGACGGTGGCGTTTTTCTCGATCATTCGGACTCTCCCGCTTCTATGATGATGCCGATGCGGCCGTTGGTGGCCAGGCTTTCGGCCAATTGACTTCGACTGCGCTGCTGCAGGTTGAACAGCTTCACGACCATCGGCAGGTTGATGCCGGAGACGAGCGTGGCTTCCGGATACTCGTTCATCAGCTTCTTCGCCAGGTTGTACGGCGTGGCGCCGTACAGGTCGGACAGGATCAGCAGGCCGTCCTTGCAGTCCAGCGAGGCGCAGATGTCTTGGAGTTCGGACAGCGCCGTGTCCAGGTCGCAGTCCTCGATGATTCCGTAGCAGGCGAGGTTCTCCGGCGGTCGCGCGAAGATTCGCGAAGCGATGTCCACCAGCTGCTGGCCCAGCTGGTGGTGCGTGATCGTCAGCATGCCGACACTCATGATTGCACCTCCATGTCCCGGTGAAGCACGGTGACCTGCAGGGCGTCGCTGTCCGAGAGCATTTCGGTCAGGCGCTCCACCAGGTAGACCGAGCGGTGCTGCCCGCCGGTGCAGCCGATCGAAATGTTCAGGTAATGCCGGCTGGCCTCGACGAAAGAGGGAATCCACCGGTCCAGGAACTTCTTCAGATCTTCAAGCATGGCAGCGGCCTGTGGCTGTTTCGAGAGGTAGTCGCGAACTGCGGGGTCCGTGCCGTTGAGCGCGCGCAGCTCATCCACCCAGTGCGGGTTCGGCAGACAGCGCGAATCGAACACGAAGTCCGAATCGCTCGGCACCCCGCGCCGGTAAGCGAAAGATTGTAGCAATACCGACAGCGGAGCGCGATCAAGCCCCAGGCGCTGGTGCAGCAGGGTGCGCAGTTCGTGGACGTTGGTGCGGGACGTGTCCAGGCGCAGGTCGGCCAGGTTGGCGATCGTCGCGAGGCAGTCCCGTTCCTGTCGAACCGCCTCGCGCAGGGTTGGGGCGCGGTCGGCCAGCGGATGGCGGCGGCGGGTGTCGCTGAAGCGTCGGATCAGGGTGTCCTCGTCGGAGTCGAGGAAGATCACGGTGACTTCGCAGGGCAGCTCCCGGAGTTGTTCGAGGATGGACGGGAAGCCGGCCAGGTCCTTCGGCAGCGCGCGGGCGTCCATGCCGATGGCGGCCTGCCTCGGGTAGCGCGAGTCCGGCTGCATCAGCAGTTTGGCATGTTCCAGCAGGAGGGTGGGCGGCATGTTGTCGACGCAGTGCGCGCCGAAGTCCTCCAGCGTGTCCAGCGCCACCGACTTCCCGGAGCCCGACAGGCCGCTGACGATGACGAGCTGCATGGTTCAGGGCTTGGCGAGGTCCGCCAGCAAGGACTCGGGCTTGCGGTGGGTGCGCAGCGCCTTGAGGTGCTCGGAAGAATCCAGGATCTCCGCCAGCTCCTTGAGGTACTGCAGGTGGACATCTTCGGCCTCGCTCGGCACCGCCAGGGCCACGAACACGTCGACGGGTTCGCCGTCGATCGCACCGAAATCCACGCCGTCGGCGAGGGTCAGGATGGCGGCGGAACTCTGTGTGCCGTCGGGCACCCGGCAATGCGGGATGGCGATGCCCTGGCCGAGCCCGGTGCTGCCGAGGCGCTCGCGGGCGATCAGCAGGTCCAGCAGGGTGTGGGCGCGGGTGGCCTCGAGGCCCGAGGCCAGGGCTTCGCTGAGGATCTCCAGCGCGCGCTTCTTGCTGCTGATTTGCTGCTGGAGCAGAAGGCTGTCGGGCCGCAGCAAATCCAGAATGCCTCGCATGGCCGCCTCAGTTCAGCTGGTGATGGGTAATCTGGTCCTGGTGGTGGTCCTTGCGCTTTTCCTTGTACTTGAGAATCTGCCGGTCTAGTTTGCCGGTCAGCGTGTCGATGGCCGCGTACATGTCGGAATGCTCGGCCCGGGCGTGCATGTGGTGGCCGCGGACATGCAGGGTCGCTTCCGCGCGGTGCGTGTCGTGTTCGACCGCCAGCGTGATCTGGGTATTGATCACGTCGTCGAAATGCCGGGTCAGGCGTTTGAATTTGGTTTGGATGTAATCGCGGAGTGGAGAGGTGATTTCAAGATGGTGTCCCGTGAGTTTTAGATTCATAACAACACTTCCTCCCGTTGCTCAATCATTATACAAGGGCAGGGGGGCTTGGAGTAGGGGGACGCTCGCAGGCGGGAAATGGCCTGCAATAACGGGCTGAATGGATTATGATTTGACTCGGTACTGAATGGAATGCCACGGAGCGAAGGGCGTGAGCGCGAGGAAATTTGCCGTATTTCCAGGGGTTTTGGCGGGTTTGGCACTGGCTGTCGCGCAGCCGGCGCTGACCCAGTCTTCCCTGCACGAGGCGGCCCGGGCGGGAAATCTCGCGGAAGTGCAGCAGTTGCTGGATGCCGGGGCCCGGGTGGACCTGAAGGGGCACAACGGCATGACGGCATTGCACTTCGCGGTGGTCGACCCGACCCCGATGACTACGATGATGCGGTCAAGTGGCGAGGTGGACGCGGAGGCCGAATCCGACCACACCGCGCAGCGTTTGGCGGTGATCCAGCTGCTGCTGGACGCCGGGGCGACGGCGTATTCGAAGAACGAGGACGGCCTGACGCCGTTGCACCTGGCGGCGGGCCACCACGAGGACCCGGAGATTTTGGAGACGCTGCTGATGGCCGGGGTCTTCGCGGACGCGAGGGCCGAGAACGACGCGACCCCCCTGCATTTTGCGGGGGCCTTCAACGGGAACCCGGAGGTGGCGCAGGTGCTTCTGGACTTCGGGGCGGAAGTGGATGCGGTGGACATCGGGGGCGTGACCCCCCTGCACCTGGCCGCCCGCTTCAACCGGCATGCCTTGGTCGCCCAGGTGTTGCTGGATGCCGGCGCGGATGTGAATGCCAAAGACCGGAAAGGCCTGACCCCGCTGGATCACCACGCGGAGAGGGAAGATTCCGGCTGGTCCCAGACGCTCGAGGACGCCGGCGGGAAGTGCAACCGGAGTTGTTGAGAAACCGGAATCAGTTTTGGGCAATGACTTCCGACAGGGCTTCGGTGTTTTCCCAAGACACGGGGGAAAGAAGCCGTTTACGCACTGCTGATGAGAAACACCTGCTATCATCCTTATTGGCAATAGGGAATGGAGTTCCCTGTCGTTGCTTCCCTGAACAATGAAAGACAAGAGGTTACCCAAATGAAATCGAAATGTTTTGCTTTCGTGTCGGCTGTCATGCTGACTACCGTTGCAAGCTTCGCAGTTGCTGGAGACTATGGAGGACACAAGGAGAGGCACCATAAAGGGCACCATGGCCAGAGTTCATTTATCGAGCGATACGACCAGAACGATGATGCCCAGGTGACTGCGGATGAATTCGAGCAGGCGCGCCGGGCTCGCTACGACCTGATCGACGAAAACGGCAATGGCTTGGTCGATGTCGACGAGTACGTTCAAGGGTGCGCCAACCGCCTGGACAAGAAAATCAAAAAGGAACGCAAGGGACACATCAAGCGGACCCACCGGCGCTTTGACGCCCTGGACAAGGACGACAGCGAACAGATAGAGTGGGAGGAATACGAGGCGTCAGGCGAACGCATTTTCAAGCGGTTCGACGGGGACGAAAACGGCGTCATCAACGCGGACGACCCGCGCCCCAAGCGCCATTGCAAACATAAGTGCAAGGGCTACAAAGGCAAAGGGAAGGGCGACAGGGCAGAGGCCGGCCACGATCACGAGCACGAAAAGGGCCACAAGCACGGCAAGCACAAGGGCATGTGGAAAAAGCATGCGAAGCGGGTCATTCACATGCCGACCACCCACAGAAAGAAAGGGATGATGCGGAAGTACGACACCGATCAGGACGGTGCGATCACGCATGAGGAATTCAGCGCCCAGCGCCGCGCCGACTTTGACCGGACGGACGAGAACGGGGACGGGAAGCTGAACCCGGAGGAGTATGCGCTGGAGTTCGGCAACCGTCTGGACGAGGCAATTGAGAAGACCCAGAAGGAAAAACTGGAGCGGGCAAAGGTGCGCTTCGGCATGCTGGACGAGGACGAGAATGGCGAGACGAGTTTCGAGGAGTACCAGGCTTCAGGGCAGAAGATGTTTTCACGCCACGACACGAATGAAGATGGCGTCGTGTCCGAAAGTGATCCCAAGCCCAAGCATAAATGCCGCAGGGACAAGCATAAACACGGGAAGGGGCATAAGGGCCACTCCGAGTAAGCCGGGAGAAGAGCACAGCCATTGAGGTTGCCGGCAAGTCTCGCGTACTTGCGGGTTTTCCGGGATTTCGAGGGGCTTGTCTTTGTGGTGTGCGTGCCGTTTTCGGATACAATCCGCACCGACCTACCCCCGTCATTTCGCTGGCGGGCCGCAGGGTCTCGGGAAGCAATTCTTGAGACCCTTTGCTTTATCTTGAAGGGCCAGATCAGTGACCCCCCCCCCCCCAATGGCATTGATTTAATCAAAGGCTGGCCCCGGTCAAGGCGCATGCTTGCGCAAGTCTTTGAATGATGGCCAGTTGTTCTGCCCTGGTCTCGGCTTCGATCCCGGGCTTGACTTTTTTCCCGGCCCGTGCGAGCATAGACCTGTCGAACTGTATCCGGGGGATTCCGATGGACGAGGCCATTCGCAAGCTGAAGTCGACCACCTTCTTCGGGCGGCGCCTGACGCGTCGCCAGATTGCCGCCATCCAGCAGACGGTGCACGACTGTCCGGGGCTGAGCCGCAACG
>JAPONY010000089.1 GCA_026713705.1 Gammaproteobacteria bacterium
ACCTTGTCGCGGGAGGTGGCCGCATGGCAGGCGCACCGGGATCGGATGAAGGCGACAGTGGACTGGCAGTTCACGACCCAGGATGCCCGCATCAAACTGAAACGCCTCTATCCGACATTTTATGCGTGACACGACACTAGTTCTCCGTTGCGTAAAGCTTTTAACAACTGTTTGGGAAATTTCTTCACCGAATCCCCCGATAGGGAGTAAATATTTATTAAGCCAAAGAGAATTTTACATAGGCATTTTGAGCACCAATTTTCTCATGGGCATGAAACTAGACTTGTTGAATATATTCTCGACCCGCTGCCTGACCGAAAACTTAAGACAAAACTTTAGGAAAAACACGAATTCGCTACAATAAACCACTCAGTCAACCACCCACATACCTTAGTTAACTACGATTCCGGAAATCCGGGTCAAGGAAAGACCATGGCCGTAGAACAGACCCTTTCTATCATTAAGCCGGACGCGGTTGGCAACAACCACATTGGCTCTATCTACCAGCGGTTCGAGGCGGCAGGACTACGCATCGTTGCCGCCCGCATGATGCACCTTTCCCAGGAACAAGCGGAAGCGTTCTATGCAGTGCACCGGGAACGCCCGTTTTATCCGGACTTGGTCGATTTCATGACCTCCGGTCCCGTCATCGTGCAGGTTCTCGAGGGCGAAAATGCAATTGCGCGCCACCGCGAAGTGATGGGTGCAACTGATCCGGCCGAGGCTGCCCCCGGTACAATCCGCGCCGACTTTGCAACCCAGGTCGACGAGAACGCAGTCCACGGTTCAGATGGCCCCGATACTGCGCGCACAGAAATCGACTTTTTCTTTAGCTCCGAGGAGATTTGTCCTCGTACACGATGAAGCCTGTGCCCGGTCATATTCCCCTACTTGGGTGGAGTCGGAAACGGTGGGTTGACTGGCTGGCGGATCAAGGCTGTTCGCCGGTTCATGCAGCGTCTCTGGTTCGAGAAATTCATCGCCATGGCGAGTTGAGCCTGGAGCGGATGGATTCTATTCCCCGGCATGTGCGTGCTGTTTTGTTTGGGCAGACGGAGTGCGTGCTGCCAAGTATCGTCGAGTCCAGCTGTGCTCGGGACGGGACACGCAAGTGGCTGTTGCGCTTAGCTTGCGGCGATGTCATTGAAACGGTATTGATTCCGGCCGCAGGGCGTGCCACTTTATGTCTGTCTTCGCAGGCTGGTTGCGCACTCAATTGCACGTTTTGTCGAACTGCCCGCAGCGGGTTCGGTCGCAACCTCACGGCGCATGAGATCGTATCCCAGTTATGGCTGGTTCGGCATCGCCTGCAACCGGACATACCGGTGACTCACGTTGTGTTCATGGGAATGGGAGAGCCGTTGGCAAACCTCGACGCGGTCGCCGATGCGGCAAATCTGTTTCGGGACTCCCACGCTTATTCCATGGGATGTCGCCAAGTCACGGTCAGCACGGCCGGGCTGGTTCCAGGCATTGACCGTCTACGGCAGGTTGCCGACGTTAGTCTGGCAGTCTCGCTGCATGCCCCGGACGACGCGTTGCGCACGCAACTGATGCCAATCAATGCCCGCTACCCGATCGACGACCTACTGGCTGCATGTCGGCGTTATGTTGATGGGGGTTCGCGCAAGCGCAAAATCATCATCGAATACGTGTTGCTGGATGATGTCAACGATAGTTCCGAATGCGCGCGGGCATTGGCGAAACGACTTCGCAATCTGCCCTGTAAGGTTAATTTGATCCCGTTCAACGCCTTCCCGGAGAGCGGTTATGCCGCCTCACCCGAATCCGTGCGCACCCGATTCCGTGAGATCCTGTGCGAGGAAGGTATTGTCGCCACCACTCGCCGGCCTCGGGGCGATGACATTGCCGCGGCCTGCGGCCAGTTGGCAGGCGACATCCGAAGGCCTCATGAGGGCATGCCGTGGGTGGATCGTCCCGTCCTGATGCACGAACCGCTGTCGACAGCACCAGGAGCCATGGCATGAGTCGGCTGCAATCAGTGCGCGGGATGCACGATGTTCTGCCCGACGAGGTTCAACTCCGGCGTAGGATCGAGCAGGTTTGGATCGAGGTGGCACATGGGTTCGGCTACGAGGAAATCCGCTTTCCGTTGGTGGAGTCCACTGAACTCTTCCAGCGTTCCATTGGAGAAGCGACCGATATCGTGGCAAAGGAGATGTACACCTTCGAGGATCGCAATGGGGACTCATTGAGCCTGCGCCCGGAGGGAACGGCAAGTTGCGTGCGCGCGGCGGTCCAGCATGGGCTTATCCCTAATCGGCAACAGCGCCTGTGGTACTTGGGCTCATTTTTCCGGCATGAGCGTCCGCAGAAAGGCCGTCTGCGGCAGTTTGACCAGTTCGGCGTGGAAACCTTCGGGATGTGCGGACCGGACATTGATGCTGAGATTCTCCTGCTGGGTTGGCAGGGCTGGCAGAGGCTCGGCCTGTCTCCCCGGCTGGTTCTGAACACGTTGGGAAACCCGGAGGAGCGCCTGGCTTGGCGGAAGCAGCTGGTGGAGTATTTCTCGCGGTTTGAATCGCAATTGGAGGAAGATGACCGACGGAGGCTCAAAACCAATCCATTACGATTGTTGGACAGCAAGTCGAAATCTATTCAGGACCTTCTGGAAGAAGCCCCCCGGCTAGAGAATTTGTTGGGAGAGGAATCCCGGACGCATTTTGACGGCTTGAGGGAAACACTGGATGCCCATGGGATCGACTACGCCATCGACCCGAAGTTGGTTCGGGGATTGGATTACTATGACTTCACCGTGTTCGAGTGGGTGGAGGATAGCCTAGGAGCCCAATCTGCGCTGGGCGGCGGTGGACGTTACGATCGCTTGGTCGAACAGTTGGGAGGACGGGCGACTCCGGCCGCGGGGTTCGCGCTCGGGCTGGAACGAATTCGCGAATGCTTGGAGGCAACGGCAGATACGGCAGTAGATGTCTACCTCGTCGCCTTGGGGAAGGATGCGACTGCACGCATGTACTCCCTGGGGATGCAGCTGAGGGAACAGATGCCGGGCCTTCGAATTCGTACGAATATGGAAGCAGGAAGCATGAAGGCCCAGTTGCGCCGTGCCGACAAAAGCGGTGCGCGGGCTGTCCTGATAATGGGCGAGGAAGAGCTGAACCAGAAAAGCGTCGTTCTGAAATTCCTGCGGGGTCCGGAAGAGCAGCAGACGGTTTTGTTGGATAATATTAAGTTGGCTATCGCCGAACACTTTTCACCTACAGGATAACGATCATGGCTTTAAGCCCTGAAGAACAACAACAACTTGAAGAATTCCGGGATTGGTGGAAAGCCAACCTCGTATGGGTATTGCTGGGCGCAGGACTGGCACTTGGAGGCGTCGGAGGCTACAAGGGCTGGAACTACTGGCAGGACCAGAGCATGATGGGCGCGGCCGCACTGTATCAGCAGTATCGAACCCATCTTGAAGACGAGCAGGCGCAGCAGGCTCATGAGATGGGAGAGCGCTTGCGGAATGAGTATGGTGGCACTTCGTACGCCTTGATGGCCAGCCTGATTTCCGCCCGGCTGCACCAGGAAGACCAGCAGGTGGAAGAGGCGATTCGCTTATTGGGATGGGCGCATGAGACTTCGGACGATCCGCTTTTTACGCCGGTAGCGGCGTTGCGCCTTGCCAGATTGCATGCGGCGCAACAGCAGTGGGAAAAAGGTCTGGCGGTTTTGGCCGATGTGTCGCTGGAGGGCTACGAAGGTTTGGTGCATGAAATCCGCGGCGACCTGTACCGACAATCCGGCCGGGCTCAAGAAGCCCGTCATGAATATGTTCAGGCACTTGAGAAAGGGAATGGAGGGGAGTTTCTCGAACTGAAGCTTGCCGAGCTCGGAGAGCAGAGTGAAGCCGATTGATTCGGCGGTCCTGCTGGCCGCTTGTGCGGCAGGATTGTCAGCCTGCAGCGGTATGTCTAACCCGCTCATTGGCCTTCAGGAACTTTGGGAGGAAGACCTGTCGCGTATCGCCGAACTGCAGCCGGTGGTCAACCGAATTGCGCTGACTCCGCTGTGGGACCATTCGGTTGGCTCGGAGTACAGTGACCCCGACAGCCACGTCGCCCCGTGGATTGACCGCGATCATGTGTTGCTGGCTGCCAATGATGGCGAGGTGGTGGCGCTGAATGCTTCGACGGGCGCAAGGATTTGGGAGGCGAGTGTCGAGGGGACGATTCTGGCTGGAGTCGCAGCCGACGAGCGTCAAGCCTATGTCGGGACTTGGGAGCAGGAAGTATTTGCCTTGAATCGGGAAACCGGTGCCCAGGTCTGGAAGCAGACCATGCCCAGCGAGGTTCTGAATCTGAAGGCGCTGCCGGATGGCCGGTTGGCTGTTCGAACCAATGACGGCCGCCTGAGCGTGTTGAATGCTGAGGATGGGGAGCAGTTGTGGAGCCATGTTCACGGCAGTCCTAGCCTGACTTTGCGTGGTGCGGGTGAGCCGGAAGCTCAGGACGACCGGGTGCTCTCCGGATTTGACGATGGGCGGCTGATTGCATTTGATGCCCAGAGTGGATTGCAGCATTGGGAAGTGCGGTTGGCGATCCCGACTGGACGAACCGAACTGGAACGAATCGTGGATGTAGACGGGCCGGTTCGATTGGCAGAAGGGGTGGCCTATGCTGCTGCACTAAGCAATCAGGTTGGTGCAGTGGAGACGGTGGAAGGCAACCTGCTGTGGTCGAAAGAGGTGCAGGCCATGCATGCTCCGGCTGTGGATGAAGTGGCCGTTTACGTGACCGACCTTCACAGTACCTTGTGGTCGCTGGACCGGAGGAATGGCGGTGTGTACTGGGAGCAGGATGAGCTCGCTTACCGGAATCTCGGCGCACCCGCGTCGACCGGCTTGCACGTGATCGCAGTGGATTTCGAGGGCTATCTGCACTGGTTACGGATCACCGATGGCGAGATTGTGGCGCGCCACAAGGTCGACGGTCCCTTGCAAGCGCCGCCGCAAGTACGGCTGGACCGGATCTATCTGCTGCACCTCAACGGCCGGTTTGCGGCCTATCAGTTTGTCCCGCTGCTGGGGACGGCCGCGGGCGACTCATGATCCAAGCTTCCGGCCATGATTCCCGTCGTCGCTTTGCTCGGCCGACCGAATGTCGGCAAGTCCACACTTTTTAACCGCCTGACCGGCAGCCGGGACGCTCTGGTTGCAGATATCCCCGGGGTCACCCGGGATCGGCGCTATCGGTTGGCAAACCATAATGGCCGCACTTTCGTAGTAGTAGACACAGGCGGTATTACCGAAGCCCATACCGAGATGGAACAGGGGCTGATGCGGCAGACCGAACAGGCGATTGCAGAGGCCGACATACTGGTGCTGGTGCTGGATGCGCAGGAGGGATGCGTGGCCAGCGATCAAGAACTTCATGCGCGCTTGCGTACCTGCGGCAAGCCCCTCCTTGTCGCGGTCAACAAGGTGGACGGGCGCGACTCGCACGCGGTGTTGGCGGAGTTTGCCGAACTTGGCGCAGG
Source organism: Gammaproteobacteria bacterium (assembly GCA_026713705.1). Classification (GTDB taxonomy): domain Bacteria; phylum Pseudomonadota; class Gammaproteobacteria; order Poriferisulfidales; family Poriferisulfidaceae; genus Poriferisulfidus. The sequence goes on from JAPONY010000089.1 coordinate 5,506, forward strand.
CGCATTGTTTGGAATCAGCGCGAAACGGGGCTCGGGAGTTGCGGCATTACTGGAATCCGCGATTCCGGTTCAAGCTGAGTCAGCGGAGCCAGAGCCGGACCCAACCCGAATCCGGATTGCCGTGATCGGACGGCCCAACGCAGGCAAGTCGACTCTAATCAACCACCTTCTGAAAAGCGACCGGCTGGTTGTGTCCCCGGAGCCGGGAACGACTCGGGACAGCATTGACGTGCAACTAGAGTTCCGTGGCCGGGAAATGACCTTGGTCGATACGGCCGGGATCCGCCGCAAGAGTCGAATCGAATCAGATTCGCTCGAGGGTTTCAGCGTGGCGCAGGCACTACGTTCGGTGCAACGTGCCCAAGTGGCGATGGTGGTGATTGATTCCGAACAGGGAGCGGCGGAGCAGGATATGGCACTGGCCGGATTGGCACTGGATACGGGTCGTGCTGTCGTAGTGGCTCTCAACAAGTGCGATTTGCTGGATTCGGAACAACAGGCATGGGCCGCACAGCGTTTGGGGCGCCGGTTTCAGTTTGCTTCCTACCTTCCGATCGTCCGTACATCCGGGGTTCGGGGTTCGGGGCTTGGCCGCTTATTGCGAGAAACGGTTTTACTGCATGATGCGGCAGAGCGAAGTTTTTCCACGCCGGAGATCAACAATTTTCTACGGCAGGCCGTGCAGCAAAACCCTCCCCCGAGGGTACGCGGAGGCCAAATCCAGATCCGGTACGGTCATCAGGGCGGGAATCACCCGTTGCGACTTGTCTTGCACGGTTCTCGCCTTGAACTGATGCCGCAGGCCTATCGCCGTTATCTGGCTAATCGGTTTCGTAAAGCCTATCGCCTGCCAGGGGTTCCGATCGCGTTGACTTGCCGCAAGACGCAGGGGCGGAACTGACGCTTACTTTTTGATCTCAGCGTGGTGCCGGAGAGTCGAAGGGCTTTTCTTGGCAGAGCCGAGTGGCGGCAACGACTCCGGCCGGTACGGACATTAGATTCAGGACAGGGGTCAAAGAAAGCAGCAATTGCCCGGCTCCAAACCCCAAGGCCAAAGCTCCCTGCCGTTTTACCCGTTCCCGCAACTGCCGTAGGGGGGTTCCGGCCTCACTGAGCGGATAGTCCAGATACTCGACGGCGCACCAGTAAATCCCAAAGTAAAGAAGCACCACTTGGGCAAGGAAGCCGACGAAGGGGAGGAAGGACATGGCGAGCAGCGGGAGGAACCACGCGAGATAGACGGCAAGTTTCAGGACCTCGTGGCCGATTAACCGCAGGTCGTTGCGCCAGGTCTGTTTCTCCGCGGCCTGCGTCAGCGGATCGTCCGGTCGCATTTGCATGAGTGCCCGGCAGAGCCGAGCATTGAATGGCGCGGCGATCAAATTGGCAAGACGAGCGAAACTGAACAGGGTGGCGGCCAGTGCGATCAGCATGAACAGTGGCCACAATAGCCATTCCAGCCATCCCAGCCACCCGGGCAAGAGATCGGAAATCCAAGCGTTGACCTGTACGACCAGAAAATAGAAGGCGACGGAGAACAGTACGGTATTGATGATGATCGGCCACCATGCCAACGCGCGCAGGCGGGGCTGGAACAGAACACCCAGCCCACGCCAGGGGTATCCGAAACCGATTAGGAAGTCTTTCAACGCGCCGGGGGGAGGCTGACGGATTCAGGTCCCACCCAGCCTTCTTTTCGATGCTCGACGGTGACCGTCGTGGTGATACCGCCGCGTACCCGGAACGCCGCGGTCAGTCGCATGAAGCGAGGGGACAGAAGTGCCGTCAAATCATTGAGAATCTGGTTGCTGACGGCCTCGTGAAATGCGCCCTCGTCCCGGAACGACCAGAAATACAGTTTGAGGGATTTAAGTTCGACGCACAAGGTATCCGGGACATATTCCAGAGTCAATGCCGCGAAATCGGGCTGTCCGGTCAGCGGGCACAGGCAAGTGAACTCCGGAATTTCCAGGCAAATGGTATAATCCCGACCGGGTTCAGGATTATCAAAAGTCTCAAGTGCTTTGGATGGCTGGGCAGTCATGGGGTACCACTCTCAGGTCAGTTTTCTGCCCCGAATAATCACGCGGCCATTCTAATACAGAGCTAGTCTGAGATGCGCCTTTCCAGCATCCAGATGTCCGGGTTCAAGTCCTTTGTGGAACCGACCCGTGTCATTTTCGATTTACCGTTGACGGGCGTAGTCGGCCCTAACGGCTGCGGCAAATCCAACATTATCGATGCCGTCCGCTGGGTGCTGGGCGAGAGTGCACGCAATATCCGCGGCGAGACTCTCGACGACATCATCTTCGACGGTTCGGAGTCCCGAAAACGCTTGGATCAGGCTTCAATCGAAGCCGTGATCGACAACAGCCTCGGGCGGATTGGCGGCGAATACGCGAACTTCAGCGAAATCAGGATTCGTCGCGAAGTCTCACGCGAAGCAGAGCACCAATCCCGTTACTACATCAATGGCACCCATGTTCGCCGCAAGGATGTCGCGGATCTGTTCCAAGGCACCGGACTTGGCCGGGGCAACTACGCCATCATTGCCCAAGGCATGGTGCAGGGACTGATTGAAGCCAAGCCCGAAGAGATGCGCAAATACATCGAAGAAGCCGCCGGGATTTCTTTGTACCGCGAACGTCGCCGGGAAACCGAAAACCGAATCCGCCGCACCGAGGAAAACCTCAGCCGGTTGCAGGACATACTGAAAGAGCATGAACAACGCCTGCGGCACCTGAAACAGCAAAAGGGGCAGGCGAGCAAACTCGAATCTTTGCAACAGGAACACCGTGCACGTGAAAACGAATGGGTAAGCTTGCAGCTTCGAGAGCAACGCAAGATCCTGGAAAACCGGGAAGAGGATTACGCACGAATTGAAAAGAAGCGGATCGAGGAAGAGGACAGGCTGAAGGCCTTGAACGAGGGCTTTGAGCGAAAACGTAAGGCGTGTGACCTGAACCGGCAATCCATGGATGAGGCGGTGGCTCTCCACCAGCAGCTTCTAGCGGACGCGGGTTCTCTGGATCAGCGAATCCGCATGCAACGCGAGCGACGAGAGCAAGCAACCCAGGAGATTGAGCGGCTGGATGCGGAAATCGAGGAACTGGAGGAGAGTGGAGAGAAAATTCGGAAGGATTTGCAGCGGCTGGAACAGGAGCATAGCCAAAATCGCCAGGAGCTGTCCAGAATCCAGGGTGACCGGGAGCAGGCGAAGACCCTGAGGGCAGAGCAGGCGCAAGCCCTTCGCCTGTGTCAGGAGCAGTCTGACACGATACGAGACCGACTCGGTTCGATCCGTGAGGAACGAACCAGAGGACAGGCGCAACTGCAGCAATATGAGAATGAATTGCAGCACCTGCGGGAAGCCGGCGGGGCGACGGAGGGGAGCGGGGATCCACGTGTTGCATTGCAGGATCAGTATGAGTCTGCGCGCGCTGCTTGGCAGCAATGCAAGGACCAGTTGGAACAGAATTGGGACCAGATTCAGCAGGCCCGACTGGAACTGAAGCAGCACGAGGAAGCCTTGGCGACGGCGCGAGGGAGCAAAACTCAGGCACAGGGGCGTCTGGCTTCGCTGGAGACGCTACAACAGGCTGGTTTAACAAGTGATTCAGAGGCGCATGCAAAGGCTTTGCAGGACATGAACCTGCAGGGGGAACGCCTTATGGATCAAATCGAAGTGGAAAGCGGCTGGGAGTTCGCGGTAGAGACTGTGCTCGCAGAGAATTTGGAGGCCTTTTGCGTGAGCGGATTGCCGGAAACGGTGTCAGAAACGCGGGTATCCGGTACAAGCCCGCTGATGCTACTTGATCGCTTGTCGCCAGAGGCGCGCGAATCTGACCGCATGTCGCTGGCGAGCCGAATCAAAAGCCCATTTTCGCTTGAATCCCAGTTGGGTGGCGTGCTGGCCGCCGAGACTTTGGAACAGGCTTATGCCGTACGCGATTCATTGCTGCCGCATCAGTCGGTCATCACTCAGAGCGGGGTTTGGCTGGGCCCGGATTGGATGCGTCTTCCGGCTGCGGAGGGTCAGGCGGAGGGGGCGTTGGAGCGGCGACGTGAAATTGATGCGCTGGGCGAGAAGCTGGAGCAACTGGAATCTGAATCCCGCGAGATGGGGCAGCGAAAACAGGCTGCAGAGCAGGAATTGCGGCAACGGGAGGAGCAGCGATCCGCCCTACAGGCCGAGTACGACCAGGCATTTGAAGCATTTGCTTCGAGCAAGGCTCGCCTGCAGGGACTGGAAAACCAGACCCAGCGATTAGAGAAATTGCAGAAAAACATCCGGCAATCCCACGGGAGGCTGCAGCAATGCGAGCGGCAGATCGGGCCTTTGGAGCAGGACCGTGCCCGTGCGGATGCGGCGCGTGCCGATGCGGAGGAGACTCTGCGGAAGAGCGACGAGAAGTTCCGACAACAATCAGAGGAATTCAACCAATTCCAGCTTGAGATCAATACGGCACAAATGAAACTCGAGACCCAGCAGCAGCAGTTGTCTCGTGAACAGAATATGCTGCAACGGCATCGTATGCGCCGAGATCAGTTGTCGCAGGGTCTGGAGCGGGTTCAGGAAGATGAGAACTTGGAACAGCAATTAAAAGACAAGCGGGAGAAAGAGCAAGGGGCGAAGGAGAACATGCACAAGGAACGGACTGCCTCCGACCAATTGAATTCAGAATTGAGTGAACTGGACCGTAAGCGCTGGGAATCCAACCAGAAATCCACGGAACTCGGCAAGGAAATGCACGACAAGGATTTGAAACGGCAGGAGCTCCAGAGTATTTGCGAACAGTTGCTGGGCCGGTTGCGCGAGCAGGAATGCGAGCCTGAGCAGATTCTGGAAGCTTTGCCGGAAGACGCTGGGGTCGAGCAATGGGAAGAGAAGGTGTCCAAGGTTTTGCGCAGGTTAGAGAGGATGCCGCCGGTCAACATGGCGGCGGCGCGGGAATACGACGAATTGCTGCAGCAGAAAAATCAGGAAGAAGAGCGTATGAACGATGTGCAGAAGGCATTGGAAAAATTGAATCATGCCATGGCGCAGATCGATCGCGAGACGCGTGAACGTTTTCGCCGTACGTTCAGCCAAGTCAACGAAAACCTGAAACAGATGTTTCCGCGCATCATCGGCGAGGGCGGTGAAGCCAATCTAGTGATGACCGAGCAGAATCTTCTGAGTACAGGCATCGAAGTGCGTGCGCGGCCCCCCGGAAAGCGCTACCGCAATATGCACATGCTGTCCGGTGGTGAGCAAGCAATGGTGGCCGTGTCGCTGGTACTGTCCCTATTCATGCTGAACCCGGCACCGTTTTGCATCCTGGACGAGGTGGATGCTCCCCTGTCGGACGACAACTTGGCGCGTTTTTGCCAGATCCTCGGCGAGATGAGTGAACAGATCCAATTCATCATCGTCACGCATAACAAGATAACCATGGAGCATGTTGACCAGTTGATTGGAGTGACCATGAACGAACCTGGCGTGTCTCGGCTGGTCAGCGTGAATGTGGCACAAGCCATGGAGATGGTCGAGCAGGTGGAGGCAGGTCATGCTTGAGTCGTACGGCGTGCTCGTTCTGGCGGGCGGCTGCATACTCCTGATCATCTGGGTTCATGGCCAGCAAGCACGTCGGCCTTCCCAACCGATCTCAGGCGGGCGGGAAAGCGTGGCACCGGTTCAGTCTCTGTATGCCCATCGCGCCGGAGACGAACCAGACTATGTGGAGCTTGAAAAAATGAGCCGGGAGTCCGGCTTCCAGACCTATCGAATCGAAGAACTCGACCTGCCATGCAATTCACTGACATTCAGTCGGCCGCAACAAATGGAAATGTTGCTGCAAATGTCGGGAGAGAATCTGTTGCTGATCCTGCACATCGAGTTTTCCAAGCCCTGCTCGGGAGAGGCATTGCACGATCTTTTGAGTCGGGCGGGGCTGCAGCTTGCCGAGGATGGGTTGTACCGAAAGACGCAGGAACGCTTCGGTAGCCCGGTCCCGATTTATTTTGTGGCGAGCCATAGTCCGACAGGCAGTTTTGCCATGCAGGGAAAGTTGCTTGAAGCCCTGCCCCGAATCACGCTCTTCACGCAGTTGCCGCTGCCGGTGGGTGGTCGGCATGTGTTCAATGGAATGTTACGGGTCGCCGAGGAAATCCGTGACAAGTTCGGAGGCACCCTCTTGGATGAGGAAGATGAGCCTCTGACAGGCGAACTTGTTGAGGCCATGGTGCAGAGAGTAGATGCTTTCGAGTCGAGTTATTCAAATCTGGATCAGGCTCTGACACATTGATGAGCACGACACCGGCGGAGGTGACAGAGCGAGTCGAGGACTTACGTCATCAACTGCGGCACTACGCGCACCGCTACTATGTTTTGGATGCGCCGGAAATTGAGGACGAGGAATATGACCGCCTGTTCCGCGAACTGCAGGATCTGGAAGCGAAGTACGGCCTGACGTCACCAGATTCTCCGACTCAGCGGGTCGGAGCCCCGGTGGAAGGCGGTTTCCCGTCATCCCGGCATGAACGAGCGATGCTGTCGCTGGCCAACATCATGCCGCCGAAAGAAGACCCGAAGTCGGTGGAAGGAATCCCCCCGGAACTGGAAAAATTTTATGAACGCTTGCTGAAGCGGGCAGGCTTGGAGGAAGATCCACGGTTGGATTTTCTGGTCGAACCGAAATTTGATGGGCTGGCCGTCAACCTGCGCTACGAAGAGGGTCTCTTAGTACGGGCGGCAACACGCGGAGACGGGGAAATTGGTGACGACGTGACGGAAAATGTCCGCACCATCCGCTCCGTTCCCTTGCGGCTGCTTGGCGAGAACTCACCCCGCCTTCTGGAAGTTCGGGGCGAGGTATACATATCCCGGGAGGGATTTATCCGACTCAACGAACAGGCGGAGAAGGCCTTGGCATCAGGGGGGCCGTCTTCAGGCCATCGGCGATTTGTCAATCCGCGCAACGCGGCGGCGGGAAGCCTGCGACAGAAGGATCCAAAGATCACCGCGGGGCGGGAGTTGGACATTTACTGTTATGCCTTGGGCACCGTAGAAGCAGGGCCGGACATGACCTTGCAGAGTGACATTCTTGAACATTTGCAGAACTGGGGCTTCAGGGTATGTGATCGAGTGCAGGTGGTGACTGGAATGGATGGTTGCTGGGATTACTACCGGAAAATCCATGCCGAACGGGCTGGCCTCGCTTATGAGACTGACGGGGTCGTGTACAAGGTCAATAATCTAGAACTGCAAAAACAGTTAGGCCAAGACGCCCGGACACCGCATTGGGCGGTAGCGCATAAGTTTCCGGCCGAAAAGGCCACGGCCGTTTTGGAGGATGTCAGTTTCCAGGTCGGGCGCACCGGTGTTGTGACTCCAGTCGCTCATCTGTCCCCTGTGCGGGTGGGGGGAGTGACGGTGCGGAGAGCGACCCTGCACAACCTTGGATTCATCAGGGATAAAGAGTTGAAGATCGGGGACACGATCGAAGTACGCCGTGCCGGTGATGTTATTCCGGAGATCGTTTCCGTTCGCGAGCCAGGCGCTGCCGGGAAATCGAAGGCTGTGGAGCCGCCTCCCGTTTGTCCGGCCTGCGGTTCGGAAATCCTCCAGGAGGAAGACATCCTTTATTGCACCGGCGGGCTGGAATGCCCGGCGCAGGTCCGGTCCACGTTGCTGCATTTCGTGTCCCGCGATGCCATGAACATCGAGGACCTGGGGGAAGAGCACATCACGATGTTCGTCGATGAAGGAAAATTGCGGCATGTGGACGACTTCTACAGGCTGAAAGAATCCGACATCAAGGACCTGTTCATAAAAAAGACGAGAAAACAGCGCAGGGACTTAAGTCGCACCAAAATCAAGGCTTGGCGCGATTCGTGGGAATCCCTGCAGCGCGGTGAGTCCCCGAATCTTCCCGTATTGCTTACGGCTCTGGAAATCACCCACATTTCCGGGGCGCAGATCAACAGATTGGCGACCGGGTTTCCCTCTTTTGACGCCCTTCAGAAAGCGACCCCCCAGGAATTGAATGCGGTAGGCCTGAACAAGGCGGCCCGGCAGTCGATTGAGGCATTTCTCGGAGGTTCTGCCAGCACGGAACACTTCCAGAAAATCATCTTCAGGAACCTGATCAAGCGTATCCCGGGGGTCGGGCCGAAAGCGGCGACGACATTGGCAGAGAACTTTAAATCTCTCGACGCATTACGGAAGGCAGACTGGGAGGCCTTGTGCTCTGTGTCCGCCTGCAATCAAAAAACCGCCACTGCGGTACAGGATTTTTTTGCTCGCATGCCCGCGCCTCAGGCTCAGATCAGGATGCTGTACAAACGCTTGGATGAAGGGCAGAAGACGGAATTAGAGTTGCCGAGCAAGATCGTTGGCAATATCGACCGCAGCCGAAACGTGGAGTTGGGGCGTTTGATTTTTGCTTTGGGTATCCATGGCGTTGGGCGTGTGACGGCACTTAGCCTGGCCCGGCAATTCGGTAGCTTGGAGAGACTGATGGGCGCAGATTCCCAGAAACTGGTTGAGATCCCGGATATCGGGCCGGTGATCGCAGACAACATCGTGGAGTTTTTTGCCCAGTCCGCCAACCGTTTGGTTATCGACCGCTTGCTGAAAGAGTTGGAAGTGCAAGCGCCTGACACGACCGAGGTGACCCTGCAAGGGAGGGTTTACGTGCTGACCGGAACTTTCTCGGAAATTGAACGGGCTCAAGCTAGGAAGGAACTGGAAGCACGTGGCGCGAAAGTCGGCACGACCGTCAGTGCCAACACGAGTGCCGTGATTGCAGGGAAGAAGCCGGGAAGCACAAAGATTGACCAGGCGACCGCCTTGGGCATTCCGATTCTTGGAGAGGCCGCCCTTGGGGAGTTGCTCGGTGAGTGACATTCACCCTACGGCAATCATCCATCCGGACGCCGAACTGGGTGCCGATGTTCAGGTCGGCCCCCATGCGGTAATCCACGAGCGCACCCGCATCGGCGACCGTTGCCGGATCGGGGCGTTCAGTACGGTGCATCCAGGGGTTTCGATGGGCGAGGGCAATCAGGTGTTCGAGCATGTAGTGCTGGGGGGAGCGCCGCAGGATCTGGTGTTTGATCCGGACTGTCCCAGTAGTGTCGAAATTGGATCAAACAACCAATTCCGCGAATTCTCCACGGTGCACCGGTCCACCCGAGAAAACGAGCCCACACGGATCGGTTCTGATTGCTTTTTCATGCTCAGCGCACACGTTGCACATGACTGCGTGGTGGAAGATCGGGTGATCATGGCCAACTACACGGCACTGGCCGGCCACGTGCAAATCGGGGCACGGGCTTTTCTCAGTGGGCATGTCCTGATCCACCAATTTACTCGCATTGGGAGGCTTAGCATGATTGCGGGCTTGACGGCGGTGGTGAAGGACGTCCTGCCGTTTCATTTGCTGGGGCGTGATCCGGCCGTGCACTACGGCCTGAATCGGGTCGGCCTGAAACGAGCGGGGGTCGAGGGAGAGCGCTACCGCGAACTGGAAGCGGCTTGGCGCGTGTTGCGCAGTGGCGGCAAGGCAGAGGAGCTGCAAGGGACCGGCGAAGAGGTGGCCTACCTCAAGGCTTGGTTGTCGGAGCCGAGCAAGCGCGGGCACTGCACGTTTTTGCGTCCCGGCATGCGCCGCGGGTCGGTATAATTAGGATTCCGGGACTGTCCATCATTCAGCCATGTTAGTTGTCCTTTCCCCTTCGAAAACGCTGGATCCTGAAGCTTGCGCGGATGCTGCGATCTGCACGCAGCCGGAGTACCTGAAGGAATCCCGTCAACTGGTCCGCTGCCTGCGTGAACTGTCGCCTGACGACATCGCGGAACTGATGCGTGTGAGCATGAAGATCGCCAACCTGAACTTCGACCGCTACCACCAGTGGAAGACCCCGTTTACCTCGGATAACGCTCGCCCGGCCGCGCTGACATTCAAGGGAGACGTGTACACGGGACTGGGGGTGGACGATTTCACTCGGCAGGACCTGAAGTTCGCGCAGAAACATTTGCGCATCCTGTCCGGCCTGTACGGCCTGTTGCGCCCGCTTGATCTGATCCAGCCGTATCGGTTGGAAATGGGGACAAGGTTGGGCACGTCTCGTGGCGACAACCTGTACCAGTTCTGGGGCAATCGGATTACCGAGGGCATTCGTGAAGCACTGTCGGACCAGAAGGGTCCGGTGCTGGTCAATCTTGCCTCCCAAGAATATTTCAAGGCAGTCCGACCGGACGCCCTCGATGCGCCGGTCATTACTCCGGTGTTCAAGGAACGCAAAGGCGGCCAGTATCGAGTCATCGGATTGTTCGCCAAAAAGGCGCGGGGCATGATGACCCGCTACATCATCAAGAACCGTCTGAGCACGGTTGACGCGATTACCGGATTCACCGATGGCGGTTACCGGTATTCTCCAGAGATGTCGACGGAAACGGAGTGGGTGTTCGCCAGATAAGCGGCGGAATCAAGTCGGCGTGCATCTTCACATTTTGGGCGTGGCCGGAAGTTTCATGGCCGGTATTGCCCGGATCGCTTCTGAGTGCGGGCACCGGGTCACCGGATCCGATGCGGCCCTGCATCCTCCCATGAGCACCCAGCTGGAGCAGGCTGGCGTGGAATGCCAGGTCGGTTACGAGTGGTCGCACTTGCAGCCACCCCCGGATTGCGTCGTCGTCGGAAACGTCATGAGCCGGGGTCATGCGATCATCGAACAACTGCTGAACAGTTCCATTCCGTATGTTTCGGGCCCCCAGTGGTTACGGGATCACCTGTTGCGTGAACGTTGGGTGTTGGCAGTGGCGGGCACACACGGCAAGACCACCACCAGCGCGATGCTGGCGCATATCCTGATTGAAGCGGACCGGTCTCCAGGGTATCTGATTGGAGGGGTGGCCGCACGGACGCAGAAAAGTGCCCAGGCCGGGCAGTCGCCATACTTTGTGGTCGAGGCCGATGAATACGACACGGCGTTTTTTGACAAGCGATCGAAGTTTGTCCACTACCGTCCACGGACACTGGTTCTGACCAATCTGGAATACGACCATGCGGATATTTTCGAGGACCTCGATGCCATTCAGCGCCAGTTTCATCATCTGTTGCGCACGGTTCCGGGGGAAGGCCGCATCCTATGCCGTGCGGGCGATCCGAATCTGCAGAAAGTTCTGGAAATGGGGTGTTGGACTCCGGTGGAGACGTTTGGTCCCGAAGAAAACAGTGACTGGTGTTGCCCGTGGCAGCCCGGCCAGGAACTGACGATTCAATATGGCGGGGCTTCCTACGTGGCGCAGGGTTACCAGCCCTTGGGGATGCACAATGCGCTGAATGCCACGGCCGCCGTGGCGGCGGCGGTGCACGCCGGCATCCCGGTTCAAATGGCGGCCGATGCGCTGGCGTCTTTCGAAGGGGTGCTGCGTCGATTGACCCGGCGCCCAAGCCGGAACGAAGAAATCTACCTGTATGATGATTTTGCCCATCACCCAACCGAAATACGTGCGAGCATCGAGGCCGTGAGAGGACGACACCCGGATCAGCCAATTCTGGCAGTGGTCGAGCCAGCCTCGAACAGCATGCGGCTAGGAGTGCACCGCGACTCTTTGGCCGAAGCCTTGGAAGGGGCGGATCGGAATTGGCTGCACGTGTCGCAGGAGATGCAGTGGGATGCCGCAGAATGGGGACAGGCTCACGGGCGGGTCAGCATAACGACCGACCTGGCTGTCCTGGAAGCGCAAATTCGTGAGCAACTCGTATCCGGCGGTGTCATCCTGGTCATGAGCAATCGTGCGGGATCAGACATTTGCCAACATCTGGAATCATGCCTGTGAGGGCGTCTGGAGCATAGGAAAATCTAAAGGTAATTATGTAGCAAAATCTGTAAAGTTATAATCCTGCCATGAAAGTCAATCGTACCATCCGCTATCGCCTGCACCCGGGCTCTGCAAGGAAGAATCAGCAATTGCACGGCACCGCCGGAGCCTGCCGATTCGTCTGGAATCATATGGTCGGGAAACTCAAGGATGACTATGAATATTATGGAGAATGCAACTTTTATTACATGTCCACGAAGACAATCCCTACGCAAGGACTAGGCCGAACTTTCACGGTCCTCCGGCGGCACAGTTACAAGTGGTTGCAAGGCTATTCGGCGTATATCGTCAAGAGTTCGCTCCAGCCCATCGAGACGACCTACAGGGAATTCTTCAAGGATGTGGAAGCAGGCGGGAAACTAAACCGCAAGCCGCCGCGGTTCCACGGAAAATGGACGACCCCGCCAAGTTTTCCGATCAATTACGTGTCGGCGAAGGTGTCGGGCGACAGCCTGTACGTGCAGAAGGTCGGCTGGATGAAGATGGCGGGTAACAATCCGTATCCGGACGGCGAGTTCAAGTCTGGCCGGGTCAAGTGTGAATGCGGGAACTGGTATGCCTACCTGACCTATGAAGTTCAGGCAGAAGCGAGTCTTCCGCACAGCATCCGGGAGGTGGGCATCGACCGGAACGTGTCGGACGGCAACTGGGCGGTGCTGTCGGACGGCACCAGGCACGGAGGCCCCGACCTTGAGAAGAAGGTCGCCCGGCGCAAGCGATACCAGCGCAAGTTGGCACGGCAGGTGAAAGGGAGCAACCGGCGAAAGGTTACGAAACTCAGGCTACAGAAGGCGTTCCGGGCGGAACGCTTCGCCCGGCTGAACTGGGCACACCATGTCAGCAAGGACATTGCTTCGCGGTACGACGTGGCCTACATAGAGAAATTGAACATCCGAGGCATGACGAAGTCCGCCAAAGGCACCAAAGAGAAACCCGGCAAGCACGTGAAAGCGAAATCCGGCCTGAACCGCCAGATCCTCGCCAGCGCATGGGGTACGCTGGAGGTGTGCCTGAACTACAAGGCAGAAGTCCGCAAGGTGCATCCGGCGTACACCAGCCAGACCTGCCACCAGTGCGGGCATGTCGATAAGAAGAATAGAAAAGGAACAGAATTCAAGTGCACCGAATGCGGGCACGCGGACGATGCGGACGTGAACGCCGCATTGAACATATTGGCCTTCGGGAATGGGGCGACTGGACGTGGAGGTGGCGACACCGGCGGGGCATCCTGCCACAGTCGGCCTGTGAAGCGTCAAGAAATGGGCAATGAATCCCTTGCGGATTTTGCTACATAATTCCCAATGAGCGTAATTGAACTGACTAAGGACAACTTCAACGAGACCGTTGACAACAACGACATTGTGATAGTGGACTTTTGGGCCGAGTGGTGTGGGCCGTGCAAGAGTTTCGCACCAATTTTCGAAAAGGTGGCGGGGAACCATCCGGAAATTGTTTTCGGCAAGATTGACACCGAAGAACAAACGGAGCTGGCCCAGGCGTTTCAGATCCGTTCGATTCCCACCCTGATGCTGTTTCGCGAGCAGATCCAGCTGCTTGCGCAGCCGGGGGCACTGTCTATCGCCCAGTTGGAAGACTTGGTGCAGAAGGTGAGCGAACTGGACATGCAACCGATTCACGAGCAAATCAGGCAACGCTCCGCTTCATGACTGCGGCGGCGCATGTTGCCGAAAGCGGGCCGCCCGCAGAATACACGCTTAGCTACCTGATCTCCCTGGTCCGGCGCCATCGCCGGCAACTGACCTATGCGCACTTGGTGGCCATTGGCGCGACGGCTGCGAGCATCCCGCTGCCCCTGCTTATGCCCCTGCTGGTGGACGAGGTTCTGCTGGAGCAACCGGAATTCCTGGTTCCCCTGATCCAGGCATGGTCGCCCGAACCCTGGCACGGTCCGGTCTTGTACGTGGGCGCGGTTTTGCTCCTGACGATCTTGTTGCGGACCACGTCGATCCTGTTGCACGCGTTTCAGGTGCGGGAACTGGCGATTGTCTCCAAGGATATGGTGTATCGGTTGCGCCGCCAGTTGCTGCAGCGGCTTGAGCGGACCTCTTTGTCCGAATATGAGACCCTCGGCAGCGGCACGGTCTCGGCCCACCTGGTCACGGACCTTCAGACCATTGACGACTTCGTAGCCATTACCGTAGGAAAATTCGTGGTTGCCGGTCTCACCGTCGTGGGCACGGCGGCCGTACTGCTGTGGCTGCACTGGGGACTGGCGCTGTTTATCCTGTGCATGAATCCACTGGTGATTTATTTCACGATCGTGCTGGGACGGCGAGTCAAGGAGTTGAAGAAGCGCGAGAACTCGGCAATCGAACATTTCCAGCAATCCCTGACCGAGACCTTGGACGGGATTCACCAGATTCGGGCGCACAACCGGGAACGCCACTATATTCTTCGCGTGATGGACGAGGCGCGGGGCGTGCGCGACTGGTCCACGGCCTACTTCTGGAAGAGCGAGATGGCGAGCCGCGCCTCGGGCACCGTGTTCCTGCTGGGCTTCGACGTCTTCCGTGCGGTCAGCATGCTGATGGTGGTGTTCTCCGATCTCAGCATCGGGGAAATGATGGCGGTGTTCGGCTACCTGTGGTTCATGATCGGACCGGTGCAGGAACTGCTGAGCGTGCAATACACGTACTATGCGGCTTCGGCCGCGCTGGGGCGGGTCAACCGAATTCTGAAATTTCGGGAAGAGCCTCGGCACCCCCACATTCACAATCCGTTCGATGGTGTTCCCACCACTTCCCTGAAGTTTGAAAACGTGCATTTTTCATTCATTCCCGAGCAGCCGGTGCTGAACGGCATCACCCTGCGAGTGGCGGCAGGAGAGAAAGTGGCATTTGTGGGGGCCAGCGGTGCGGGGAAATCGACCTTGATGCAGGTCCTGCTCGGCCTGTACCCGGCTGATTCGGGCGAGATCCGCTTTGGGAAACGGTCCGTCAGGGAAATCGGTTTCGATACGGTCCGGGACAATGTTGCGATCGTGCTCCAGCATCCGACCTTGTTCAACGATACGCTCCGGTCAAATCTGACACTGGGGGAATCTCTCCCAGATGACGCGCTGTGGGAAGCCCTGCGAGTGTCTCAGTTGCAGGAATGGGCGCAAGCGCTTCCTCAAAAGCTGGACACTCAACTCGGAGTGGACGGAATTCGACTCTCGGGAGGTCAGCGTCAACGCCTTTCGATTGCCCGGACGGTGCTGATGGATCCGGAGATCCTGATTCTGGACGAGGCCACCTCCATGCTGGACACTCAGATTGAAGACCGCTTGCACCGCGAACTGTTTACCTGCTTCGAAGGGCGCACGACACTGATCGTGGCGCACCGGCTCAGTGCCGTCAGGCACGCCGATCATGTGTACGTGATGGAAGACGGGAGGATTATCGAGCAGGGTGGGCCGCAACAGTTGATGGATCAGGATGGTTTATACGCCAAGTTGTACTCTGGGCAACATCACTGATTTTCTCGGCGCACTGCGTCGAATGCGATTCCTGCGGCTTCCACGGTGCGGTCGATCTCCTGTTGTGTATGTGCACTCGACAGAAACCCTGCCTCGTAGCTGGAGGGTGCGAGATAAACTCCCTGCTTCAGCATATGGTGGAAAAAGAGCTGGTAGTCTTCAGCCCGGCAAGCTTGGACATCGGCATAACACCGAACCGGGTCTCCTGACGTGAAGAAAATGCCGAACATACCGGTTGCTTCGACCGCTTCAAACGAAACGTCATGCGCACCTGCCTGTTCGCGCAGGCCTTGTACCAAGCGTGCCGCTCCATCGCCAAGCGCTTCGTAAAAGCCATCCTGTTCAATCAGATTCAGTGTCGCCAGGCCGGCCGCCATGGTGACGGGGTTCCCGGACAAGGTGCCGGCTTGGTACACCGGGCCGAGGGGAGCGAGCTGCTCCATTATTTCGGCGCGGCCCCCGAAGGCTCCGACCGGCAGACCGCCGCCGATGACCTTCCCCAACACGGTCAGATCCGGTGTAATGCCGAAGCGTTGTTGTGCGCCGCCGGGCCCGACCCGGAACCCGGTCATGACCTCGTCGAAAATCAACAGGCTACCGTAGCGGTCGCAACAATCGCGCAAGGCCTCAAGGAATCCAGGATCCGGAAGTACGCAGCCCATGTTTCCGGCGATCGGCTCGACGATGATCGCGGCGATCTGATCGCCCCGATCCGCGAAAATTTCCTGTACTTCCCCGGCGTTGTTGTACTGTGCGATTTCGGTGTGTTCGACCGTGCTTGCGGGAATACCGGGCGAGGAAGGCACGCCATGTGTCAGGGCCCCGGAGCCGGCCTGCACCAGCAGGGCATCGGCATGGCCGTGGTAACAGCCTGCGAATTTGATGATCCGGTCGCGCGCGGTGACGCCGCGCGCAAGACGGATGGCGCTCATGGCCGCTTCCGTGCCGGAATTTACCAGACGCACCTTTTCCAGCGAAGGAACCAGTTGGCATAGCTTCTCTGCCATCTCGGTCTCCAACGGATGGGGGGTACCGAAGCAGATGCCCTGATCCACCGTGCTTTTGATTTTTTCGAGCACAGAAGGGTGGGCATGCCCGACAATCATCGGGCCCCAGGCACCGACATAATCGATGTAGGAGCGCCCTTCCACATCGTAGAGATAAGCGCCCTCGCCACGTTGCATGAACACCGGGGTGCCTCCGACTGCGCCGAAGGCGCGGACTGGAGAGTTAACCCCACCGGGAATTCTGCGGCAGGCCGCGTCAAACCAATTGGAATCAACCATTTGCGTCGAACTTGGAGGCGATCGAATGGGCAGCTGCAGCGACATCCGGTTGAGCGAAAATCCCACTACAAACCGCTAGTAAGTCGGCTCCGGCTTGGATTATGGAAGTGGCGTTATCCATGCTAATGCCCCCAATGGCGCAGACCGGGATGGGCAATTCACGACACGCGCGCATCAGGAGGTCGGGTTGGGCGGTTACAGCGTCGGGCCGAGTGGGGCTAGCGTAGAAACTTCCAAAGGCCACATAGGAAGCGCCCGAACGGAAGGCAGTTTGGGCGCGCGTGAAATCATTGTAACAAGAGGCGCCAATCAATCCATCAGGAAATCGATTCCTGGCCTCGTCGATGGAGACGTCGTCCGCGCCCAAGTGCACGCCGTCCGCATCAAGAGCAAGAGCCAGATCAAGGTCGTCGTTAATGATCAGGGGGATATGCCGTGACCGGCACAGGGTCAGCAGGGCTTCTGCGCGCTCTTTGCGTTCTGCTGTGGAAGCGGTTTTGTCCCGGTACTGGATCACGCAGGCACCCCCCACGATGGCTTTTTCGACGGATTCCAGCAGGGAAGGGCAGCCGTCCGGAGTCAGCGCGTACAATCCCTTCGGGCAGAAAGTCATAAATTCTAGGCCTCCTGAGACGTTGGTCCAGCGGATCTCGTGAGGATGGGCCAAGAATGGAGCATCGATAAAGACATGAAACCGTATTGTAGAAGCAGCCGGAGTAATCGAGGGTCATGAATTCGCTGGCATCGCTTCGAAGCCTCCTGCCGACGCGGGACGATCACGTTCGCTTGTGGCGGATTGCCGGGCCGATGACGCTGACCGGCCTTGCCATCCCCCTGCTGGGGATGGTCGACACGTTCGTGATGGGGCATTTGGAAGCAGCTTACTACCTGGGTGCGGTGGCGGTTGGGTCGACATTGATCCAGTTGCTGTTCTGGGGCGTCGGGTTCCTGCGCATGAGTTCGACCGCGCTGGCCGCGCAGGCATCGCACGATCCTGACAAGACCCGACTGGTGTTGTTGCGGAGCTTGCTGTCTGCCGTATTGATTTCTGCGATGGTGGTGCTCCTGAGGGAACCGCTCCAGCATTTCAGTTACACCCTTCTGGCCTTGGAGGAGGAAATCAACCTGCACTCCCGGCTGTACTTTGAAATCTGCATCTGGAGCATGCCGGCAGTGCTGCTGAATATGGTGATCTGGGGCTGGTGCCTCGGCATGCAGAATGCCCGGGCACCGTTATACCTGGCACTTTGGATCAATGCGATCAACATAGTGTTGGACATAGTGTTTGTGTTTCACTTCGGTCTTCAGACTCGAGGGGTGGCATACGCTTTCCTGGTGGCGAATTACAGCGGCATGCTTCTGGGGGCCTGGATCCTGTGGCGCATGCTCCGCCCAATGCCGCGGATGACGTTGCACGGACTGTGGGATGCGCGGGCATGGAAGAACCTGTTCGTGGTCAACCACCACCTGTTCGTACGGACGGTCCTGCTGCTGTTCTCATTCGCTTTCTTCATGGCACAAGGTGCGGATTTCGGAGCTGTCGTATTGGCCGCCAATGCCGTGCTCATCAATTTTTTTTACATCACGGCCTATGGCATGGACGGCTTTGCCCACGGTTTGGAGGCATTGTGCGGTCGGGCGGTCGGAATGCGGGACCGGCAGTTGTTCGAGCGCGTGGTCGTTTCCGCGTTGTTCTGGTGCCTGTTGATCGGGATTTTTCTAATCAGCATTTTCGCGGGAGCCGGAATGACCGTGATCGGCTGGCTAACTTCACTGCCCGAGGTTCAAAGTGCGGCGTCGCTTTATCTTCCTTGGCTTGTTGTATTGCCTGTCTTCTGTCTTCTGCCTTTTCTATTGGACGGATTGTTCATTGGCACGACCCGAACCCGGGAAATGCGCAACAGCATGGTCCTGTCAATCCTGATTTACCTGTTGCTTTGGTTCGTGACGGAGGATTTGGGGAACCATGGCCTGTGGCTGGCGTTGACGAGTTTCATGGTCGCGCGTGGCCTGACGCTCGGGTATTACAGCTGGCGGATTGAGCGTGACGGAGGGTTCGTTCCGAGAAATCTGTCCAGCCGTTGAAGGCTAATGTCGTGTCCAATTCCGAGGATATTGCGCGTGCTATACTCCAAGCACTTCACCTCCTCCGAAAACGGAATTGACGAGGAACTTCAAAGAGGCTGAAGGTCGGAATATATAAGGCTGCCCGACCGGGACACGGAGTCATTATGGATAGCACGACGATTCAAATTGTTTCAGTTGTCGCGATTATCGGCTTTCTCTGGAGCTTGCACCGGGAAATTGGCAGTCTGCGTAAAGAGATAGGCGACCTGCGCGAGCGCGTGGGCCGAGTGGAGGGATTACTGCAAGGCTTTTTGGGGCGTCCGAAGGAACCACAGACCTGATCGACCGACCTCGCGCATGGGGTGCGAAAAGTTGCCGGAATCCGGCGGGGACGGTTGCGTGTTGTCCGCGGGGGTAGAGTATTATGAGGCCGTCGAAATCCGTCTTGCCCGCCGAATAAGGCACCATCCACCCCTCGACGGTCGAATGCTTCCTTGCCATGGAGGAAGCCATCGAGGAAGTCGAGGAGAAACAGGAAAAAGGATTACCTCTGGTTCCCAACGAAGAATGACCTGCCTCCGGTGCAGACGGCAGCGACGATAATAAGCTGTAACAACCCATCCCAAATTCTCCAGAACTCGATCTTCTCTCATGTCTGTCCTGATTTGCGGCTCTCTAGCCTACGACACCATCATGCGGTTCGATGGCCGCTTCAAGGAAAACATCCTTCCGGATGCGACCGACCACTTGAACGTTTCGTTCCTGGCCGCGCACATGCGCCGGGAATTCGGGGGGTGTGCCGGGAATATCGCCTACAACCTGAGTTTATTGGGCGTGACCGGCTACCCGATGGCGACGGTGGGCCGGGACTTCCAGGACTACGCCACGTGGATGGATGGAAAGGGGGTTTCGCGGAGCCGGGTGAAGGAACTGGAAGGCATGTTCACGTCCCAGGCGTTCATTTCGACTGACCTGGACGACAATCAGATCACGCTGTTCCATCCAGGCGCGATGGATTTCTGCCACGAGCAGGAAGTGGATTCGACCGATGTACGCCTGGGCTTGATTTCTCCCGAGGGTCGTACCGGCATGATCCAGCATGCGGAGCAGATGGCAGAAGCCAACATTCCCTTCCTTTTTGATCCAGGACAGGGGATGCCGATGTTCCAGAAAGAGGACTTCCTGCGTTTCGTAGAGCAGGCAACCTGGGCGGCGTTCAACGGTTTTGAGGCAGAGATGATGCAGAAGAAGAGCGAACTGACAATTGAGCAGTTAGCGGAGCGGCTCGAAGCCGTAATCGTGACACATTCCGAACGTGGCTCCTGCATCTATCGGAAAGGCCAGCCGATGTTGGAGATCCCAGTGGTATCGGTGGCGGAGGACGTGGATCCGACAGGATGCGGCGACGCATACCGGGCCGGACTGTTGTACGGTGTCCTGAATGACATGGACTGGGAGACCTGCGGGCGTTTGGGTTCACTGATGGGGGCCTGCAAAGTGCAGCATCAGGGTGCGCAAAACCATACCCTGACCCTAGAGGAAATAACGGAGAGCTTCAGGGAGGAGTTTGGCTATTCTCCGGAATAGGCTCCGTTCAGGCTGATGATTTTCCAATCCTGTTCCTGTGCGTGGGCGCGCAGGGACGGGTCCGGGTCCACCGCTACCGGGTGGTCGACGAATTCCAGGAGCGGGATGTCGTTGAACGAATCGGAGTATCCCCAGGTTTCTCCAAGCCGGATTCCTTCTTGTTCTGCCCAGGCTTGAATTCGTTTCGGCTTGTCGGCGGCGAAACAGGGTGAATCAAGCAGTTCTCCGGTGTACTGTCCGGCCCGCATCTCGGGCCGTGGCGCGATCAGGGTCGGGATATCCAGGGTCTGCACGATCGGTTCCGCGATGAAGGCATTGGTCGAGGTGACGACTATTTGCCGCAGGCCGCGTTCGCGGTGCTTCGCAATCAACCGTTGAGCCTGGGGTCGCAGGGAAGGGTGGATTCGGGTTTCCATGAACTGCGTGCGAAGTTCTTCTAGCCGCTGCCCGTCAATTTGTCCGAGAGGAGCCAGAACGAACTTCAAATACGCAACCGGGTCCAAGGTTCCACTATGGTAGTCGTTGTAGAAGGCTTGGTTGCGGGTACGGTAGGCATCCCCGTCGATTTCCCCGGAGTCTGCCAGGAATTGTCCCCACTCGTAATCGCTGTCACAGTTGATCAGCGTATGATCCAGATCGTAGAGGGCGGTCGCGTTCATGCGGCGGGCGGTGCGGTGCGGTAGGATGGAAGACGAGAGGTTGCAGGGATGATGGCGAAGCAATTCCGCATTTGGGTAGGCAGTCCGACTGTGTCGTGGGATGGTGGAGGCGGAGGAGGAAGAGGCTATGAGTCGGGGGCTTTCTGGGGAACGGACCTGGACCGCAACGAGTTTATTTGGCGCTTCACGATTTGGTGAAATCGGGGGGCGACCCCCGGTAGTTCCACGACATCGTTGACGGATCACTGGCGGTCTCCACTAGGCATTCCATGAAGAATGCTTCCGCTTCGTTGTCCCTTCCCCGTCCCGTCACCGGAGCGCCTCCGGCCAAGAGCCTGTTCAATCCCAGGTTCAGGATGTTCCTTGCGGCATTCGCGTCCGCATTGTCTGTGTGCCCGCAGGCCAGGCATTTGAAACGCGCCTGCTCCTTCCGGTTGTCCGCCTCCACGTGCCCGCACTCCGCGCACGCCCGGCTGGTGTTCCGCGCCGGCACTTTGATCATGTCCCACGCCTTGTACTGACGAAAGCGGTCCACCATCCCCATGCAGGAGGATTGCGCCATCTTCCGGTTCAGCGCCGCCTTCGCCTTCACGCACCGCCCCGGCTTGTCCTTCGTCCCCCGCGCCGAGCGGCGCATCGCCTGCACGTCCAGCACTTCCAGCACGAGATGCCCAAACCGCCGCGCCAGGTCCGCCGAGGCCTGATGGCTGAAGTCCTTCCGGATCTCCGCCGCCTTGCGCTTCGCCTTCGCCGCGCGCTGCTGCAGCCGCCGCCGGCGATTCGTGGGCTCCCACACTCCCTTGCCCGACTTCGTGCGCACCGGCTCTCCGGCGTCGTTCTTCAGTTCGGTCCACTTCCGGCGGCTCGCCCGCCACTGGTAGTGCCGGGCCCGGGCCTCGTACTTCAGGATCCGCTCGTACGGGATCCGGATGAGCTTCGTCTCCCCGCCCCATGAACCCCCGAGGTTCTCCGAGTTGCGGTCGATTCCGCAGACCCCGCCGTGCCAGCGCCAGTCCGGATCCGGTACTTCCCACAGCACCGACGCGTACCACTTGTCCAGTTCCCGGAACACCACTGCAACCCGGGCCTTGCCGCCATCCCAGGGATCGGCCCCCCGCGTGCGCGACGCCGCCTTGCGGTTCATCCGGATCCAGCCGACCTTCGGCACCCAAAGCCGTTTTTTCTGGACCTTCACGGCCTCCGGGATGGTGAACGACTCCCGGCTTCTGCTCTTGGCCTTGAAGCGGGGGAATCCGGCCGGCTTGCCGCACTTGCCCTCCCGGATCCGCCGGGAGAAATGCGCGAACGCCGCCCCTAGGGGAAACGCGCCCGTGCCGCGCACGACGGTGGCCGACAACTCCCGCAGCCATTCATTACCTTCTTTCGCCTTCAGGCGGACATACCGCTTCCCGAAATCAAACTCGGAAAACCCCGGCTTCTCCGCCTCGCCGGCCTCGAAACGCCCGTATTCCCGGATCTGGTCGGCCAGCAGTTCGTTGTAGACGAACCGGCCGGCCCCGCACAGCCGCGCGAACTCCCGCTCCTGCGTCTGGTTCGGGTACAGGCGGTAGCGGGAGGCCCGGTGCATGATATGCAAATACTATCACGAGGCCGCGTCGCGGAGTCAGGCCGGGAGGGAAAAGCCGGATCAGTCGTTCCACACACTTCCGCGAAGAGCCGTTTATTTCCGAAGAAGAAGCGCAAGCGCCCACGGCGAAAGGATTACACCAGGTCTTCCACGTGGTCGACCAGAATGGCGATGGATTGGTTGGGTATTACGAGTTCTCCCACTTCCTCCGGAATCACCCGTATTACATGAAGCTCGCTGAGAAAGGCAAGGGTTGACGGAGCCTAGAACACTTCCGGGCGCAGCACTGCCAGGAGGATGACGGCAGCCAGGGCGAGGACCGGCGCCTCATTGAACCACCGGTACCAGACATGCCCATACCGGTTGTCTCCTCGCGCAAACCGACGCTGCAGAACGATGCACCATGCGTGGTAGCCGACCAAGACACCGATCAAGGCCAATTTAAGTTGCATCCAGCCTGCGGCGAGCAGGTCGGGCCGGTAGGCCAGGAGCCAGAACCCGAACAGAAGGGTCAGTACTCCGCCTGGGGTGGTAATGCCCCACAGCAATTTCCGCTCCATGACGCAGAAACGTTGGAGGCTGGTCTCATCGTCGCTCATCGCGTGATAGACGAACAGGCGGGGCAGATAGAACAGGCCGGCGAACCAGGTCACCATGAAAATGAGGTGCAGCGCTTTGAGCCAGAGCATGTTTTCAGTATAGAACAGCGGTCAATCAGATAAGATGGACGCTTGCATTGTATAGGGCAGCAGATGATTCAGGCAGGCATCGTAGGGGCGACCGGCTATACCGGCGTGGAGTTGTTGCGGTTGCTCAGTGGCCACCCCGAAGTCGAGGTGGTCGCGGTCAGTTCGGACTCCGAGGCCGGGCGGCCCGTGGCCGACGTGCACCCGCATTTGCGGGCCGGGGTGGATCTTGCCTACATTCCCCACCAGCAACTGTATGAAACCGAGTGTGCGGTGGTGTTCTTCGCGGCACCGAACGGTACCGCAATGCAGCAGGTCCCGATGCTCCTGGAGCAAGGTCGGCGAGTGATAGATCTTGCGGCTGATTTCCGGCTGAAAGACCCTCAGGTCTGGGAGTCACATTACCAAATGCCGCATGCTTGCCCAGAATTGCTGGAGGAAGCAGTTTACGGCTTGCCGGAGCTGAACCGGGCGCAAGTGAGTGAGGCACGGCTTGTGGCGAATCCGGGCTGCTACCCGACGGCGGTGACCCTGGGCCTTCTGCCGTTGCTGGAATCGGCTGCCGTGGATCTGAGCCATCTGATCGCGGACGCCAAGTCCGGCATCAGCGGGGCCGGGCGTCAAGCCAGCACGCCCTTGCTGATGAGCGAGGCGATGGAGAACTTCCGGGCTTACGGCGTTCATCAACATCGGCATGGGCCGGAAATAGCGCAGGCCTTGGGTCAAGCAGCCGGGAAAGCGGTGAAATTGACGTTCACGCCGCACGTGGCGCCGATGATCCGGGGAATCCTGGCGACCCTGTACGCATGGACCGAGTTGTCGGCGGAAGCGGTCCAGGAACTATACGAGCAACGTTATGATGCCGAGCCCTTTGTAGACGTGATGCCGTCGGAAAGCCTGCCGCAGACCAAGAATGTGCGTGGTTCGAATGTCTGCCGGATTGCCGTGCATCCTGGCGGGGGCGAGCCGCTGGTCGTCCTTTCCGCTATCGACAATCTGATCAAAGGAGCGGCGGGACAGGCGGTCCAGAACATGAACCTGATGTTCGGTCTTCCAGAGCAGACTGGCCTGTCACAGATCGCGCTGCCCGCATGAGATTTCGCTTTCCTCCAGCGGAGGCCTGGCCGGTGGTCGTCCTGCTGATGGTGTTATCTGGCGCTTTGGCTTATTTCATCGGCATTTATGCTCTGCGGGTATCGGTTCACGAATTGGAGATTATGGATGTCCGGCAGGGCGAACAGATTGAGGAATTGATGCGGCGCAACGAGGCTTTGATGGTGGACCGGACCATGGCGGAACGGCGCCTGGAGGTAAGCAATCAGACTCTCGAATACCTTTGGGAGATGCTGCAGACCAGTGAGGCTGAGTTGAGGAAGATCCGCGAGGAAATCGAATTGTTCCGAAAGATCACGGGACCGAATCGGGAGGAGAAACTCTCCATCCATACACTTAAAGTGTTTGTGACTGGCGAAAACGGACGCTGGGGTTACCGTCTGGTTCTATACCAGGGAGACTTTTCCAATATTGCGGAAGGTCGCTACGACCTCGTGTTGCATGGCCACGCGGAGGGTAGCCCGGGGCAGTACCGTCTTTCAGATCTCGCTGAAGACAGCCAGCAACAGTCTTTTTCATTTCGTCATTTCGTCGCGTTGAGCGGGGAATTCAAGTTGCCTGAGAGATTTGAGGTCGAACGAGTCGAAGTCGAGGCGTCTCCAAGCGACAAGAAGCTGGGAGCAATTAATAAGAGTTTCAGTTGGCGTCGGGCGATGTCGGATCCCGGTTGATAGGTGGGCAAAATTCCAAGGAAAGACAATCGGTTAACTTCATGTCGACTACATTGCGCCCAGTTCTTATGCTATATTAGTATGTCGAGAAACGAGCTCTTAGGATAGTTCATGAGCGAAGCGATGCCTGCCACTGAGATGGACTCGGCTGCACCCCTGATTTTCACCGATTCGGCTGCACAGAAGGTGAAACAGCTGATCGAGGAAGAAAAAAACGAAGCGCTGAAGTTGCGTGTTTTCGTCAGCGGGGGCGGTTGTTCCGGGTTCCAGTACGGATTTACGTTTGACGAGGAAACTCAGGACGGCGATACCCAGGTCGAGAATGCTGGAGTCACCCTCCTGATCGACCCGATGAGCTTCCAGTACTTGGTGGGGGCCGAGATTGACTATACCGAAGGCCTGGAAGGCGCGCAGTTCGTGATTCGGAATCCCAACGCCACGACCACCTGTGGTTGCGGATCTTCGTTCTCCCCGTAAAACTGAGCCTCAAGCCGGCCAAGCCGCGCCCAGTACGGTAGCCTTGCGGCTACCCGTGATTGCCGTCAAGTCCACAGCTTCTTGGTGGTCGTGCAGGTAGGCAAGTAGCGCGAACAGAAAACATTCCACCCACTCGGCGTCCAGGCCGTACTCATCGGTCGGCTCGACAGGCACTGATAGTTGGGCAGCGAGGCGTTCCCTGAGGTAGGCATTCCTCGCGCCGCCGCCGCAGAGCAACACTCTCTGAATTTCTGGCGAGACGGCCAGTAGCGCAGCTTCGATACTGCGGGCAGTGAGTTCAGTCAGGGTTGCCTGTATGTCTTCAGGGCTGGCCGGGTGCTCCATGACCATACCTTCAACCCATGAACGGTTGAAGTATTCGCGGCTCGTACTCTTGGGTGGTGATTGAGCGAAATAAGGGTCGCGCAGCATTGTCTCCAGCAGTTTTTCCTGCACCGTCCCGGTTCTTCCCCACCGGCCATCACGGTCGTAATCCTCGCCAAGGTGCAGTTGGCTCCATTCATCCAGCAGGCCGCCGCCCGGCCCACTGTCGTAACCCTGTACCGGCCCTTCGGTGGGCAGCCAAGTGACATTCGCAATGCCACCAATATTCACTATGGCCCGATTTTCGGTCACTGAATGAAACAGGCGGCAGTGGGCGAGTGGTGCGAGTGGGGCGCCTTCTCCACCTTCTGCCAAGTCGCGTCGCCGAAAATCGCTGATTACCGATATACCGCACAGGGCGCTGATTCGGCCCGGGTTGAGGAGTTGCAGTGTCAGCGGAGGTTCGCTGCCAGTTTGATGAAGGAGGGTTTGGCCATGGATTCCTGCCGAGGCGACCTGATCTGGGGTCACTTCGCTATTTTCGAGCAGAGTTTGAATGCATTGCACAAAGCTTTCGCTGAGCGCATGCTCGGCCAATGCGTATTCCCGCAGCGAGTGCGGGTTGAGGATCAGATGCTGGAGCTTTTCCTGAAGGAGGTCGGGAAAAGGAGCAGCGTGATGGGCGAGGAGCTTTGGTTGCTTGGGAGTGAAGTCAAAGAGTGCGGCATCAATGGAATTCATGCTGGTGCCCGACAAGGCACCGAGATACAGCATGCTCATTGGACATCGGCGTAGGCCATGCGGAGATTGTAGGGCATTCTCAAAGCGATCAGCATGGGCCACGTTTGCTGACGAAAGTCAGCGAGTTCGGCATACCGAAGCGGATCGAGGGAAGGGAACCTGACCTTTACAGGGTTCCGGTGAACGCCGTCGATGCGAAATTCATAGTGCAGATGGGGACCGGTAGCCATGCCAGATCTTCCTATTCGACCGATGATTTGTCCTTGGGTGACCTTGCTGCCAACCTTGAGGCCCCGGGCGTATCTTGAGAGGTGTGCATAGACGGTGGTGTAGCGAGTGCCGTGCTGGATGAAAATCACCCGGCCATAGCCGCCTTTCCAGCCACGGCGTATGACGGTTCCGTCACCGGCCGCATAGACGGGGGTACCTGTCGGAGCGGCATAATCCACGCCCCGGTGCGGTCGGACCCGCTTGAGGACCGGATGCAGTCGGCGCGGATTGAAATGGGAACTAATGCGCGTGAAATCCACGGGAGTGCGCAGGAACTGCTTGCGCAGGTGTTGGCCGTCCGGTGTGTAGTAGTCGGCGCGTCCATCCTTTCCGATATAGCGCAATGCCTGATATGTCTGCCCTCGGTTGACGAATTCGGCAGCGAGGATCGGGCCGTTTTCGGCATGCTGGCCTTGAATCCACTGCTCGTCCCAAATTAGTTTGAATCGATCACCCTTACGGATTTCCAGGGCGAAGTCGATATCCCAGCCGAAGATGCGTGCGAGTTCCAGAATCATAGAGGGGCTGAGACCCGCGTCATCCCCGGCCTCGAACAGCGTATGGTTGATCGTGCCGGTGACCGCCCGACGCCTGTGTTCTACCGGCAGGTCGGTATGGCCAATGGTGTAGGTTCCGCCGGGTATGCGCCAGTAGTGGGTTTCCCGGGAGCGAGTCGGCCGGAACATCAGATGGCGCAGTCCCTGGTCGTCCCGCTGGATGTGCAGGACTTGACCGGGATGCAGCCGGTGCAGCGGTTTGGTGGCAGCACCGAGCCGCAACAAGGCGGAGACGGAGCGACTTAGGCCCAGCCGCTTGAAGATCACACTCAAAGAATCGCCGGAGCGGACTGTAACTTCCACATCCCACTTGCGCAGGTCAGGGAGAATATTTGGGCTTTTTGAGTCTTGTTGCAGGGAGGGGGAGGGGAGGGCGATTTGTTTGGCGGATGATACAGGTTGGGAGATTTCTGATTCGACCGAGTGCGGAGGCGGTTGCAGGGGCACAGGCGTGACGGATGCATAAGTGTCGCTGGGTTTCGGGATGAGAGACAGGACGCCTCCCAGCAGACAGAGAGAGACGAGCATCACCGACGCATGCCGCCAGTTTGACCTGGGGGAAAAATTGGCCGGAGAAAATGATCGTGAAAACATACCGAAACAGGCAAGATCTAGGAAATGTGACAGGAACTCTATCGAATTAATTTTAATTAGTCAACCTTATAAATTGTCAAACCAAAGATGAAATGTCCCCCTGCTCCCCGAACCGCACAGTCCGGTGCGGTCGGTCTTCGAGCCTGGCCGCGTTTCACTTCGCGCAACCGGGTCGTGACGCGGCCGGGGACGTTTGGATCGTCGTTTCGCCGGAGGGTGCTCCCGGCGTTCGCCGTCCCGCAGGGGGCCGCCCGTCCTACCAGTGCGCCCCCAGCTGAAGCCGCAGGAGGTATGCCGGGGGGCGGTCGTCGTCCAGGGTTTCCTGCCGCGCGCCGTGCAGTTCGAGTCCGAAGTCCACGGCCTTCCGTCGCACGAGGTCCAGCCGCCAGCCGAGGCGGATCTCGCGCGCGGTGTCCGACAGGGCGAGGGCGGCATGCGGGGTGCCGACCAGCCGCCCGCGGGCGTGCAGCACCCCGTAGCCGAGGGTCGCCTCGAGGCGCCGGCGCCGG
>JAPONY010000090.1 GCA_026713705.1 Gammaproteobacteria bacterium
CGCTGGCCGCCGCGGTGACGGCCGGGCAGACGGTGACGGTGAGCTACACCAAGGGGAGCAGCCCGATCCGGGACGCGGCCGGCAACGACGCGGGGAACCTGAGCAACCAGTCGGTGACCAACACGTCGGCGCCGACGGTGAGCTCGGTGGCGCTGAGCTCGGGCGCGGGCGCGGACTCGACCTACGCGATCGGCGACGCGGTGTCGGCGACGGTGACGTTCTCGACGGCGGTGGACGTGACCGGCACGCCGCAGCTGGAGCTGGACGTCGGGGGCACGGGCAAGGCGGCCACCTATGCCAGCGGGACGGGCACGACGGCGCTGGTGTTCTCCTACACGGTGGCGGAGGGCGACACGGACGCCGACGGCATCGCGGTCGCGGCCAACCAGCTCACGCTGAACAGCGGCACGATCCGGATCGCGGGCGGGACCACGGACGCGGTGCTGACGCACTCCGCGGTGGCGGCGAAGGCCAGCCACAAGGTGGACGGGGTGCGCCCGACGCTGTCGAGCGCGGCGGTGGTCGGCACGACGCTGACGCTGACCTGGTCCGAGGCGCTGGACACGGGCTCGGTGCCGGCGGCGGGCGCCTTCACGGTCACGGTGGCGGGCAGCCCGGCGACCCTGGCGGCCAGCAGCCCGGTGGCGGTGAGCGGCTCGGCGGTGACGCTGACGCTGGCCGCCGCGGTGACGGCCGGGCAGACGGTGACGGTGAGCTACACCAAGGGGAGCAGCCCGATCCGGGACGCGGCCGGCAACGACGCGGGGAACCTGAGCAACCAGTCGGTGACGGTGACGGACACCACGGGACCGTCGCCCACCTTCAGCCCGCAGGGCGGTGCGACGGTGACCAGCGCCGGGACAAACATCACGCTGACCTTCGCCGAGGCGATCAAGCGCACCAGCGGCGGCGGCGACTTCTCCACCGAGGCGCACCTGAAGGCAGTGCTGACGCTGAAGCAGACCGACGCCGGCGGCACGGCCATCCCCTACGCGGCGAGCATCGACGGCGCGAAGACGGTCATCACCCTCGACCCCGGCGCCGACCTGCCCAAGGGCGCGATCTACGTGGCGATCTCCAGCGCCTACTACGACGCGGCGGGCAACCCGGGCAGCGCGGCGAGCGCGACCTTCACGGTGGACTCGGCGGGGGCGGCGGCGCCGACCACGCTGACGCTGAGCACGGCCGCGGCGAACGACACGGTGCGGGAGGGCGCGGGCCGGGTGTGGGTGACGGCGACGCTGGACGCCCCGGCGGGCGCCGGCGGGGTGTCGGTGACGCTGGCGGCGGGCCCCGCCTCGACGGCGACAGCGACGGCCGACTACACCCTGCCGGGCACATTCACCATCGCCGAGGGCCAGCGGTCGGCGTCGGCCGACGTGACGCTGGTGGACGACGACGTGGCCGAGGACAACGAGACGCTGGTGCTCACCACCACCGTGGCGGGCCTCACGGTGACCGATACGACCCTGACCTTCACCGACGACGATGTGCGCGGGGTGCAGGTGGCGCCGACCTCGCTGACGGTGGCGGAGGGCGCGAGCGGGACCTACGCGGTGACCCTGCGCTCGCGACCGACCGGGGGCGTGACGGTGGCGGTGAGCCTGGCGGACGACGATGCCAACAAGGCGACCGGAGCGACGGTCGCGCCGCCGACGCTCACGTTCACGGCCTCGGACTGGGCCGTGGCGCAGACGGTGACGGTGACGGTGGCGGACGATTCCGATGCGGAAGTCGACGCGGCGGCGACGGTGACGCACGCGGTGTCGGGGGCGGACTACGGCTCGGTGGCGGCGGCCCCGGTGTCGGTGACGGTGTCGGGTTTCGAGTTGACGGAAGACGGCGGCGTGCAGCTGCGGGTGCCGGCGGACGGTCGGGTGTCGGTGCCGGCCGGCATCCCGGTGCCGGGCCTTCGGGTGACGTTCCCGGCTTCGCGGGCCGGCGAAGTGGTGACGCTGCGCCCGGCGACCTCGCCGGGCGATGACCCGCGGGGCTTCCGCCTGGGCGCCGCGATGGTGGACATCGACGGCATCACGCTGGACTCCGGGCAGACGGCGACGGTCTGCCTGCCCACCTCGGGGGACGACGAGGTCTCGCTGCAGCGTTGGGACGAAGCGGCGGCGGAATGGGTCGCTCTGGACGAACCTCCGGACGGTTCGCCGCCGGGCTTCGCGTGCGGGGTGACGACGGGCTTCTCGGTGTTCGCGGGGATGGTGAGGCTGGTCGAGCCGCCGCTGGTGCTGTCGGCGGACACGCTGACGGTGGCAGCCGGCGATGCGGACGGGGCGTCCTACACGGTGGCGCTGGAGGCGGCGCCGGCCGGCACGGTGACGGTGACGGTCACCACGGAGACGGCGGAACTGTCGGCGATGCCGGAGACGCTGACGTTCACGACGGAGAACTGGGCGCAGCCGCAGCCGGTCACCGTGACGGCGTCGAAGGATGCGGCGCCGGGCGAGGCGGTGCTGGTGCACGAGGCGTCGGGCGAACGCTACCTGGGCGTCTGGCGCGCGGAACTGCCGGTGGCGGTGGAGCAGGGCACGGGGCTGGGGGCACGCTTGCGCGAGGCCTGGCTGGCGCGCTTCGGGCGCACCGCGGCGGGGCACGTGGCGGAGGCGGTCGGGGCGCGCCTGTCGGCGCCGCTGGCGGCGGAGGCGAAGCTGGACCTGGGCGGTGAGTCGGCGCAGTCGGCGCTGCTGGCCGGGACGCTACGGGCACTGTCGGGCGAGCCGGCGCCGGACGCGCGGCGGACGTTCGCGAAGTCGTCGTTCGTGTTGCCGCTGGCCTCGAACGGGCCCCGGAACTGGACCGCGTGGGGCCGCGGCGCGTACACCGAGTTCGACGGCGAGGATGGCGGACTGAAGCTCGACGGCGAGGTCTGGACCGGGACGGTCGGGGTAGACGGCGAGCACGGGCGAGGGCGCCTGGGGTTGGCGCTGTCGCACAGCGAGGGCGACGGCGAGGTGCGCGCGGAAGGCGAGCGCCACGACCTCAAGAGCACGCTGACGGGGGTGCACCCCTACGCGCGCTGGCAGGTGCGGGACGCGCTCGCGGCGTGGGGCGTGCTGGGCTGGGGCGAGGGCGAACTGAAGACCCGCGCCGGCGGCGAGGCTTCGGAGACGGACCTGGAGATGCGGATGGCGGCGTTCGGGCTGGAGGGCCGGCTGGGAACCTTCGAGAGCGGGCGCGGCACCTTGGAGTTGGCGCTGAAGTCGGACCTGCTGGCGGTGCGGACGGAGGCGGAGGGGGACGCGAAGCTGCCGGAGGTGTCGGCGGACGCGCAGCGGCTGCGGGTGCTGCTGGAGGGCGCCGGGCGCTACGGCCTGGAGTCGGGCGGGACGGTGTGGCCGAGCCTGGAGGCGGGGCTGCGCTGGGACGAGGGCGACGCGGAGACGGGCCTGGGCGCGGAGCTCGGCGCGGGGCTGGACTTCGCGGACACGAGCGGGCGGCTGAGCGCGGAACTCTCCGCGCGCGGGCTGCTGGCGCACGAGGCGGGCGGCTACGACGAGTGGGGCGTGGGCGGCTCGATCATGCTGCAGCCGGATGCGGCGGGCCGCGGGCTGTCGCTGCGGCTGGGCTCGTCGTTCGGGCCGACCGCCAGCGGGACGGAGGAACTGTGGAACCGGCACGACCTGGCCGGGCTGGCGTCGGAACCATCCTCGGCCGCGCCGGGCAGGCGCCTCGAGACGGAACTGGGCTACGGCCTCAACGGCCCCGGCGGGCGCGGCACCCTCACCCCCTATCTCGGCTACGAACGCGGCGACTCGGCCGCGCACTGGCGCCTCGGCGGGCGCCTGGAGATCGGCGAGGAACTCCAGATCCGCCTCGAAGGCGGCCGCGGCGAGGCGCACACCCTGGGCGTGAAGGGATCCCTGCTCTGGTGAGCCGCAGGCCCCGTTCAATGGAGGCCGCAGCGGCCCTGGCCGGGCGAGCAGCGTGTGATGCTGCCTTCACCGAATGTCGAGACCTATGATCAATGCCCGGAAATGAGCGCGGAGGCGGTGGTCGATGCGATTCGCAGCCGGCAGTACGGATTCATTCGGGTCAATTTCGCCAATGCCGACATGGTCGGACACACCGCGCGAAGAGACGCGATCGTCCAGGCTCGAGGCGTTGGACTCCCGGACCGGTCGGATTGTCGCTGTGGCGAAAGAGCACGAAATGGCCTTGATGCCGACCCTCAAGCAGGCCAGCAGTTCCGGCACGGACCTCGCCTACAGCGCGAGCATTAACCCCGGCAAGACCGTCATCACCATCGACCCGACGAGCGACCTGCCTGCCGGGAGGGTGTACGTGGCGGTCTCGAACGGCTATTACGATGCGGCGGGCAACGCGGGCACTTCACCGTCACGGTCGACCCACCGTCCAGCGACGCGGACCTGTCCGGCCTGACAGCGAGCACGAGCAAGAGCGCCTCGGGCCTCTCCATCGAGGCGAAGGCGCGGATGCGGGTGGCGCACGTGGACTCGGACTACGAGGAGTGGGCGCCAGCGCCACGGCGCGGCTCGACCCCGGCTTCAAGGTCAGTCTCGACGCCATCCGAAAGGAGCCCGCCAACGACAGCGCCGCCGAGCACGGCGTGATGCTCCGAAGCTTGGTCCGCTGGCAGGGGGCAGGTCAGAGCACTGGATCGGTGTCGGCGTCACCGCGCACTGGTAGATGTCGGGTGCGGAGGAGACCTGCGTGATGCCCTCGCCGGTGGCGGCCGGGGTACAGCTGAAGAGGCTTGCGAGAAGGCGACGGAACTGCGGGAACGGGTGAATATGGGGAACCGTTTGCAGCATCGCCCGGGAGAGTTGAGGACGGGGCGGTCAAAAAACTATCGTTCGAACCCATGTCAAAGACCCTGTGTGGAATGAAAGAGACGAGAACAGGACATTGGTGTCAAGGACGAGCCGTAATGGGGGCATCAAGTTTGCCCAGATTTGGATCGTGCCCAAGACACGGCATCAGCGATATCCTGATCCGTGATTCCCAAGTCGGCCAGTTTGGAGCGGACCGTACCGGCCTTGTCGAGAGGTATGGGGGCCAGAACGATGCGCCCATTGTCGTCGGTGACATTGAAGTATTCCGTACCCGGATAGGCGGACAGTATGGCCTTGGGTATGGTCAGTTGGTCTTTGGACGTCAGTTTCACAAGCATTAGGATAACTTGGGCAAGGAAGCAAGCTGCATTTTATAAGGGATTCATAAATAGATAGTGTCTGGAAGAAAACCCCATATCTAGTTGATTGTTATTGTATTTATCGTCTTTTTCGAGCGCGAAGAAAGTCCCGAATATGGTAAAATAGGGCCGGTTTCCCTGGTTTCGGCCGGATTCGGCCCCATCTTCGAGGATTTTTCATGAGACACGTCGAGAACCCCCAGCGCCAGTTCGGCCAAGCCGACATCCTGCAGATCCGGCTCGACCCGAAGTCGCGCGACGATATTCCGGCCCTGTTGCTGGGGCTGCAACACCTGTACCGGACGAAGCGGGACGAGCTGTTTGCCCTGCTGGACGAGCGCATCCTGCCTCACTCGGACCGGCGCAACGGGCGTCCGGGGATGGACCTGTGGAAGATCCTGGTGCTGGGGGTGGTCAAGCAGGGCTTGGGCTGCGACTGGGACCGTCTTCGGGAGTTGGTCAACGAGCACCAGACGCTGCGCGAGATGCTGGGGCATGGCTGGACCGAGCGCGAGCGCTATGAGCGCCAGAACCTGATCGACAACGTGAGCCTGCTGACGCCGGATCTGCTCAAGGCGGTGAATGAGCTGATCGTGTCGAGTGGGCATGAGGTGGCACGAAAAAAGCCTGGCGCCGCCTTGCGCGGCCGGGTTGATTCGTTTGTGGTGGAGACGGACGTGCATTACCCGACGGATGTGAACCTGTTGTGGGACGCGATGCGCAGCCTGATTCGGGTGTCGGCCTCGTCGGCGAAGCGGCACCGGATCGGGGGGTGGCGGCAAGGGCGGCACTGGATGGAGAAGTTGCGCAAGCAGTTCCAGGCGGTGAGCACGAAACGGCGGCAGACTCCGCCTCGGGTGCGGGCGTTCCTGGCCCGTTGCCGCCAGTTGCAGGCGAAGGCCGCGGCCCTGGAAGCGGAGTTGCCGCCCGATGACTTGCTGGAGAGTCTGTCGATCCAGCACTACCAGGACTTTGCGACGCTTTTGATCGGACAGGTGGAGCGGCGCCTTCTCCACGGGGAGGCCATTCCTCAGGAGGAAAAGATCTTTTCGATCTTCGAGCCGCACACGCGGTGGATTTCGAAAGGCAAGGCGGGGCGCCCGGTGGAGCTGGGGGTGCCGGTCTGCGTGTTCGAGGATGAGCATCAGTTCCTCCTGAACCATGAGGTGATGTGGACGGGCACGGATGTCGATGTGGCGGTGTCCTTCGTCGAGGAGACGCAGGCCCGCTATCCGGAGATGGCGGCGTGCAGTTTCGACCGGGGCTTCCACAGCCCGAACAACCGGAAGCACCTGGACGGTCTCCTGGAACTGAACGCCCTGCCGAAGAAAGGCCGGCTGAACGCCGAGGAGCGGATCCGGGAAACGGCCCCGGAGTTCGTGGAGGCGCGGCGCCGGCATCCGGGCGTGGAATCGAGCATCCACCACCTGGAGCACTGCGGGCTGGACCGGGTGCGGACCCACGGACGCCGGGGCTTCGAGCGCAGCGTGGCGCTGTCGGTGGTGTCCGCCAACCTCAAGCGGCTGGGCCGGCTGTTGCTGGCGCGGGAGCGCAAGCGCCTGGAAAGGGCGGCGCGCAAGAAGGCGCGGGCGCGTCTTCCTCAAGCCGCCTGAATCCCTCAAGCCAAAAACCAGAAATCCGCGACGCGGAGAGCGCCCGCCTGCGCCCAGGGGCGAAAATCAGTGCTTTTGGAGGAATGGGCGTGACGGCGCGCACTGGAAATTTCCGAATTTACACCTGAGGACGACGATCCAGGACGTCTTGGACCGGAAAATCATGCGAAAATCCTCCCGGCGGAGGTTTTCTGTCAGATAACAATGTGCCTGTCTATGGGTTATAGCCCGCGCAGCCTTATTCTAAAAGGCCTATAGAAAATTCGGGTGGTTTTTGTTAACTAAAGTAGATAATTCCCAAAGATATAGCAGTTTCAAGACAGCGGTTAATATTCCAGATCGCGGTAGGCTTCCCTTCTATGGGCGACACGCAAAATCAGCACATCTTCTCCAAGTTCATACAGGACTCGGTAGTTTCCAACTCGTAACCGCCATATTCCGCGTAAAGTGCCCTTGAGTATGGTGCCCGTAAGGGGGTTTTCTGCCAATTGGTCAATCGCCCTGATAATTCTCTCGCGATCAGATTTTGTCAGACGCTTTAACTCTTTTGCGGCACTGCTTTTAATCCGTATCAAGTAAGCCATGTCTTACCTTATCCCAATCCAATACCGGATCACTTGGGTCCCGGAGTCGTTCAATGGAGATCACAAGGTCTTCAAAATTTTCAAGATAATTCTCGATTGCTTGACGGATTATTTCTGCGCGGCTGCGCTTCAGCTGAGTGGCTGCAGCATCCAGTGCATCGACAAGTGGGCTAGGCAAACGTGCAGTTACTTGAGACATGGCAATCACCTCAAAGTCAAATAAAGTCAAGTAATGTCATTGACATTATAGGTTAAGATTCTATGTATGTCTATTGCGCTAAGCACAGGGTTAGCGCCCGCACTCTCGGTGAGATAAATTTAAGATATAAATTATTTTATATCATTTATTTATACGATAATATTGATATGGACCTCCTGCCTTAGAATCGGCAACAAATCCCTCTCAAACCAAGGATTTTTCTTCAGCCATCCGTTGTTTCGCCAAGACGGGTGCGGCAGGGGGATCCTCCCCGAAGGCAGGAATTCTTCCCAGGCGGCCACGTTGGCGGTCAGGGAGTCGCGGCATTGATCGCCCAGATGCCAACGTTGCGCGTGATAGCCGATCAGCAGGAACAGTTTCAGTTGCGGCATGACGTCGAGCAGGCGTTCGTGCCACTGTTCGCTGCAGACGGGCGGTGGCGGCAGATCCGCTCCTCGGGCGTCCTGTCCGGGGAAGCAGAACGCCATCGGCAGGGTGACGATGCGTTTCGCGTCGTAGAACTGCTCGCGATCTAGGCCCATCCATTCACGCAGGCGCTTGCCTGAAGGGTCGTCGAACGGCAGCCCGCTACGGTGTACGTGCGTCCCGGGTGCTTGTCCACACACGCAAATCCGTGCGGTGGTGGAAAGTCTTGCCACCGGCCTGGGGGCATGCCCGAGTGGCTCGAAATCCTCTGTGCACAGCGAACATTGGCGAAGCGACCGGGCGAGGCGCAACAGGCGATTTCTCGGTGCCGATGCCGAGGCTGGCGCCACGTGCACTCCGGTGGGGCACGTGGAAGCCATTCCGTCTACTTCTCCAGGATGTCGTGCAGGACCTTTTCGACTCTGCGTTTGTGGCGGGTCTGCCAGATGCGGACCACGTACCACCGCCAGTACAGCAGGATTCCCCAGTAACTAGCTGCCGCGCCGATGGTGCCGCAGATCAGGGAGCCGACGAGCAGGGGGAGTCCGACGATGTACAGCTCTTCCGTAAACCAGGCCCAGGACCACTCGAAGGCGAAATGCTGAGGGGGTATTCCGAGCACCCAACTGCCGACCAGGTAGCAGGTCAGAAAGATCGGGGGGATGGTGAGGGGGTTGGTGATCCAGACCAGTAGGACGGCGAGAGGCAGGTTGGAGGGAAACACGATGGCCAATGCCGCCGCCACCACCATCTGCCCCGGAATGGGAAGAAGTGCGCAGAATATGCCGATTGCGAACGCGCGCGCCACCGAACGCCGGTTGAGGTGCCACAGATTGTCCTTCAGCGCCGCCGAGCCGAACATCCGAAGCGTTTGATGCTCCCTGACCCGGTGGAAGTGTGGCAGATATTTCTGTAGAACCTTGCGTGCCATCAGCGGTTGCAGGGCAATTGAGAGATGATACATACTCTACAATAAATTGTGTACTTTCGGTGATTTACTGCCTAATCTGATGTTGGACTTGATACAGGCCGGAGGCTGGGTGATGGTGCCCATCCTGCTATGTTCCATTTTGGCACTTGCCATTATTCTGGAACGCAGTTGGGCCTTGCGCCAGACCCAAGTGATGCCAGACGGGTTGCTGGAGAAGGTTCGCGCCTGGCTGCAGCAGGACGCACTGGATGCGGATCGTCTGGACGCACTGCGCAACAGTTCGCAACTGGGTCGCATACTGGCGCCCGGATTGAGTCCGCATTGTCGGACGCTGGATGAGCGCAAGACGGCAATTGAGGACGCAGGGCGCCGGGGTGCGGTTGAGCTGGAGCGTTTTCTGGCGGCACTCGGCACCATCGCGATGATTTCTCCCTTGCTGGGGCTGCTCGGCACGGTCTGGGGGCTCATCGTGGTGTTCGACCAGATCACCACGACCGGGCTGGGCCAACCTTCGGATCTGGCTGGCGGCATCGCACAGGCGCTGATTACCACGGCTGCCGGGCTGGCGGTGGCGATTCCGGCCGTGATCTTTCACCGCTATTTTCAGCGCCAGGTCTCCGTGCTGGTCTCGCAAATGGAAGCGGTGGCGCACCAGTTGATGGATGTGCTGCAGCAACGCGAGCAGGAGACATCATGAGGTTCCAGGTCCGCCGGGAGGACGGCCTCTCGATTCCGCTGACGCCGCTGATCGACGTGGTGTTTCTGCTGTTGCTGTTCTTCATGCTGACCACCACGTTCAGCCAGCTTGATTTCCTGAAGATCCAGTTGCCGCAGGGCAACGCCGAGACGGCGGGTGCCGAGGTGCGAATTAATCTGGCTATCGATGCGATGGGAGACTATTATCTGAATGGCCAGCCTCTACCGGACGAATCCGAAGCTCTCGCGGAACGGTTGCAGAGCGCGCTTGAGACGCAGCCGGACGCGGTGGTTTACATCTATGCCCATGCGCTAACTCCGCATCAGTCGGTGGTGCGCCTGATGGCGCAGGCCCGGGAGCAGGGCGTTGAGCAACTCCGGGTCGCAACACTGGGCGAGCGTCTGCCGTGAACGAAATCTCGCGCCGCACCGGCAAGGACATCTACCGGCAGCTTCTGCGCCTGGCCCTGCAAGGTCAGTCCGGCATCCTGGCTGTGGCAGTTCTCGGCATGGTGATGGAAGCCGCGACGGGCCCGGCATTGTCGGCGTTGATGAAACCGATCCTGGACGGCGCGATCGTCGAGCAAGAGCCGGACGTCATTCGCTGGGTGCCTCTGGCCTTGATCGGAATCTTCGTGTTGCGGGCGGTCGGCTCGTACCTCAGCGCGTCCTATATGGCGCAGATCGGCTCGCGGCTGGTGCGGGACCTGCGGCGGAAGATGTTTGCGCGGCTGCTCGACATCCCGGCCGAGACCCACGATCACACGGCTTCCAGCGATTTCCTGGCGCGAATCACCAGTCACGTCGAGGGCGTCACGACGGCCGCGTCGAAGAGCCTCACCATCCTGATCCGGGACAGCCTGATGGTCATCGGCCTGATCGGCTGGATGCTGTACGTCAGCTGGATCCTGACCGCCGCGTTCCTGGCAGCCGTGCCGGTGTTCGCCTGGCTGATCCCGAGCAGCAACCGGCGGGTCCGGAAGCTCAGCCACCGCATGATGGAAGCGCTGACCCGTACGGTGCAGAACGCCCAGGAGGTGATCCAGGGCTACCGCGTCGTGAAGGTGTTCCAGGCCGAGGATCTGGAGAAGAAACGCTTCGATGAGACCACCGAATATTTCCGGAAACGGCAGGTCCGCACGCAGCAGATGGCCGCCCTGGTGTCTTCGATCATCATGCTCCTGGTCGGGCTGGCCTGGGCCGGGATCGTCTATCTGGTGACGCTGGAGGGCATGCTGGAGACCATTACGGTCGGTGGATTCGTGTCGTTCATGTTTGCCATGCTGATGTTGCTCGCGCCCGCGCGCAACCTGGTGCAGGTCAATACCCGGCTGCAGCAGAGCATTGCCGCCGGGCAGCAGGTCTTCCAGATGATTGATGCTCCGGTGGAACAGGACCAGGGCGAACATGCCAAGCAGGACCTGCAGGAGTCGATCGTCTACGACCAAATCACCTTGCGCTATCGCAATGCGGGCCGCGATGCGTTGCACGATGTCTCGCTGACGATTCGGCGGGGAGAGACCGTCGCCCTGGTCGGGCGCTCCGGCTCCGGCAAGACCTCCTTGGCCAACCTGTTGCCCCGCTTCTATATGCCGGAGAGCGGAGAAATCCGGATCGACGGTATCCCGATCAACGACTTGCGTTTGGACGACCTTCGCGGATTGATCAGCTACGTGGGGCAGAACGTGGTGCTGTTCAACGACACGGTGCGCAACAACATCACCTATGGGGTTGATCCGGACCAGCAGCACGACCTGGACCTTGCGCTGCGTAGCGCACACGTGGACGAATTCGTGGATCGCCTGCCGCAGGGGTTGGAGACCATCATCGGAGAGGGGGGCGTGCAGCTGTCCGGAGGCCAGCGGCAGCGCCTGGCCTTGGCCCGGGCCCTGTACAAGCGGGCGCCGATCCTGATCCTGGATGAGGCGACCTCGTCGCTGGACAGTGAATCCGAGCGGTACGTGCAGGAAGCATTGGACAAGATCATGGAGGTGTCCACGACCCTGATCATCGCGCATCGCCTGTCGACGGTCGAGCGCGCGGACCGGATCGTCGTCCTGGAGCATGGCGAGGTCGTGGAGCAGGGCTCGCATGCCGAGTTGATCCAGAGAAACCAAGCCTACAAAAAACTTTACCAGCATCAGTTCCAGGATGTGGGCGAGGTTGAGGAGCAGCCCCCCCGGCGCGGGGAGTTGCTGGAAGAGGAGAGCACCCTGCACCAGGCCTGGCCCACACGCTTTGCCGAGTCCGTCTGGTACGAAGACAGTCGCTGGGTCTGGGCTTTACGACCGCTGAGCTGGCTGTACCGAACCGGCGTGTTTCTACGGCGAGCCTGGCGCCGCTGGCTGAATCGACCTCTTTCACTGCCGGTGCCCGTGGCGGTGATCGGCAACCTGAGTGTCGGGGGCACGGGAAAGACTCCTTTGGTGGTCTGGCTTGCGATCCAGCTTCGGGATCTGGGAGTTTCGGTGGGAATCGTGTGCCGGGGCTACCGGGGTGACAGCCCGACCTGGCCTCGTGAGGTCACTGCGTCGACTGGCCCGGAAGAGGTCGGGGAAGAGGCCGTTCTGATCGCGACACAGACAGGCTGCCCCGTGTTTGCCGGCCCAGACCGGGCCGCTGCTGCCCGGGCGCTTTGCGACCGGCATACCGTCAGCATCATCCTTTCGGATGACGGAATGCAGCATCTGGGCCTGGCACGGCAGCTGGAGATTCTGGTGGTGGACGGCAGACGCCGGTACGGCAACGGCCTATGCCTGCCTGCGGGGCCGTTGCGGGAGCCCCTGAAACGTACACGTTCTGTCGACTGGATCCTGGTGCATGGGGGAGAGCCGCAGCCGGGAGAGCACCGCTTCGACCTGCAGGTGCAACATTTGCGCGCGCTATTGGATGGAAACACCATGCCGTTGTCCAACCTTGCCGGGCAGACCGTGCACGCGGTCTGTGGAGTCGGCAACCCGTATCGGTTCTTGGAATCCCTGGCCAGTGCGGGCATCGATGCGATTCCGCATATCTACGAGGATCACCATCCTTTCCGAATCGAAGAACTCGACTTTGCCGATGGGCACGTGGTGGTCATGACCCCCAAGGATGCAATCAAGTGCGAGCGTTTTGCGCGCGAACGGTGGTATTCTTTGGAAGTGGATGTGGCGCTAAGTCCGGATATCGGCAAGGAAATCGTCGACAGCGCACAACGTGTCATTGAGGGCAATCGAAAGGCCAGGGCGCTGGAGTCCCTGGACTCCGAAACAGGGACCTGAACGGGAGGTTGGTACAGAATGGATAAAAGGCTGCTGGATATCCTCGTCTGCCCGGTAACCAAGGGGCCGTTGCTGTATGACCGTGAGCGGCAGGAATTGATTTCACTGTCGGGGCGTTTGGCCTACCCGGTCCGCGACGACATCCCGGTGTTATTGGAAGAAGAAGCGCGCGGGCTGACGGAAGAGGAATACCAGAACTACCGGCATGACTCATGACGGGATCCTTCCATGTGGCGATCCCGGCGCGGAG
The DNA here is from genome assembly GCA_026713705.1 of Gammaproteobacteria bacterium. Classification (GTDB taxonomy): domain Bacteria; phylum Pseudomonadota; class Gammaproteobacteria; order Poriferisulfidales; family Poriferisulfidaceae; genus Poriferisulfidus. The sequence goes on from JAPONY010000090.1 coordinate 13,124, forward strand.
TGCCTCAAGCCGGCTGCCGAACAAACCACTGCTTGAAATCGCCGGGCGGCCCATGCTGCATTGGGTGTTTGAACATGCCCAGCAGAGCGGAGCAGCTTCTGTCGCGATTGCGGCGGCGGACGAGGCCGTAGCCGACTGTGCCCGTTCGTTTGGCGCCCCTGTCTGGATGACGCGCCCGGATCACCCCAACGGCACGGCCCGCCTGGGCGAGTTGCTGGAGCATCTGGACTGGGATGTGGATGCGATCGTGGTCAACGTGCAGGCCGACGAGCCGATGCTCCCGCCCGCCTTGATCGCCCAGGTAGCCGGGAATCTGTCGGTGCGAGAAAAGGCCTTTGCGGCGACCTTGAGCGAACCTCTCGGGGAGGGGGACTGGGATCGCCCCCAGGTCGTTAAGGTCTGGCGAGACGAGGCGGGGTACGCCGAGGGTTTCAGCCGGTCCCCTCAGCAGGTAGAGGCGGCACGTTGTCAGCGCCATTTGGGAATTTATGCTTACCGGGCAGGTGGGCTCGCCCAGTACGTCAAACTGCCGCCGGCGCCGCAGGAACTGGAGGAGTCGCTGGAACAGTGCCGGATGCTCCACCACGGCCTCCGCATTCATGTCGAGACGGGCGTCGAGGCGACGTCGCCGGGCGTGGATACCCCCGAGGATCTGGAGCGCGTGCGTGCTGCGATGGGGGCCTTGGCATGAACACCGGCACGCGTGCGCTGTTGCTGGTTGCGCATGGTTCGCGCTTGTCGGAGGCCAATGCCGAAGTGGCCCAACTCACGGACCGGCTGCGCGAGGCCTCGGGCGACCGGTTCGAAATAGTCACGCATGCCTTTCTCGAGATCGCCGAGCCGGATATTCCGACAGGCATCGACGTTTGCATCGCGCAGGGCGCGACGCAGTTGTGGGTCTTGCCGCATTTTCTGGCGGCGGGCCGTCACGTTCGCGACGATGTTCCGGCGTTGCTGGATCAGGCCCGCGAGCGACACCCGCACGTTACGATCTGCCTGTGTGAACATTTGGGCGCAGAGGCCGGCTTGCCCGAGTTGCTGTTGCGGCTGGCCAAGGACGACCACTCTATTCCAATATGGAAATGAGCCTGAAGGCGAGAGGGTGAGCGTGGCGGGAGTGGGAGTGGTTAACAGGGGTTTGCATTCTACCTGACGGCAGGGATGCTGCCGTCGGTGGCCGGGCGGGCGGCAGCCTGGGATTTC
>JAPONY010000091.1 GCA_026713705.1 Gammaproteobacteria bacterium
GAACGCGGCGTCGCCATCAGCTTCCGCCATGGAAGCCTCTAGATATGCGGCCATTTCCTCTGGCGTGCGCAGATGCTTCGCGACATCGTAGGGTGAGGTAATCGTTTTGACCATGGTATCCACCTACAGGTTTCGTGCGAGACGCAGGACCATCTTGATATCCCGGCTTTGGGTCTGCTTGTTTCCGCCAGCCAATAGAATGACAATTTTGCTCCTCTGTTCCTTGAAATATACCCGGTAGCCGGGTCCGTAGTCGATCCGAAGTTCCGATACGCCTTCACCAACAGGCCTAGCATCTCCCGGATTTCCAGCAGCCAAGCGCTCAACCCCGACAAAGGATGCGAGCTCGTGCTCGTGCGTCTCGCAAGCTGTCCAACCATGTAACGTAGACATTCGTCTTACGGACTTCGACCATAGGCTGATCGTAGCCTCCCGGATACAAAAAATCAAGCTATTTCTAACTAAGGCACACCACACAAAGCAGGCGCCCTTCGGGGCTATATGTTCTCATCCTTTATCATGGCTTCCATCTGTGTAGCCAGAATTGGCAGGTCGAATTTAACAACGCTCCACAAAACATCTAGATCAACTGCATCGTACCCATGAACCAAGCGATTTCGCATGCCCACAATTTTTCCCCACATGATATCTGGATGATTATCCTGAAATTCCTTTGGAACTCGATAAGCAGCCTCTCCAATTATCTCTACCAATTTTCTCAGGGCTAACGCCAATACCCTGTCATTATCAAGATTCTCGCGTGAGCAGTTTTTAATTAACGCAATAGCTTCGCGCGCATGATTGTGCACATCAATTACTGACTGAATTGGATCACGGCGTGCCATAGATTGTTTCTGATTGCTCAATCACATTCTTCCGGAAGCGGGGACTTAGAAAACCGGGAGTATTTAAATCGACCTTCCGGCCCACCAACGCCGACAATTCATCCTGAATGGCTATAAACCCCAAACCAGGCACCCTACCTGGGGCAAACTCTACCAAAATGTCCACGTCACTCTTTGGTGTGAAGTCGTTCCGCAACACCGAACCAAAGAGAGCAAGATGGCGAATATGATGTCGACGGCAGAGTGCAACAATCTCATCTTTCGGAATTGAAATTTGTACAGCCATGTAACCCACCATTAGCATTTTCAGACCATAATTTTATCAGGCAAGGTAAGTGGGCGACAACAGTCAGTTAGCCTCACAGAGGTTTTCCAATTTCGGTGGAGGTCTGACGGTAAGAAGTCATTCCCATTTCTTATTCAGTCAGCTAAGGCACACCACACAAAGCAGGCGCCCTTCGGGGCACCTGCTTTTGTATTTCTCCGGTTTGCGAGAAAACGCTAGATGGTGCCCATGGAGAATGAGCGATGCAGGAAATTATCTCTGCCGAATATGAACGAAACCCAGATTATTTTCATTCCACTTGGTTTGCAGGCGCCTATTCCCACAGGCATGACAATGGTGCCGCCGCCAATTTGTCGCCGAATGGCACGAAATCGGCACTGTCGTGGAGAACGACACCATAGGCAAAACGTTCCTTGCACGCCCCGGCCAGAACCCGAAGTCCCGCGAAGTCGCTGGAATCCACGGATGCAGCAGCCTTGATTTCAACTCCCGCTATCATGCCGTCATCGCGTTCCAGCACGATGTCCACCTCGCGCATCTGCTGGTCGCGGAAGTGGTAGGACGTCAATTGCAGGTCCGAGGCTGTCATGAGTTTCAAGATCTCCGAGAATACGAAACTTTCGAGAAACGGCCCGAATTTCCTGCGGTCCGACTTGATCCTATCGAAGGTTAGTCCACGTGCCGTAGCGAGCAGGCCGCTGTCGAGGAAATGCAGTTTGGACGTCCGGGCAATCCGTTTCAGTACATTCGTGTACCAAGGTTGCACTGTCGTGATGAGAAAAACCTGCTCCAGCAGTGAAACATAGCGCTGCCCTGTCTTGTAGTTGACATCCACGCTGGAGCCGAACTGCGAGTAGTTGACCAACTGCCCCGAATGTTCTGCCAGGAGCCGGACGAATTTCGGCAGTTCGGACAGTTTCTCGATTTCCGCAATGTCTCTCAGGTCGCGGGTAAGAACCGATGTCAGCCAGGACCGGGCCCAGGCTTGCCGTCTTCGCTCGCTCTCGCGTGCGATGGCTTCAGGGAAGCCTCCGGCCAGTGCGATTCTGACGAGGTCGTCGCCGACAGTCTCTTCCCGTGTGCCCCGCAGGTTTCCTGCGAACAGGCGTTCCAGAAAGGTCGGTGTTTGTCCCGTGATTTCAGAGCGCGCCAGTGGCAGCATCCGGATGGTTTCGATTCGGCCTGCGAGGCTGTCGGCCACCCGTGGCAAGGTCATGACATTGGCGGAACCGGTTAGCAGGAAACGGCCTGGACGGTAGTCTTCGTCTACCGCCTTCTTGATCGCCAGGAAAAGTTCAGGTGCACGCTGAACTTCGTCGATGATGGCCTGGTCCAGATCCCGGATGAAGCCGACCGGATCGGCCTGTGCGACTTCGAGAGTTGTCCGGTTGTCCAGCGTGAGATAGGTTCGGCCTGCTCCTTGCATTTTTCGGGCAAGCGTGGTCTTGCCCGCTCGGCGCGGCCCCACGAGCAGAACGACCGGGGTATCCGAGAGGGCTTCCTTTATCTGACGTTCCGCAAAGCGTTCGTACATGGAACCAGCCTTTGTTGATTAGAATTATAGGTAATGGTAATTAGAAGTCAACAGCATGATAATTAGAGTTGAAAAGGATCCTGAACACAGGAATTATCCGTGAGTTTGGCCGTGGTTATAATTGACAGGACGCACTGCTGCTCTCACAATGAGCGCATCATCCAACATGGATTCAGAATGACTCAGGCCCGCACCCTGAAGCCGGAAGAATATACGGTCGAAACAGAACCCTACTACGAGCCGATCGGCTCGGAAATCGAGGTGTTCGAGGCCGCCTGGAACAACCAGCTGCCGGTCCTCCTCAAGGGGCCGACCGGCTGCGGGAAAACCCGCTTCATGGAGTACATGGCGTGGCGGCTCAAGCGTCCGCTGATCACGGTGTCGTGCCACGACGACCTGACTTCGTCGGATCTGGTTGGACGCTACCTGATCTCGGGCGGCGAGACGGTCTGGGTGGACGGGCCGCTGGCCCGGGCCGTGCGCTCCGGCAGCATCTGCTACCTCGACGAGGTGGTGGAGGCACGCAAGGACACCACGGTGGTCATTCATCCCCTGTGCGACGATCGCCGGGTCCTCCCGATGGAAAAGCACGGAGAACTGCTGGAAGCCCCGGATGAGTTCTGCATGGCGATTTCCTACAACCCAGGCTATCAGAGCGTCCTCAAGGACCTAAAACAGAGCACCCGTCAACGGTTTGTGGCACTGGAATTCGACTATCCCCAGGCGGAAATCGAGCAGAAGATCGTGATCCGGGAGACGTCGGTGGATGCCGAAACCGCCAGGCTCCTGGTCAAATTCGCCGAAATGACCCGCAACCTGAAAGGCAACGGCCTGGACGAGGGAGCCAGCACCCGGCTTCTGGTCCACGCCGGGAAACTCATTCAGTCGGGAGTGGATCCGGTAGCGGCCTGCACCAGTGCGGTGTCGCAAGCACTGACGGATGACCCGGAGATGCTCCAGGCCGTCAACGCACTGGGGTCGTCAGTGTTCTGACGGCGCAAGCGTCATTGTGGTTATAGCGGGTCCCGGCAGAAATGGGGTCGGTTTCCCTTCCAGCCAGTCATTGTGTCCCGCGTTGTAGAACGGCGACAAGGGGTGGCCCGACTGCCCAGTAGGCATGTTCATGATTCCGCTTTCTTCTCGGCCAGGGGAAACGACCGTGCGATGCGAGGCTCCGAACGCCCGGTGCTCGACACGGGGCAGGTTCATGTCGCCGGACAAGGGGGATGGCGGCACGTCCAGCAATCCCCCAAGTAACGGCAAGGCATGGGACAGCGGGTGTCGTATCCGGGCATAGTTGTACGCTCCCCAAGTCGCTTCTGCCACGTCTCGTCCTCCCATGGTCATGTCTTCGATGGTCAGTTTCAGGGCGAGCGCTAGGAATTCATCCCAGTCCTGCATGCCCTTGGGCAGGAAATTCCGAGCCTCGCTGTCCAGGATGCGGGCCAGGGGGCCGTCCAGCTGCCACCGGAGATGCCGGACGTGCCGGTCCGGAGACAGACCCAACCGGGTCTGGAGCGCCAGCAGGAAGAGTTCGTGAGCCCGCTTCCGGAAAGTCCGGATGATCCGGTAACCGACACTGTCGGCATTGCTGTGCCCATCCCATTCGGCAAGCCATTCGCGGACACGGTGACGCGCCACCAAGGGGGCGATGCCAGCCTCATTCATTGCCCGTTCCAGCCGGGGCCGCCATTCATCCAGGTAGTCGGCCCGGTTGTCGAGCTGCAAAGCCAATAGGTCGGACTCGCTGAATGAGGTTTTTTCTCTCAGGCGGTTTCGGATCTGCCGGGCGCGCGTCCCGGCGGTGTAGCGGCCGTCACCTAGCAGTGCGTACTGTTCGCCACCGACATGGCGGCTGTTGGCGGACCAGAGGCGGTTACCGGGAGGATTGAGGACTACAGGGTATTCAGCCGGAGCCAGCCACCGGGGAGCCTGGCTCTCAAGCGTGGAACTCTTGATCGGGATCCGACCGTCGTGGCCTTCGCGTCTGGGCAAAGACCCGGCAATGGTCCAACCGACATTGCCCTCGCGGTCGGCGATAAGCACGTTCTGCCACGGGATCGCGGATTGCTGGAACAAGGTCATTGCGGAGCGTATGTCTTCGGCTGTCTCCAGCTGGCTGAAATTGATATGTGGTCCCGTCAGCCAATAAGAAGCCCAGCGCAGCGCTCGCTTCCGGTTTTGGGAGTCTCTGCCGACGACAGGCCCCCAGGCAGAGATTTCATAGGCAAACTTCTCGTCCGCGCCCAAGCGGACTTCCAGCACTTCCTCGACCATAGACAACGAAGGCTCTTCGGAATCCAGCACAATCAAGTCCTGGGTGTCGACATTGCTGTTGGTAAACCCCCAGGCGATTTGCCTATTGCTGCCGGCGACCAGCCAGGGGAGACCCGGGAGAGTCAGTCCACTGGCCATGCGGTCCTTTCCTGCATCGGCCCACTGCCAATGCATCCGGTACCAGATGTTCGGCACCAGCAGAACCAGGTGCATGTCGTTGGCAAGCAGGGCGCTGCCGTGAGAAGTCAGTTCGCCGCCGACGGCGAAGGCATTGCTGCCGGGGTTTTCCCAGGACATCCGCACATCCTTGAGATTCTCCGGGTCCAGGGGGGTCTCACGCAGGTCTATTTCCTGTGCCTCGGGCACATGCGGGGCATAAAGCGGGATCGGGGTGTCATCCAGCGGGGCATCGTAGTGACTGCCGACCGGAGCCAGGAAGTTCGCGACATTAGCCCCGAAGGTTTCGTGGAGAAATCCCACCACGGAGTCGTATTTCCAGTGCCCGCCCTGTAAAACCAGGTGCATGGCAAAGAGAGACAGGATACTGTCCTCCGGCTTCCACGGCTCAGGCCGGGTCAGAAACAGGACGTAAGGGAAAGGCAGGACGGGAAGCGCTTCCAGTCCCTGGTTGACCCCCCCGGTGTAGGCATGCAGGATGGCATGCTCGGCTTCGGAAAGCCCGGCGACGATTTTCCGGGCCTGCTCGCGAAAGCGATGAGGCCGGATTTCGCGATCCTGTTTCAGGACAAAGGGTCCCAGCAAAGCGGCCAATTCGCCGGCAGCGAACCGACGGCGAGCATCCATGGAGAGGAAGCGTTCCTGGGCATGGACGAATCCCGTTGCCCGGGCGAGGTCCAGCCGGGATCCGGCTTCAACCGTGGTATGGCCTATGGAGTCGCGGGATACGGTAACGGGAGAATGCAGGCCGGAGAGCGCCGCGGTGCCGGAAATTTGTGGGCGGCTGGCATAGAGGGCCGCCGCAAAGGCCAATGCAAGGGTGATTACAGCGGCCAGCGCAGCCCACAATGCCACGCGCAGCCACTTTCGTACTCCCATCAGTGCAAGGCGGGAGAGTTCAATTCTTCCGGATTATGGATCTCTTCCTCGGTCGCGTCCCGCACCTTCAGGATGCTGAGGAAAAACTTGAGAGTCTTGCCCGCCAGGGGATGGTTGCCATCCATGGTGAGTGTGTCGCCATCGATGGCAATAACGCGAAATCGATGGACATCCCCCATTTCGTTCTCGAAGTCCGCTTCGGCACCGATATGGCGGAATTGCTCGGGGACGTCAGATAAATCCTGCGTCAGCCGCAGGTCCGGGTCCAGATCGCCGAAGGCATCCTCGGGATGGACCAGAACTTCGACGGTGTCGCCCGCCTTTCGGTTTTCCATCGCGGATTCAATCCGCTGCCAAAGGCCGCATTCGCTGCCGTGTACGTAGGAGACGGGAAGATCGATCTGCTCCAGGACCTGCCCGCTTTCGTCCATGATGCGGTAGGTGAATTCAACCAGTTTATTTGGACGGATGGATTCGCCAGAAATATGGGAAGTCATAGGCAATGTGATCGGAAGTGGGTTTTATAGGTGGCAGAGAGCATGAAAGTATCGATTTAGTCATAAACAAGTGTTTGGCATATGGCCATTTTACCTAATTGGATATTGCATCGAAGTTTAATAGAACGTGACTTCCTTCAACATCCATTTACCTCCACTTTTATGGTGATAAAAATGTGAAAATTTACATTATTAGGGTCATAAAAGCGTAGTCTCCAAAATTAGAAATAACTTGATTCTGTGTATCCGGGAGGCTACAATCAGCCTATGGTCGAAGTCCGTAAGACGAATGTCTACGTTACATGGTTGGACAGCTTGCGAGACGCACGAGCACGAGCTCGCATCCTTGTCCGGGTTAGCGCTTGGCTGCTTGAAATCCGGGAGATGCTAGGCCTGTTGGTGAAGGCGTATCGGAACTTCGGGTCGACTACGGACCCGGCTGCCGGGTCTTTCAAGGAACAGAGGAGCAAAATTGTCATTCTATTGGCCGGCGGAAACAAGCAGACCCAAAGCCGGGATATCAAGATGGCCCTGCGTCTCGCACGAAACCTGTAGGTGGATACCATGGTCAAAACGATTACCTCACCCTACGATGTCGCGGAGCATCTGCGCACGCCAGAGGAAATGGCCGCATATCTGGAGGCTTCCATGGCGGAAGCTGATGGCGACGCTGCGTTCATCGCCAAAGCGCTTGGCGACATTGCCCGGGCTAAGGGCATGTCGCAAGTCGCCTGCGATACTGGCTTGTCCCGCGAAAGCCTTTACAAGGCGCTTTCGGGAAGCCGCAATCCCAGCCTTAACACGATCCTCAAGGTCGTCGATGCTCTGGGGTTAAAACTGCGTGCTGAAGTGGCGCCTAACCCAGAAATGGCTGGGCCGAATATTTTGGCGGATCGCTGACATCTCAGCCGGAGACCGGTTGTATCGCGTAACGAAACATTACGCACGACACCTTATTTTTGGAATTCCCAAAAAAAAAGCAGGCGCCCCGAAGGGCGCCTGCTTTGTGTGGTGTGCCTTAGCTAGACTGACTTAGTCAAACCAGTGCACGATACCGACTGCGAACATCTCGATCTCCGCACCAGGCGAACCCAGTCCGGTGCCGGAGATGCCCTGGCCATAGGTTCCGTTGTCGTCGTTGGAGACTTCGGAGTAGGTCAGACGCAGTTCCGTGCCGGCGGGCATGGTGTAGAAGACACCTACGTTCCATGCGTCGGCCGCGGTTTCGTCCCAGTCACCCGAGCAGGATGCGCAGGAGACCTC
>JAPONY010000092.1 GCA_026713705.1 Gammaproteobacteria bacterium
AAAAGCCTCGAAAATCAGCTCGAGCTTGCGCCGGCGGCCAGAAAATCCATGCCCGGGCGCGGAGCCGCGTATGAAAACCTCTCTGCGGACGCCTTCCGGTCCCCCAAAATCGCCAGAATCGTGTTAGCTCGGAGATCGGGGTACCCCGCGCAGATAAAGTCCATAAGGAACTGTCGGGCAACCCAAAACCACCGTGGGTTTGTAGTTTGTCACCCGTCATGAGGGCCAAGAAAACGAGTGCCATTGAAATGCATCAGGTGGGACGGAGAATCAGCCACCCAAGCTTCTGTTTCCCAAGCAATTTCAGGCAGAAACTTGCGCATGGAAGAACGGTCAGGAAAGGCCGTTACATATACCAGATCAGCCTTGCCCCCAGAACAGAGTTCGGCTAATTCTTCATAACGCTTGCCGTTCACCGGTCCGTGGCTGGTGACGGCTTCGACCAAAAACAGCCAATTCTTTTCAGCATAGTGCAACATCACGTCAGGCATCTTGCCGTGCAAATCAACATCAATACCGAGTTCGCCCATAAGGGCGGTATCGCAATAAGCCCACTTGTTGCCAGTGTCACCGGCGTAAACCAAAACACTTCCTGGCGCAAAACGTGGGGCAAATTCCTCTATAACATCTCGAATGAGCTTGCTGTGATTGCCTGGGCTGAAAATTACCTCTTGGTTTGCTGAAATTTTGACGGGGACAAGATTTTGTTTGCGCTTTTTCTCATAGCGACTTATGAGCGTTGGGTGCTTGTCCAGATAGGATACAAGAGCATCATCCCACGCAGAAGTTTCATACAAGCGCAGCAAGTTCAAAGCGGCTGGCGCAACCTGATAGACGGCTTTAGGGCTATTCACCGGACGATCAGGGTCATCCGGGTTATACAGGGCGATTCCCGCATCGCAAAACTGATGCATCGTTTCACGTCGAAATGTCTCCCGAGTGTTCGGCGCATAGTCTTTACCATAATGTTTCCTCACCCAGTCCATGATGGGAGTAATGCCCATGCACGGACTTTCCGCTTCGACCCACGTCTTATCCGGGGTCAAATTCAACAACGCCAACAAGCATAATGCTGAACGCTCGTTCTGCTGAGCTTTTGGCAAACCTAGGAAGATGATGATTTCCTGCGCTGCCTGAATATGGCCGTTTTTACTCCTCATGTGAAGAGCGTATGTATCCGGTTATCGATCATGGTTTGAGTGATTTTCCTATTCCGCATAGCCCACTTGCCAAGCTTAAGCAACATGCCTCGACTCGGGTATTTCATGAACTTCAAATCCGTGGCATTGACTTGGGTGTGTCCGCTGAAACGTCTGAAATAGTCATCGACAAGAGTCGAGTTCAGGAATACGGTCAAACCATGTGCAAGAGCCTGCGGCAGACTGCGCTTGTTTTCATGGAACAGGTTCAGATGGTTCTCAAAGCCGAGTGCTTCCGCATCGCCAAATGGACTAGGGTCGACCACACTGGCCACGACTCGACGTTTTTCTTCCTTGGATGAAAAGCGCCTGACCACACAATAGAATCCGCAGGGATATAGCCATTTTTCAGTATCTGCGCTGCGCCTAATCGCATTGAGTTTCTTCTCTCCGGTAGCAGGCCATGTGATGCTGCCGTTGCTGAAGTGGCCGGGATAGAGCAAGGGGGCACAACCCGGGCCTGGCATTTCGCGTAGATGCTCCCTCAGGCGAAAATCCACTACGGGTCCAGTGGAAACCTTGATGCCCAAATCATCCAGCGTGTGGTGGACGGTCGGCGGGAGACCCGCGGCCGCGGCGGAAGAAGTGGGAATATGGATAAATCCCTCGGGATTATCTGGCTGCACGATTTGCTCAAATGAATAAGTGTGTTCGGTCAAGTCGGCAAAAGTGTTGTCGGTTGAAGTAGAAACCGTTACGGGCCCTTGTTCGGCCTGTCGTTCGAGCCGAATGATTATCGTCTCCTGAAGCACATCATCATCCCTGAAAGCCCTATCTCGGGATGCGAATAGGTGTATATGCCGGATGGCAGTGTGGGCAAAAATGAATTCACGGAAAGGACGGTAGTAAGGCCCGTTGCAGAAACTGCGAGGGATAATTGCCACGACCTGTCCATTCGGTTGGGTCAACGCGATGGCCAAAGCCACAAATGTGGAATAAAGGTTGACGGCCTCAATCCCGACTTGACGCGTAAGTTCTCGGCATCTGGAATCACTGCGGACTTTCTTGTAGGGAGGATTCAGAATAGCGTGGGTGAAATCGCATTTTTGAAACTGGATCGAATTGACTGCTTCCTCTACAAAATCTTCACCGATGATTTCATAGGATAGAGGGCATTTTTCGGTGTAGTAGGACAAAGAACGCTGCAGTTCATCTCGGATAGCAGGGTCAATTTCAAACGCTGCAATCCGGATTGCATCGAATTTCATTTCTCCATTTGCGCATCTTTCCAAAAATGCACTTGAGAGAGAGCCGATTCCGGCTCCAGCGTCAAGCAGGCGGCATTCCCCTTGAGACCGGGGGAAAAGTCCCGCCATAAATGCAGCGGTGCTCGCAGGTGTAAGAAATTGTCCGAGACATGATTTCTTTTCTGCACCAGTACGTCTTGACACTTCTAGACGGGTTCGGTCCACTACTGATAATGGAGCCGTATTTTCTGTTTGAAGCCTAACTTCAGCGGTCATCTGCCCTGTTCCAGCACGATTGGCGAGTCTATGCAAAGGCACGGAACACATTGTAGAACACGCCAAATTCTTTGAACGCTAGTAGTGGTTACCCGTGTGCGCATCCTATGCCGTCTGCCATGGTCGCAAGCCGCTGGTCCCGCGTCCACAGCCGCATCGGCGGCGCCAGGGCCACCGCAGCCAGCAGGTGCAGGTCGACGTAACCGACGCCAAGCCCTGCCAACCGGCTCCGCTCCAGAAAGAATAGTACTTCGGAATGCATTGCCACCGGTATCGAGGGAAGTTGCTGGAGCCCTGACAGGATCTCCTTGCGGTCCTCGAGATTGCCGCAGGCGATCTCGCCGATCACGAAAGGGTGGATCCACACCTGGTGGGCATCGAGCAGTCGCGACAGCGTCTCGTTGCCGACGCGGAAATGCTCGATCCAGACGGACGTGTCAACCAGGATCATCGGCGAGGCGTCGGCGCGGAATGTCCGAGAGCCCCGGCTGGCTGCCGCCCAGCCGCGCGAGCCGGCGCGCACTCTCCCGCTCCACCAGCGCCGCCAGCGCCTCGCGGACCAGTTTCGACTTCGATTCGATATTGGTGAGAAGCCGTGCCTGCGCCAGGAGGGTCTCGTCGATGTTCAGGGTCGTCCTCATACGGGTTCCAGCTTGAAATGATGTGATAATTATACATCATATGATGCGTAATTAGATGCAGATAGCCCGGTTTAGGCTAAAAGGCTCCACATGTCCGGGGCCGCACCCGCCGGGCGTTATGGCTCATAATATGTCTTTCTACGCACTGTTTCCGACCCTGCCTGTCCCATGCCTGTCACCATCAAGACCCCCGATGAAGTGGAGAAGATGCGCACCGCCGGGCGCCTTGCCGCGGAAGTGCTGGAAATGATCGCCGAGCATGTCAAGGTCGGGGTCACCACGGATGACCTCAACGACCTGTGCCACCGCCACATCACGGAGGTGCAGGACGCCATCCCGGCCCCGCTCAACTACCTGGGCTTCCCGAAGTCCGTCTGCACCACGCTCAACCACCAGGTATGCCACGGTATCCCCTCCGACCGCAAGCTCAAGCGCGGCGACATCCTCAACATCGACGTCACCGTGATCAAGGACGGCTTCCACGGCGACACCAGCCGCATGTTCCTGCTCGGCAAGCCGTCGGTGCAGGCCCGCCGGCTGGTCGACCTGACCTACGAAGCGATGCATCGGGCCATCTGCATGGTGCGCCCGGGCATCCGCCTCGGCGACCTCGGCCATACCATCCAGAGTTTCGCGGAAGGCCGGAACCTGTCCGTGGTGCGCGAGTACTGCGGCCACGGCATCGGCCGCGAATTCCACGAGGAGCCGCAGGTCCTGCACTACGGCACGGCCGGCACCGGGATAGCGCTCAAACCCGGCATGACCTTCACCATCGAGCCCATGATCAACGCCGGGCTGCCGCAGGTGAGGCTGCTGCCGGACCAATGGACCGTCGTCACCTGCGACCACAGCCTGTCGGCCCAGTGGGAGCACACCATCCTGGTCACCGAGGACGGCTTCGAGGTACTGACCGCCCGGCCCGACGAAAACTTCCCGTGAGTGCCCGCCTGGTCCGCGCCTGCCTGGACGCGCACCCCCTGCCGCAGGGCTCCGACCCCGCAGACTGGAAGCGGTGGACCGAAACCACCCAGCAGTTCCTGTCGGAACAGTTCCCGGAGCGCGATGTCTCCGACCTGGTGCATGCGCGGTCCGATCTCATCGACCGGATGCTGCAGACGCTCTGGCATGCGCACCGGCTGGACGAGGCGGAAGACCTCGCCCTGCTCGCGGTCGGCGGCTACGGCCGCGGAGAACTGCATCCCTACTCCGACATCGACATCCTGGTGCTGTACCGGGGGCGGCGCGCCCCAAAGAAACTCGGTCCGTTCTTCCAGGCCCTGTGGGACGGCGGGCTGAAGCTCGCGCAGAGCGTGCGGACGGTCCACCAGTGCCGCCAAGACGCCCGGGACGACATCACCTTGATGACCAGTTGGCTCGAGATGCGGCACCTGTGCGGGAATCCCAAGCTCGCCCGCGACCTGGAGGGCAACCTGACCCCGCGGGTCGGACTGTTCCGGGCGCCCCTGTGGACCAAGGAGCAGTTCTTCCTCGGCAAGGTCGAGGAGCAGGAGTTCCGCCACCTGCAGTTCGGCGGCAGCAACTACCGGCTGGAGCCCAACATCAAGGAAGGGCCCGGCGGGCTGCGCGACATCCAGACCCTCCACTGGATTCTGAAGCGGCACGAGGACATCGAGAGTCCGTCGGACTTCTGCGAACCGGAAGAACTGGAACTGCTGCGCGAGGGACGGGAGTTCCTGTGGAAAGTGCGCTTCGCCCTGCACGAGGCCAGCGGCCAGGCCGAGGAGCGTCTGCTGTTCAACTACCAGTGCCCGATCGCCGAACAGTTCGGCTACCGCGGCGACACCGTCAACGACACTGTCGAGGCGTTCATGCAGGACTTCTACCGCACGACCAGCGAAATCGACCGTCTTGCCGAAGTCCTGAGCCAGCAGTACCGCGAGAGCCTGCAACCCCCCAGCCGGAATGCCCCGAGACCCCTGAACGCCTACTTCCAGGTCCTCGACGGCTACCTGGAAGCCCGCGACGAGAAGGTCTTCGAGCGGCATCCGCAGGGCCTGCTGGAGTTGTTCCTGCTCCTGCAGCAGCACCCCGACGTCAGGGGCGTCCGGGCGCGCACCATCCGGGCGGTCCGCGCCAACCTGCACCGGATCGACGACGCCTTCCGCGACCGGCTGGCCTCCAAGACCCTGTTCATGGAAATCCTGCGCCAGCCCCAGCACGTCGCCCGGGAACTGCGCCGCATGAACCGCTACGGCGTCCTGCGCCGGTACTGGCCCGACTTCGCCAAGGTGGTCGGCATGATGCAGTACGACCTGTTCCACATCCATCCGGTGGACGAGCACACCCTGCGGGTGCTGACCGAATTGCGACACGTCACCAAGCCGGACCAGGAAGGCGAGAACCCGCTCTACCACGAGCTGTTCCTGCAGTTCCCCAAGCCCGAGCTGCTGTATCTCGCCGTCCTGTTCCACGACATTGCCAAGGGGCGGGACGGGGACCATTCCGACCTCGGCAGCACGCTCGCCCGGGACTTCTGCCTAGACCACCACCTCAGCGCCTACGATGCCGGCATGGTCAGCTGGCTGGTCGAGCACCACCTGAAGATGTCGACCACCTCTCAGAAACGCGACATCAGCGACCCGGACGTGGTGCGAAATTTCGCGAGGCTGGTCGGCAACGGGGTCCGCCTGCGCGGCCTCTTCCTCCTGACCGTCGCCGACCTGCGCGGCACCAATCCCTCGCTGTGGACGCCCTGGCGCGAAGCGCTCCTGTACCAGCTGTACATTGCGACCGACCAGCAGTTGCAGCGCGGGCTGGACGAGCCGGTCGACGCGGCCCGGCAGATCGAGGACCTGAAGACTTCGGCGCTCGCGAAAATCCCCCGCGGCGACCCGGCCGCCTGCCGGCAGTTCTGGGACTCCCTGCCGGACAGCGACCTTCTGCACTACACCGACGACGAACTGGCCTGGCAGACCGAATGCATTGCCGGGCGCAGCCCCGAGACCCCGACCCAGGTATTCGTGCGCCACCAGGGAGAACACCACTGCACGGAAGTGTTGGTCTACGACGAGAGCCACGAGCGCATGTTCGCCCCGCTGACCGCGGCGCTGGCCCGGCTCGGCGCGAACGTGCTGTACGCACGCATCACCGAGACCCGCGACCGCAACATCCTGCAGACCTTCCTGGTGACCGACACCGAGGGCCAGCCGATCAGCAAACGCTACGCGCTGGAGGAACTGCGCGAGACCCTGCAGAGCGTGACCCGGTCGCCGGGGGAGTTCGACCGTCCGGTACTGCGCCAGCCGAAGCGGCGAACCCGGCACTTCGACCTCCCGACCGAAATCGAGTTCGTGCAGCGCAAAACCCCACCCGAGACCCGGATCAACCTCTCGACCTCCGACCATCCGGGCCTGCTTTGGACCGTCAGCCGGGCCCTCGACTCGTGCCAGGTCCGGATCACCCAAGCGCGGATCACGACCCTGGGCGCGCAGGTGCAGGATGTGTTCACCGTCACCGACGCCGAATCCCGCCCGATCCAGGACCCCGAAACGCAGAAGCGGATCGCCGACACCCTGCACCAGCACATCGAACAGCTCGGCAACGCCCTGCGCGAATAGATCACCGGCCCCTGGCCGGACCCCCCGGCGCGGCTTCCTGTTAACATACGCGCCATGCTTTTAACCGGGCCTCTCCCATGAGTCTCCAGTCCACCATCGAGCAAGCGTTCGAAGAGCGCGCGCAACTGACCCCGGACTCCGCTCCCGAGCCCGTCCGCAGCGCCGTGCAGGAAGCCCTGCAGGGTCTCAACGACGGACGCCTGAGGGTCGCCGAACCCGGCGACGGCGGCTGGATCGTGCACGAATGGCTCAAGAAGGCCGTGCTCCTCTCGTTCTGCATCACCGACAACGAGATCATCGACGGGGGGCATACCCGCTATCGCGACAAAGTAGCGGGCCGCTTCGCTCTGGGCAGCGCAGAGGAACTGGACCGCGGCGGGGTCCGCATCGTGCCGCCGGCGACCGCGCGCTTCGGCAGCTTCATCGCCCCCGGCGTGGTGCTGATGCCGAGCTTCGTGAACATCGGGGCCTACGTCGACTCCGGAACCATGGTGGACACCTGGGCGACGGTCGGCTCATGCGCCCAGATCGGCAAGAACGTGCACCTCTCCGGCGGCGTCGGTATCGGCGGCGTGCTGGAACCGCTGCAGGCCGCTCCCACCATCATCGAGGACGACTGCTTCATCGGCGCCCGCTCGGAAATCGTCGAGGGCGTGATCGTCGAACAGGGCGCAGTCATCTCCATGGGCGTGTTCATCGGACAAAGCACCCGCATCTACGACCGCACGCGGGACGAAGTCTCCTACGGGCGGGTTCCCGCCGGCGCCGTGGTCGTGCCGGGCTCCCTGCCCGCCTCCGACGGACGCTACAGCCTGGCCTGCGCGGTCATCGTCAAGCAGGTCGACCAGAAGACCCGCAGCAAGGTCGGCATCAACGCCCTCCTGCGCGAGGCCGCCGACGGTTGATCATGGTGACCGTCTATGGCATCCCCAACTGCGACCGGGTCCGGGCAGCACGCAAGTGGCTGGACCGGCAGGCCGTCGACTACCGCTTTCACGACACCCGGGCGGACGGGCTGACGCGCGCCCAGCTGGAGGGCTGGATCGCCCGGCTCGGCACGGACACGCTGCTGAACCGCCGTTCCACGACCTGGCGGCAATTGCCGGAAGGTCAGCGCACCGGCCTGACCGACACGACCGCCGTCGATCTCCTCCTGGCCCATCCGACCCTGCTGAAGCGCCCGCTGCTCGACAGCGACGGCACACTGAGCGCGGGTTTCGACGAGGCGGCGTGGGCGCAAGCGCTGGAGCCATAGCATGTCGGACGTCCTCGACCTCGTCTGCGCGCTGATCGAACGCCCCTCGATCACCCCGGAAGATGCAGGCTGCCAGGCGCTCGTCGCCGAACACCTGGCGCCTCATGGGTTCAGCGCCGAACCCATGCCGTCCGCAGACGTTGAGAACCTGTGGCTGCGCCACGGCGAAGGCGAACCGCTGCTGATGTTCGCCGGGCACACCGACGTCGTGCCGACCGGCCCGCTCGAGCAGTGGAGCAGCGACCCCTTCAGCCCGACCCTCCGCGACGGGCTCCTGTACGGCCGCGGCGCGGCCGACATGAAGGGCGGCGTCGCCGCGATGGCCGTCGCCTGCGCCCGCTACGTCGCCAAGCGGCCCGACCACAACGGCTCCCTTGGCCTGCTGCTGACCAGCGACGAGGAAGGCCCGGCCGTGCACGGCACCCGGGTCGCGATCGAACGTCTGCGCGAGCGCGGGGAAGTGCCCGCCTGGTGCGTCGTCGGCGAGCCGAGCTGCCGCGAACGATTCGGCGACGTCATCAAGAACGGCCGTCGCGGCTCGCTGTCCGGGCGGTTGACGGTGCGCGGCATCCAGGGACACATCGCCTACCCGGCCCTGTGCGACAACCCGATCCATCGCTTCGCCCCCGCCCTGCTGGAGCTGACCGGCGTCACCTGGGACGAAGGCAACGAGGACTTCCAGCCCACCCAGTTCCAGGTCTCCAACCTCAACAGCGGCTGCGGCGCCGCCAACGTCGTCCCGGGCGAGTTGACCGCGGACTTCAACCTGCGCTATTCGACGGAAGTCACCGCCGAACAGCTGTGCGAGCGGATTACCGAAATCCTCAAGAACGCCGGCCTCGACTACCAGGTCGAATGGCAGGGAGCGAGCCTGCCCTACCGTACGCCGCCCGGCACCCTGAGCCAGGCCTGCCAGGATGCCGTGTCGGAAGTCCTGGGGACGGATGCGGAACTCAGCACCGAGGGCGGCACCTCGGACGGACGGTTCATCCGCCCGACCGGCGCCGAAGTCGTCGAGTTCGGGCCGATCAATCGCAGCATCCACAAGATCGACGAGCACGTCGCCGTCGAGGACCTCGACCGGCTGGCCGAGGTCTATCTCGCCATCATCGAAAAACTGCTGGACTGACGCCTAGCTGACCGGATCGCCCGCGCGGTCCCACCGCGCCAGGAAATCGCGGAAATGATCCTTGTCCTCCTCCTCCAGGTAGGACTGCAACTGGTCGCATAGCTCGATGTACTCTTCCCGCATCAGGTTGCCGCGAAAGAATTCGAAGCGCAGGAACACCAGGTAGGTGCTGAGCGCGTCGGTCTCGCAGTACTCGCGGATCTCGGCCAGCCGCCCCTCCCGGTAGGCCGGCCACACCTCGCCGCCCGACATCCCTTCCGGCTTGCCCGGGAAACCCAGCATGGTCGCGAAATCGTCCAGCCCGGCCGAGGCGCGGGGGTTGTAGCGCGACATCACGTCCATCAGGTCCAGGTGCCGCTCGTGGTAGCGGCTGATGTAGTTGTTGTAGCGGAACTCCCGCTCGTTGTCCCCCGTCTCCCAGTAGCGTGGCGCGGAGATCCCGTGGTACATGGCCCGGTAGTTCAGCACCGCGAGGTCGAAGCCGTTGCCGTTCCAGGTCACCAGCCGCGGAGCCGCGCGGTCGATGCCGTCGAAGAAGTTGCGGATGATCGTGCGCTCGTCCGCCTCGATGTCCTCCAGGGACTTCGCGACCAGCACCGACTCCGTGTGGTACACCACCGAGATGCAGACGACCTTCTGCAGGTAAAGCGGCTGGAACAGGTGTCCGCCGGTCTTTTGCATGCGCAGCTGCTCCATGGCGCGCACGACGTCCTCGTCGGGGATATCGTCGGTCAGGCCGTGGATCCGCCGGCCCAACTCCGCATCCGGAATGGTTTCGATGTCGAATGCCAGCACGTCTCCGATCACGACGGGTACACCCCCGAGGACAGGTACCGGTCGCCGCGGTCGCACACGATGACGGCGATCACCGATCCCGGCGCGGCCACCGCCGCAACCTGCAATCCCGCGTGCATGCAGCCGCCCGACGAGATCCCGGCGAAGATCCCCTCCCGCTTGGCCATTTCGCGCATGGTGTCTTCCGCATCCGTGCGCGTGACGTCGATCTCCCGGTCGACCACCTCCCGCTCCAGGATCTTCGGCACGTACTCCTCCGCCCAGCGGCGGATGCCCGGGATCGCGGAGCCGTCCGCCGGCTGCACGCCGATCACCTCGATCTCGGGGTTCTGCTCCTTCAGGTAGCGCCCGGCCCCGCTGATGGTCCCGGTGGTGCCCATGGAAGAAAGGAAATGCGTCAGTTCGCCGCCGGTTTCCCGCCACAGCTCCGGGCCGGTGCCCCGGTAGTGAGACTCCGAGTTGTCCGGGTTGTCGAACTGGTTCAGGATGTACGCGTCGCCTGCGCGGTTCATCTCCAGCGCCCGGTCGCGCGCACCCTCCATGCCCTCGGCCTCGGTGACCAGGATCAGCTCGGCACCGTACGCCGCCATAGTCTGGCGCCGCTCCAGGCTCATGTTCTCCGGCATGACCAGGATCATCCGGTAGCCGCGGATCGCCGCCGCCAGCGCCAGCGCGATCCCGGTGTTGCCGCTGGTGGCCTCGACCAGGGTGTCGCCGGGACGGATGTCCCCGCGCGCCTCGGCGGCGTTGATCATGTTGATCGCAGGGCGGTCCTTGACCGAGCCGGCCGGGTTGTCCCCCTCCAGCTTGGCCAACACCGTGACCCCCTCAGGCGCCATGCGCTGCAGGCGGACCAGCGACGTGTTGCCGATGCAGGCTTCGATGGTCGGGTATTCCCTCATGTTGCCTCCATGGCCTCGCGCATCTCGCGCACGGCCGCTTCCAGGCCCACCATCACCGCCCGGCAGACGATGGCGTGGCCGATGTTGAGTTCGTTCATCCCCGGGATCGACGCGACCGGGCCGACATTGTCGCGGTGCAGGCCGTGGCCGGCATTGACCGTCAGCCGCTCGCGGGCGTACTGGGTGACGGAGGCGAGCCGCTCGAGTTCCGCCTCGCGCGCCTCCGGCTCCGCCGCGTTGGCATAGGGGCCGGTGTGCAACTCCACGATGGACGCGCCCAACTCGGCCGCGGCGTCCATGACCTCGCGCGCCGGCTCGACGAACAGCGATACCCGGATTCCCGCCTTCTTCAGCCGCGTGCAGGCTTCCCGGATCCGGTCCGCGCCCCCCACGACGTCCAGTCCGCCTTCGGTGGTGAGCTCCTCGCGCCGCTCGGGCACGAGGCAGCAGTAGTCCGGGCGGATGCGCTCCGCGATGTCCAGCATCTCCTCGGTCGCGGCCATTTCCAGGTTCAGGGTCCCGCGCACCTGCCGGCGCGCCTGTTCCACGTCCTCCAGCTGGACATGCCGCCGATCCTCGCGCAAGTGCATGGTGATGCCGTCCGCCCCGGCCGCCTCCGCCCGGTGGATCGCCTCGTTCAAGTCCGGGTAGTCCGTATGGCGCTGCTGGCGCAGGGTCGCTATGTGGTCAATATTCACGCCTAGTCGTACGTTCGTCACGATATTACGGAATAGTTTTTGCTGCGAACACTCTACCACGTTAAACGTTCTTGGGAACTCCCCGGATTGCCGCAGTTCTGGCACCGCGCGAACGTCTCGGAAAGTCAGCCTGCCAGCGCCTGCATGATGCTCCGCGACCGGATTACGCGCGGCGCAATGTAGTAGTCCAGCACCTGCCGCATCAGTCGGCGCGCCTCGCGCCGCGTGCGCTCGTCCATCTCTTCGCGCCCCTGCAGGGCCAGCAGGGTCTGCCCACTGATCCCGTCGGTCGTCTCGCCCTCCGGCAACTCCACCGGCCCGGCTCCCGGGTGGTAGCGATAGTGTCGGCCCGGCTCGACCTTCCTCTGTTCGGTGTGATCCAACTGCAGCGGATGCCCGGCCAGTTGCAGTAAATCCATCTCGACGCCGCGCAGTACGAACTCCGGGTCCGGGGCATCGTCCAAGCGGGCCAGCGCCTCGTGATACAGCGGGTAGATCTCGTCCGAATAGCGATCGTCCGGCAACAGGTAGCTGATGATCTCGTTGACGTACAGGGCATAGACCTGCCGTTGCGGGTCCCGCACCGCCATCGTGCCGCTCACCTCGGCATGGCGCAGGGTGTACAGGCTGCCGCGCCCGCCCCAGGACACCCGCACTGGAGTCAGCGTCGGCAACGGCCGGTCGCGGCGGCTGTTGCGCGCCCCTCGATGGATCAGGCTGATCCGGCCATGATGGTGCGCAATCACCTTGTACAGCAGGCTGGTCTCGCGCCAGGGGCGAGCCTGGATCACGTACGCCGGGACCATCTCGTCCTGCCGCATCAAATGCCCCCGCGGTAACTGGCCAGGATGTTCGGGTCCCGCTGCCAGTTCGGCTGCACCTTGACGTGCAGCTTCAGGACCACCGGCAGGTCCAGGAGCTCGCCCATGCGCAGCCGCGCCGCCTGCCCGACGGCACCGATACGCGAACCGTTCTTCCCCAGCAGGATCTTGCGCTGCGATTCGCGCTCCACCAAAATCTGCGCCGAGATGTGCACCCGCTCTCCCTGGTGCTGGAAGTCGGTCACCTGGACGTGCATGGCATAGGGCAGCTCCTTGTCCAGCTGGACCAGCAGCTGCTCCCGGATCAACTCCTCCGCGAAAAACCGCTCGTGGCGGTCCGTCAGCGCGTCCGCCTCGAACAGGTGCTCCCGCTTCGGGATGTACTTCGCCAAGCTTTCCTTGAGAACTGCGCAGCCTTCCCCAGAGCGCGCACTGACCGGGAGGTATTCAAGGAACTCGTGTTCGGCCAGCTGCGCAAAATACGGCAGGATCAGCGCCTGATCGGGAAGCCGGTCGATCTTGTTGGCGCACAGCATGACGGGAATCTTTGCGTCGCGCAATTCCTCCAGGACCTTCTCGTCGCGCGCGTTCCAGACCCCGACCTCCACCACCAGCATCGCCACGTCCACTTGGCTCATCGCGTCGAAAGCGTTGGCGTTGAGCAGCCGCGAAAGCGCCCGGGTCCGGCCGGAATGGATGCCGGGCGTGTCCACGAAAACGAACTGGTTGCTCTGCTCGGTCAGGATGCCCTTGATGTTGTGCCGGGTCGTCTGCGGCTTGCCGGTGGCGGCGGACAGCGGCCGCTCCAGCAGGCGGTTGAACAGCGTCGACTTGCCGACGTTGGGCTTGCCGCAAAATGCCACGAAGCCGCAGCGGGTCACAGTGTCCATTCGGGCCTCTGTCTCCGGATCTCATCGAGTGCGGCTTCCGCCGCGTTCTGCTCCGCCTCGCGGATGCGCTCGCCCGTCCCCCGGGCCTGCACCTCGGGATCCTTCACTTCGCACAGCACCTCGAAGCGCGGAGACTCTTGCGGGCGTTCCTCCAGAACCGTGTAGCGGGCGCGCTCGCGGCCCCTTGCCTGCAGCAGTTCCTGCAGGGAGTTCTTGGCGCTGCGCAGGGATTCCGGGGACGGCAATTCCTCTAGGATCCGGCCATACAGGCGGTGGATGAACGTACGCGCCTCCTCGATGCCGCACACTTCGTAAACCGCCGCGATCACCGCCTCCAGTGCATTCCCTTCCATTGCGCGCCGGGCGCGCGGGCGGGCCGACGACGAGGCTTCCGCGATCAGCACTTCGCCCAGTTCGGCCGACTCCGCCAACCGGGCCAGCATGGTCCGGCAGACCAGATACGCACGCAAACGGGTCAGGTCCCCCTCCGAAAGGTCCGGGAAGCGCCGGTACAGGAACTCCGAGATCACCAGGTCGAGCAGCGCGTCCCCCAGGAATTCCTGCCGCTCGTTGTGCGGCGAGCCGGCGCTGCGGTGCGTACGGGCGGTCCGGTATTCGGGGCTGTCCAGTACCACCTTCGGCAGCCAGTCCTCGATCTGCGCCATTCAGCGATTCACTGGATCTTGCCGAGACGGGAGAGCAGCGAGACCTCCGAGTGAATCAGCGACGCCACCAGGAAGTCGATGTTCATCCAGACCAGGAACGCCCGCCCCACCAGGTGGTCCTCCGGCACGAACCCCCAGACCCGGCTGTCGCTGCTGTGATCGCGGTTGTCTCCCATCACCAGGTAATGGCCCGGCGGCACCGTGAAGGTGCGGGCGACGCCCTCGTACAGGGAGTCGCGGAGGATTTCGTGCCGGCTCTCGTGGATGCTTTCCGTGTACTGCGTGTGATGCGGGCGCGGCAGGCCGCTGAGTTCGTCGAGGAACGGGCGCGGGTTCTCCTGGGGATAGACCTCCCCGTTCACCCTCAGCTGCTTCCCGGTGTAGACCACCTCGTCTTCCGGCAGCGCCACCACCCGCTTGATGTAGTCCAGGCTGGGATTCTTCGGAAAGCGGAACACCGCCACGTCGCCCCGTTCGGGCTGGCCGACCTCTATGACGCGGGTATGCCACACCGGGAGCCTGAGACCGTAGCTGTACTTGTTGACCAGAATCAGGTCGCCGATCAACAGCGTCGGCATCATGGAGCCGGAGGGAATCCGGAACGGCTCGACCACGAAGGTGCGCAGCACCAGCACCAGCAACAGCACCGGGAACAGCGCGTGCGACCATTCGGCGAGCCAGAACCGGCGTACCGGCGGCGCCTGGCGACGCAGGCGGTACCACAGGGAATGTCCGTAATGGATCAGGCCGGTGGCGGCGGTGGCCACCACCAGGATCAGTTCCAGGTCCCAGGACATGGTCAGGCCAACATCGGGTCTTCACGGCCGGACTGGTCGGGGTGAGAGGATTCGAACCTCCGACCCCCGCAACCCCATTGCGGTGCGCTACCAGACTGCGCCACACCCCGTCCCATATCCGTATGCCGCAGGAGCTCGCTCCCGCCCGACCTTGTCAACACCTACGCTACTCCTTGAGCATCTCGACGACCCGCTCGAGTTCCGACACCGCCTGCCGAATGGCTTGGGTCTGCGGCGTGTCCTGCGGAACCGAAGATCGCCCTTGGAGCTTCTGCCGGGCTCCTTCCAGCGTGTACCCTTCCTGCATCAGGGCCCGAATCTCACGGATCAGGTACACATCCTCGCGTTGATAGTAACGCCGTCCTCGCCGGCGTTTCGGGTTCAGCGCCGGGATCTCTTTCTCCCAGTACCGCAGCACATGGTCCTTGACCTGGCACAGGTCGCTGACTTCCCCGATCGTGAAATACCGCTTGTTTGGCAGGACGGCTAGATCGCCCCGGCCGTTTTCATTCATGGCCTTCCACTTGCTTGCGCAATTTCTGCCCGGGGCGGAAGGTCACCACGCGCCGGGGAACGATGAGCGTCTCCTCGCCGTTGCGCGGGTTGCGGCCCGGCCGGGCCGCCTTGTCGCGCAGGATGAAATTGCCGAAGCCCCACAGGCGAACGTCCTCGCCGGCACACAGCGCCGCACTGATCTCGTTCAGCAAGGCATCCACCAGTTCGCGGGACTCCGCCCGGTTGAGGCCTATCTGATCGACCAGGCGGGCAGCCAGATCGGTTTTGGTCAGGGTTTTGCCCATTGCCGAGTCTCTGCCCCTAAAAGTTTCGCGAGTTGCGAGATCACCTGTTCAAGGTATCCGTCAACCTCTCCATCCTTTAATGTACCTGAGAAACTCTGGAATATCAAATGCAATGCGAAACTTTTATGCTTCGGTTCCAGCCCTTTCCCGCGATACACGTCGAACACGGTCACCTCTTGCAGCGACTCGATGTCCAGCGATCGCACGCAGTCCTCCACCGCCGATGCGGGTGTGTCCTCGGCCACGACCACGTTCAGATCACGCGCCACCGTCGGGTACTCCGACCAGGGCGAGAAATGCGATCTCGGGAATTCTCCCCAGGCCTCCAGCTCCAGTTCGAACACGAACGCCGGGTCTCCGAGATCGAACTCGGCATGCAGGCTCGGATGCAAGGCACCCAGGATCCCGATCTTCTTCTCACCCAGGCTCACGCAGGCGGTCTGTCCCGGATGCAGCGCCGGATGATCCGCCGGCGAGAATTCCAGCGAGTCGGACCAGCCCTGCAACAGGCTTTCCAGGTCACCCTTGACGTCGTAGAAATCCACCGGGTGCGCCGTTGCGCCCCACTGCAGCGGATGCGCCATTCCGCACGCCACGCCGCCGAGCACCCAAGTCTCGCGCACGTCCTCGCCATTCCGGGCGAACACCTTGGCCGTCTCGAACAGCCGGACGCTGGCCTGTTGCCGGTTGAGGTTGTATTGCGCCGCCCGCAGCAGGCTCGGAACCAACGTCGAGCGCATGACCGCCTGATCCTCTGAAATCGGGTTGAGCAGACGCCACGGCTTGGACTTGGGCGCAAAGATCTGTTCCAGTTTCTCTTCGGTGAAGCTGTAGGTCACGGCTTCCGAATAGCCGCACTCCACCAGCCGCGTCTGGCAGTGCTCGAGTTGCCTCGACCCCGGCTGCGACGGGGTCGCCCAGCCCCCCGGCAGCGGAACCCGGGCCGGCTCGATCCGGTCGTAGCCGTACACGCGCGCGACTTCCTCGATCAGGTCCTCTTCGATCGCCAGGTCGAAGCGCCAGTTCGGCGCGGACACCTCCCATTGCCCGGAGCCCTGCTTGACCCGGCAGCCGAGCGCCTGCAGGATCCGGCCCACCTCCGCCTCTTCCACCTCGACCGCCAGGCACTTCGCCAAGCGCGACGCGCGCAGGCGAATCCGGTCCGGCCGGTATTCCGGGGCCAATTGCCCCGCATGCGCCACTTCGGACGCCTGCCCCCCGGCGTACTTGAGGATGAGTTCGGTGGCCCGATGGGTCGCTTGCAGAGGAAGGCGCGGGTCCACGCCGCGCTCGAAGCGGCGCGAGGACTCCGTATGCAGTTTCAGCCGGCGGGCGCGCCCCGTGATCGCCTCCGGCGCGAAGTGCGCCGACTCCAGGAGAATCCGGGTGGTCTGCTCGCTCACCGCGGAGGCGGCACCGCCGATAATCCCGGCCACGGCGATTGGTTGCTCATCCACCGCGATCACCAGCATGTCCGGATCCAGCATCAGTTGCGTGTCGTCCAGCGCACGGATCATTTCCTGCGCCTGCGCCCAGCGCACCGAGATGTCGCCGGACACGGCGTCCGCATCGAAGGCATGCAGCGGCTGGCCCAGTTCCAGCATGACGTAGTTGGTGACGTCCACCAGCAGGTGGTGCGCCCGGATGCCGGAACGCTCCAGCCGGTCCAACATCCACTGCGGCGTCTTCGCCTGCGGGTCGATTCCCTCGATCAGGCGCAGGCTGTAGTAGGGGCAGGCGTCGGCATCGATCTTGCCGAGACTCGGCTTGCCCGCTGATGTGCCGGGAGTCTCCTCGGGAGCGAAAGGCTCCTGCAGTTCTGTGCCGGTCAGCGCCGAGACTTCGCGGGCCAGGCCGCGGATGCTCAGGCAGTCGCCGCGGTTCGGCGTCAACTCCAGTTCCAGGACCTGGTCGCGCTGGTCGTCCACCTCCAGTCCGGCCATGGTCAGCAGTCGCGCCAAGTCTTCGGCGGGCGGCAGCCCCGCCACCCACTTGGACAGCCAGGCCAGGTCGCATTTCATTGGGCGGTTCCTCCGAACTGGCTCAGGAAGTTCAGGTCGTTGGCAAACATGACCCGCAGGTCGTCAATCCCGTAATACAGCATCGCCAACCGCTCCACGCCCATGCCGAACGCGAAGCCAGTATACAGCTCCGGATCGATGCCGCCCTCCTTCAGTACCGCCGGGTGCACCATGCCGCACCCCAGCACCTCCAGCCAATCGCCGCCTGCGCGGCGGACGTCCACCTCCGCCGACGGTTCGGTGAACGGGAAGTAGGAGGTCCGGAACCGGGTCTCGATCTCGCTGTCTTCGAAGAAGGCCTTGAGGAACGCCGTGAGCGCACCCTTCAGGTCGGCCATGCTTACGCTCTCCTCGATGCACAGGCCCTCGACCTGATGGAACATGGGGCTGTGGGTCGGGTCCGAATCGCAACGGTACACGCGGCCGGGCGCGATGACCCGGATCGGCGGCTTGCTGACACTCATGGTGCGGACCTGCACCGGAGAGGTGTGTGTACGCAGCAGGCGGCCGTCACCGAAATAAAACGTGTCGTGCATGGCGCGCGCCGGATGCAGCGGCGGGATGTTGAGCGCTTCGAAGTTGTGATAGTCGTCCTCGATTTCCGGGCCGTAATTGACGCCGTAGCCGAAGCGCGTGAACCAGTCGCAGATGCGCTGCAGGGTCAGGATGGTGGGATGTCGGGCTCCGGGCGGGAGCGTGCGCCCGGCCAGGGTGACGTCCAGTTGTTCGGCCGCGACCCGGGCCTGCGTCTCGGCTTCGGCCAGTGCCTCGCCGCGGGCGGCAAGGGCCTGCTCGATGTGGGTGCGGACCGCCTGGATCTCGGCGCCGGCCGCCGGGCGCTGGTCGTCGGGAAGGTCCTTGAGCCCGCGCAAGGCGACGGTGACCCGCCCCTTGCGGCCCAGGTAGGCCACCCTCAGGCGTTCCAGTTCGGAGGTATCGGACGCCGCACCGATGGCGGCATCGGCTTCACGTTGCAGGGAATCGAATTGCGGCATGGACGGGCCCGTCCCGCAATCGTATCAGGAACTTGCGGACAACCGGGCCTTGGCCTGATCCGCCAGCTGCGCAAAGGTATCGAACTCGTTCATCGCGAGGTCTGCCAGCATCTTGCGGTCGATCTCGATTTCCGCCTGAGCCAGGCCGTGCATCAGGCGACTGTACGACAGGCCGCACATCCGGGCTGCCGCATTGATACGCACGATCCACAACCGGCGAAAGTCCTGCTTCCGCGCCCGGCGGTCACGGTAGGCGTACTGTCCGGCGCGAATCACCGCCTGGTTGGCGGAACGGAATGTCCGGCTGCGCGCACCGTAATAGCCGCGCGCCTGCTTGCGCACCTTGCGGTGGCGGGCATGCGTGGTAACGCCGCGTTTTACTCGAGGCATGGTCGGTCAGGCGTAGGGCAGCATTCGCCGCGCCAAGGCGGTGTCTGCAGCGTCGAGATGGTCCGGCGAGCGCAGGGCGCGCTTGCGCTTGGTGCTCTTCTTGGTCAGGATGTGGCTACGGTGCGACTGGCGGCACTTGAACTTGCCGCTGGCCGTCTTGCGGAACCGCTTGGCCGCACCCCGGTTGGTCTTGAGCTTGGGCATGATCGTTGTTCAGTGAGTCAGTGGCAGAATCAGCGGCGGCGAGGTGCTAGCACCATCACCATCTGGCGGCCTTCCATTTTCGGATGCTGCTCGATTTCGCCGTATTCCTGAAGATCTTCCTCGATTCGGCTGAGCTTGCGCTCGCCCAGTTCCCGGTGGTGCAATTCCCTTCCGCGGAAGCGGATCGTCACCTTGGCCTTGTCTCCATCGGTCAGGAACCGCACTAGGTTGCGAAGCTTGACCTGATAGTCACCTTCCTCGGTGCCGGGCCGGAATTTGACTTCCTTGATCTGAATCTGCTTCTGCTTCTTGCGGGCCTGTTGCGCCTTCTTCTTGCGTTCGAAGCAAAATTTCCCATAATCCATGACCTTGCACACGGGGGGCTCGGTGTTGGGGGAAATCTCGACCAGGTCCATTTCGGCATCGGCGGCCAGTTGACGGGCCTCGTGCAGACCTATGACGCCCCGGTTGACGCCGCCATGGTCGATCAACCGCACGCGCGGCACGTTGATGTCCTCATTGAGGCGAATCTCTTTCTCTGCGCTGATACTCAATCCTCCATCAGATTTGATCGGCGAGCGCGAATTGTAACAGCAAACCGCTCAGCCAGTTCATCCAGCGGCACCGGGCCGAGGTCCGCGCCGTCCCGCGCACGCACCGCAACTTCCCGGTTTTCCCGCTCCCGATCGCCCACCACCAGCAGATACAGGACGTGCGCGAGCGTGTGCTCGCGTATTTTAAAAGAGATTTTCTCGTTCCTCAGGTCGCTGTGCGCCCGCACTCCGGCCGCCTGCAGCCGTGCCGTCACCTCCCCGGCATAGTCGGCCTGGGCGTCGGTGATGTTCAGCACCATTGCCTGGCAAGGCGCCAGCCACAACGGCAGGTCTCCGGCGTAGTGTTCGACCAGGATTCCGATGAATCGCTCCAGCGAACCGAATATGGCGCGGTGAATCATGACCGGCACCACCTTCTCGCTGTGCTCGTCCACGTACCGTGCGTCCAGCCGGTCCGGCATGGAGAAATCCAGCTGGATCGTGCCGCACTGCCACTCGCGCCCGATGCAATCGGTCAGGGTGAACTCGATCTTCGGACCGTAGAACGCGCCCTCGCCCGGATGCACGGCGAACTCCAACCCGGTGGCGGTCAGCGCCTCGTCCAGCGCCTCTTCGGCCCGGTCCCACAGGGCATCCTCGCCGATCCTCCGATCGGGCCGGGTCGACAGGCCCAGGATGATGTCTTCGAACCCGAAGTCGCGGTAGGTCGTGCGCGTCAGTTCGATCAGGTCCGCAATCTCGTCCTGCAATTGCGATGGCGTGCAGAAGATATGTGCGTCGTCCTGCACGAAGCGGCGTGCGCGCATCAGCCCGTGCAGGGTGCCGGACGGCTCGTTGCGGTGCACGGTGCCGAACTCGGCCATGCGCAACGGCAGGTCTCTATAGCTCTTTAGGCCTTGGTTGAACAACTGCACGTGACCCGGGCAATTCATCGGCTTGACTGCGTACTCGCGGCTTTCGGACTCGGTGGTGAAGATCATCTCGCCGAACTTGTCCCAGTGCCCGGATTGCTCCCACAGGGTGCGGTCCAGGATCTGCGGCGTGTGCACTTCCTGGTAGCCTGCCTGGTCCAGCCGTTCGCGGATATAGTTCTCCAGCTGGCGGTACAGGGTCCAGCCGTTGGCATGCCAGAACACCATGCCCGGCGCTTCTTCCTGGAAATGGCACAGGTCCATCGCACGCGCGAGTTTGCGGTGATCGCGCTTCTGTGCCTCCTCCAGCCGGTGAAGGTAGGCCCGCAGCTGCTTGGCGTCCGCCCAGGCGGTGCCGTAGATGCGCTGCAGCATTTCGTTGCGTGAGTCGCCCCGCCAGTAGGCGCCCGCCAGCTTGGTCAGCTTGAACGCCCGCAGGTGGCGAGTGTTCGGAACGTGCGGGCCGCGGCACATGTCCACGTATTCCTGGTGGTGGTACAGCGCGATCTCCTCGCCTTCCGGAATCTCGTCGACGATCTGCACCTTGTAGGTCTCGCCGCGTTCCTCAAACACCTCGCGGGCGCGCTCGCGGGTCACCACCTCGCGCAACACGTCGTAGTCCTGCGCGATCAGTTCCTGCACCTTGGCCTCGATTTTCTCAAGGTCTTCCTCGGTGAAGGATTCCTCGCGGGCGATGTCGTAGTAGAACCCTTCCTTGATAACCGGGCCGACCGCCATCTGGGCATCCGGGTACAACTGCTTGACCGCCTGGCCCAGCATGTGCGCCAGCGAATGCCGCAAGATCTCGACGCCTTCTTCGTCGCGGCTGGTGATGATGGCGACTTCGGCATCCTGCTCCACTTCAACGCAGGCATCCACCAGCCGTCCGTCGACCCGGCCGGCCAGTGCCGCCTTGGCGAGACCCGGTCCGATGTCCTCGGCGATCTGCATCACCGTGACCGGCTGGGCGAACTCGCGGGCGGAGCCGTCAGGAAGTGTAACGACAGGCACTGAAAAATCGTGTAGCTAAAGAGGCGCGGAAAGTATAGCGTATGGGTCGAATTGGGAGTGCACCGCCATGCGCGCAGTACCATATCACCGAAAGATTGCCCGCAAGAAAGTCTCTATGGATACTGGCGTGGTTGTTGCCTCCATGAGAACTTCAAACAGCTTCCGTATCTATGGTCGGCAATCCAACTGTACACATTAGTCCTGCAGGCCCCAAATTCTTAATTCTTATCAAGCACGTTTAGCCTGAACTTTGTGCCCTTTAAACAGCCAAAATATATTAAGCCATTTACGCTTATTCTGATCTAAACACATCTTTCGCCTTATCAAAACTATATGGAAAGAACTTCTTGTAAATATTTCTTCCAGCCCCTGATGGTCTGGATTCTTCTGTAGAAGGTGCTGTTTTTCTTAAATCCATTCCGCTTTCTAATGTCTTCTCGAATGTCTGGATCATCAGATGAAATGAACTGATTGCAGAGATCATTCGAAAAAATAATTTTGGCCATTTTCTGGAGAATCTCTCTTTCCGACTTTTGTGCAATACGTTTCCCTTCGGATGTCAGGCGACACAACCCCTTTCCTCTGCCCGCAATTTCTGCTAGCCCCATCCAGCGAAGTGTGTTCACGTAGTAGTCGTGCTGGCGCGGCACTATATTGTATGAAGAAAACAATCTTTCTTTCGTAATGGCGCCAACCTCGGACAGCTTCAAAAAGAGAGCTAATACCTTGTCGAACCTATCTGCTTGAGGAAACGGAGCCCCATACCCTGTTTTATCTATATCCACTTCAACTGCATGCAGATCATCCCAAGAGAAATTAGAAGAAAAATCTACCTCAAGTGCACAGCGCCGGTAGTCAGAAAACCGAAGATGGCCATGCTCTGTATTGAATCTGTAAAAATGAAAATATCCTCTCCCTTGCTCATAAAACATCACGTATGTCTTCACATCTTTCTGCCCTTTAAACAGATCGCTGTAATGAAGTTGAGGATAGAGCAACTGCCTGAGGTTCATGTTGTCACTTAGTGCCAACTTAGCCTCAAACAGATGAAGCCCGGCCTGACCCTCATAACCACCATCTACTTCCAACTGTACTTTTTCAATCGCATATTTCACAGGCCGATCACTCTCTCTATCTGGCAGCGAGAAGCCAATGCGCTTGCAATACTCACGCCCTCTCAAAACAGGAGACAATCTGTCTCCGACCACATCGTTGAGCATCCCGGAAACAAAAGCGGCATCCAATGCCTTAGATTCACTACTGATGTTCCTCGGCGTGAGCACTTGTATGTGCTCTGGGATCGAGAAATGATCTGGGTGTCTGGTATCCCTACACTGTTTCTGATTAATGTTGATAAATGGATCAGTTCGGGCGAGCCTGTAACACCCATTCCTAATTGCCAAAACAGATAGTTTTTCTTTTTTTAGTGGGTCCGGGGTATTCTGTCGGTAATCAATTTTACAAGCCAAACGAGGCTCTCGATATTTTTTAATTGTCTGACTTTCAATATCATAATGCCCCCTCCTATCGATCTCCGCCTCGACAGCGGTTATCTCCTCAAGTATCTTCTCCCAAGCGAGGTCATTCGCGCTTTTACTCATCGGTAATTTCTCACGATGATCTCAGTTACCCCACCTCGACCCTCGGATTTGCAATTAACCGAGCGGCGCGCGCGTACCTTCTCGACGGCAAACTCCTTTTCTTTCCGGTAGAGATCCACCACCCATGGCGCAGAAGAATTTGACAGCATGAACAGGGCGCCTCGTTCGTGCAGACTCAAGCAGAAATCTTTCAAGCGGTTTTGTTCCGGTTTGCCAAAACCCTTGGAAGTGTAGGACGTGAAACTCGACGTGCGGGAAACCGGCGCATAAGGAGGATCCATATACACAAAATCGAACGGCGACACTTGTTTCAAGGTCTGAGCAAAATCGGCTACAGAAATCCGGACATCCTTCAGAAAAGCGGAACAGGCCCGGAGATTTCCCGCATCAAGAATCTTTGGCTTGGGATACTTTCCATAGGGAACGTTGAATTTCCCTTCGGCATTAACACGATACAGCCCGTTGTAGGCTGTTTTGTTGAGGTAGATGAACCGGCTGGCCCGGTTCAAATTGGTTCGGCGCGAATAGCCTAAGGAACGATCCCAAGCTCTAATTTTGTAAAAGTAATCCTTATCAGTTTTGTGGCTGGACAAACTTTTGATAAGGTTCTCAACGTCATCTCTGATTACGCAATAAGCGTTGATCAGTTCTTCATTGCTGTCGCTGAAATGAAGTTTGCGACATACTTCGTTTTTGTCTAGTGAAAAGAGTAATGCCCCCCCCCCCCCGAAAACTTCAAAGTAATTCATACACTTATACTTGCCTGACTTTGGCAGGCGTCGGGTCAATTCTTTCAGCAGCTGGCGCTTTCCACCTGCCCATTTCACGAATGGCCTTGGGTTGTCTCTGGAGACAACATCATTTCCAGCCTTCATGAAAACTTTTGTTGCCGGCAGCCATACTCGGCTTACCTTTTCACCTCAATCCTTCGGGATCAGCGATCATACCGATCTATACCGGAATGGCAAACCGCTAATAGACACCCTTTCCAGGAATCATCGGCCCAGGAGATATTGAAAGGCTTTATGCCTACAGTCCTGACAAAAGATCAGTAGCGATGCCCCTCATGGCGCGCCTGAATTATCTCCTCGACCGACATCCCGACCGGCTCCAATTTTTTACGGCGGCGCCGAAAGCGGGCAACCGCCTGGCTGTAATCCTCGTGCACCGGAACCATACACGCCACTGCCCGCCCATAGCGGGTAATCATCACGGTCTCCCCACGCTCAACCTTTCGAAGTAATGAGGCAAAACAGGCTTTTGCCTCGGTAATCGAATAGCGTACAGACATTTCAACCCCTCTTGATTCCGATAAGGTCCTCGGACCGCAACCGGTAGCGTATCACGTTGCCCTCATGCAACCCACGAAACTCATTGCCGACATAATCAACGACCTGCTCGCGGTCGGCTTCGGGGATGCCAGCCTCATCCGCCATCACCCTGACACGGTCCGGATAGAAACCTTTCCATTCGAGCACGCAGCACCGGACGGCCTGGCGCACGAAATCGCGATAGGCAAGCGCCGCCTTGTCGAGTGATTCCAGCTCCGCGCGCAGTGTTCGGTAATTCTCGGCCGAGGTGATGTAAGCATCGACATATGCCTCGCGCAAGAGTGAGACATTGTTGAGTTCATAGACGCCAAGCAGGCCGTCGATATAGGCGGTGTCATCCATGGTCAGAAAGGACATGGGCGCCAGACCAGCCTTCAGGAGCGGGATATTGGAGGCAATGCGCGAGGTCCGCTTGTTGATGTCTTCAAAAGCCTGCAAGTAGGGAATGTGGACGAGGAGGAAGAAAGACTGCTCGAAGGGGTCGGCAATCGCTGCCGCCTTCTCGACGAGGACACCAAATTCTTCCTCGATGACGAAAGGATTATCCAGCGGCCGGTAGCTCGAACGGACGATGCCCACAGGCGTGCGCCGCAACCTCCCTGCCATCGCCGGATCACTCAGAAGGCCGCCGGCCAGCAGGGCGTGGATGTCAAACAGGTCCGGCCGACTGATCGTGACCTCGGGGAGGTGGTCGACGACATGCTGGATGGCCTCCTTGTGGTTGAGAATCATGACCGCCTCCTTGCGGTCTTTGCCGGAGACCTCCTCCCCGAAGCGGATCAACCTCTCGGTCTCCAGAAGACTGTAAGTGTTCCCCTCCATGCGCGAGGATGCCCAAGACAAGTCAACGAGAAGCCGCTCCAGGATGCGCCGCGCATAGGTCCCGGCCGGCAGAGGCGACACCAGCCTCCCGGTCTCATGCAGGCGCTGCCGGTCGGCTTCGCCAAGATAGAAATCCTTGTCCGGAACATAGCGGTCGACAAATTCCTTCTGATAGACAGCAAGCCTCCGCTGGTTGTACGGCGTCTTCAGGTGAGCATGCACTGCAATCGCGCCCGCCAGGCTGTAACCTGTGGCCCGGGCTTTGCCCGAAACCTCAAGCCGACCCTCATCCACCAGTCGCTTCAGGGCACGCCAGACCGTCGTCGAACCGGCTCCGGGTGCGACGTTGCGACGCACCTCCTCCCGCTTGGCTCCAGGATGGGCCGAGATGTAGTCCAGGATGACTTGGTCGGTGTTTTCCATGAAACGAAATAGGGAATATTTGGAACGATTATATTACTAATATATAACATATTTTTATAATTTCAAATATATCGTTTCAATGATATTGAAATAATACTTCGATTGCCTCTTCAGGCTTCACCATCAGAAAATGTCTTATTCAGTCACGGCGCATCTCATCAAGCGAACCATCCCAGCGTAGTTTCCCGCGCAGTTTTCGGACTCGTTCCTGTGACCGGGTATTCACAAGCAAACGCAGACCCTCCTCTATAGCGGCTTTCTTGGTTTTATGGCCGCCTGATTCCATGGCTTCCGCCAATAGACGGTCATTGATTTCGATGCGAATACGCATTGCCGTCTTCTCCCGAACTTGGGGTTAACCAGGAAACCATACCGCCCACCAGCAGCAGTATTTCGCGCATCATCAGAACAGTTCCTCAATGCTTTTGGGAGCTTTCGACCGCTCCTGAATTACCGCTTCAAGTTCAAGTGCAACCATCACATCGATCAGCGTGTTCAGTCGCGTCCCAAGACTACCATTTTCCAAGGCTGAAATCGTCGCTTGGCGTAAACCCGCCATGGACCCCAGCCTGCTTTGACTTAATCCCAGAGCGCGTCGACGACGGCGGACCGCCACACCAACCTGCCCTACGGTTCGAGCAATCTGATTCATTGCAGACTCCTGTTTCCAATCACTCTGGACACGCGCTTCCGTATAAATCCGCTTTATGCGACATGGCGTATTGCCAAGCATCCTGAAAAAACACTTGTTGATCCACATAGATTGAAAGACAAGGCTGGATCAATCACCCCCACCAGCCTGCCGGTCAAGATAAGCATGTACGTAATCCGCATGTCCATCACGCACCAGCCAACTGGCGGTATGGCCTCCGTACCCGATGAGCGACTCTGAACGGAACCATGCGTAAGACGCGAGCGGCGAACCAGTGAATTGCACGACGCGACTGAGGATTTCCAGCATTTCACGCAATCGGGTCTGTGCCTTTCCCTCCCGCCGCCTCTTGGCGTGGGAAAACGCGCTCCGACTGAGACCCAGGGTTTTAGCAATATCGGCCTGGGTCGTAAAAAGCGCATCCGAAATCAATTTTGGAGAGAAGGCCCCTTCCTCAACATAATCCTGAATATTCATGTCGAACCAAATTGTTATATAATCCGGTAACGTTTCCGGTATCATATCAAATGGGCAAACGATCTGCAAATGCGAAATCAAAGATGCGGGTCGCCCGGCATCGTGCCAAAGCAACCGCTCAAGGGGCACGGCGCATCGAAGTCACTGTGCCCACACGCGATGCATGGGCAATCAAGGCGGTTGCCAGCATCCTTCGGGACGGAGGCGAAAAGGCTAAGAAAGTACGCAAGACCCTCTCGTCTATGACGCCTGTGAAACCGGCGCGAACCGGTGTAGAACTAATCGATTTCTTTCGCTCGTCCCCGTTCGTCGGTGAAGACATTGTGATGGAGCGCGACCGCTCGACAGGCCGCCAGATTGATCTCGACTAATGCCTTACTTGGTCGACACCAACGTACTCAGCGAGACGCTCAAGCCTCGTCCCGACCCTAGCGTGACCGCCTGGTTTGCAAGCCAGAGTCCCGGAGACCTATTCCTCTCTGCAATCAGCCTCGGAGAATTAGTGCGCGGCGCATATCGTATGAAAGAAAAATCAAACAGGGAGCGCCTTGCACGCTGGGTCGAAGATGACCTGACCGCTCAATTCCAGGATCGCATTCTTCCCTTCGACCAAGGTGCCTCAATGATCTGGGGAAAGATCATGGGAGATGGCGACAAAACAGGCCGTCCGAGGTCAATGGCTGACGCACAGATTGCCGCCGTGGCAAAACGGTACGGATTCATCCTCGTCACACGTAACACCAAAGATTTTAAGGATATGAACGTAACCCTTGTCAACCCGTGGGCTTTGCCCTCAGGCAGCCCTTAAACTGCAATCACTTAGTTCCGTGGCCGGGGCTGCGCAATGTTTCGAGTGTAATCACAAGAAGGCCAATTCGAACAACCAAGGAAAGGGCCATACTTGCTTACCCTTTTTCTCAGCCAGCCATCGCAGCTGGGGCAACTCTTCGCAGGCTGGCCACAGTCGTTACAACGAAAGGCGTCGTCCTCTTTGGCCAGCAGTCCTGTCCCACAACTGGGACAAGCAGGTTGCCTATACTTGCAATAGGGCCAGTTCGAACAGCCGTAGAAGACTCTCCCATTTTGAGCGTTTTCACGGCGCTCCAAGCGACCCTCGGCGCACCTCGGACAAGGAACATCATTTTCTGGCAGTCGGCCGAAGACAGCAACATCGTATTCCCCGTCAATCAGTTCCTTGACAAAGGAAGAGGGCGCACCATCATCTGCAAGCAAGTAGACACAGCGCCTGGCACGCGTGATGGCGACATAGAACAAGCGACGTTCCTCAGCATTGGGGTGCCTTTCCGGCTTGGCAAGGACCAAGTCGAGAAGTGGATCATCATTGATTTCGGTTGGGAAACCATATTTCCCGGAACACAGGCCGAGCACCACGACATAGTCGGCCTCCAACCCTTTTGAACGGTGCACGGTCATGTAGGAAAGTTGCAAGTCGGGATATTGCCGAATCAACTCGGACATGTTCTCCGGCCGCATGTGCTTGTAGCGACCTAACAACAGAACGGTCGATCCCTCGTCATGACAAGCCACGTCAGCGGCAATCTTGTCAAGCGTCTCTCTCAACAAAGAGCATCTTTTATCGGGAAGGCCGATGTGGACACTCGTCCCGGTTGCTTGGCGTGTCGAATGGACAGCTTTCTCTATCTGCGCAGGATTGCTGAGAATGAATTTGGTTGCGACCGAGGTGATTCGATCGGCACAACGGAAGGTCGTCTCCAAATCAATGCGCTTGCTATACCCGAAATGAGTTTTGAACTCGCGCATGATGGCAGTATCCGAACCACTGAACCGGTATATGGACTGCCAGTCATCACCAACAGCGAACAGTTGAGCCGTTGGTGACTGGTCAAGCAACGCCTTCAACAGCTTGGCTCTCCCAGGTGAAATGTCTTGAAATTCGTCGATGAGGATATAGCTGAATGGGCTGTGGTAGCGGCCCGCTTTCACATGTTCTGTTGCTTTATTAATCATGTCATGAAAGTCTATCTCTCCCCGTTCTGAGAGGGCTTCCTTGTAACGCTGAAAAATTGGTTTGAAAACAGCCAGAAATGCCTCCGCCCTCAGCCGGCCCCTGACGTTTGTGGCCCGTCGGGCGACTTCCCGAAATGATAATCGGGCATCCTTGTAGTGCTGCAGGAAAGTCGCTACAAGACTTGTAAACGGATCAATCCGACCTTGTTCGTTTAAGACAGCGAAGACATCCGCTGAAGGAACCGGAGAAAGAGTCACACCGTGAGCCGCTAATTTCTCAGCCAGGTTATCGGTTAATCTCCCCGCGTCATGCTCGTGACTGAAAGTCTCAATGAGAGTGGTGCCATATTTGACATGGCACGATCGCTTCCACTCCATGTCTTGGAGGTATTCC
Organism: Gammaproteobacteria bacterium; assembly: GCA_026713705.1. Classification (GTDB taxonomy): domain Bacteria; phylum Pseudomonadota; class Gammaproteobacteria; order Poriferisulfidales; family Poriferisulfidaceae; genus Poriferisulfidus. Next base: position 29,409 of record JAPONY010000092.1, read on the forward strand.
TTCTTGTTGATGAATGGAGCCGGATCTCCCGATGCGTTGAGCCCGAAGTGCTCGATATAGTCTCCTGCCTCCGGGAGATAAAAATCGGGTTGATACTGCCGCCTTTCCGGTGTCGCTGTTTTGTGCTCATAGATGGCTTCGTACTCGTAAGGGATGCCATTGAGGTAGAGAAAGTTTGCAATCACACACTCTTGGTAACTCTTGACCTTGTCGCCTTTCAGTGACCGGATGTCATGCTGGCGGACATAGTCCCAATATTCACCCATGCTCTGGAATTCATGTTCACTTCTGTAGGGCGCAAAGTGAGTTTGAAACCACTTCAATAAAATTCCTGCGAACGTGCGCTCGGTGCGGAGGTCATCAACAATGGCTTTCAGAAGGTCGGATAATGCCCTGCTGTCTTCAGCCACTCTGGCTAACGTCGGGCGCTCACCTTCAGCTTGGCCGATGATCGACATGCCCAAACTATGAAAGGTCCGAACTGTAAGGTCCTGCGCTGTTTCATCACCGAGTCGATGCTGGAGCCGTTCTTCCAATTCTTTCTGAGCGTCTCTTGCAAAAGCCAGCAGCAACAATTCGGATGGGCGCCGGTAGCCTCTCCAAGTAAGCCAACCTGCCTTGGCCACAATGACTGACGTCTTGCCGCTTCCTGCCGCAGCGACAACCAAATTACGGTCTTCGTCAATAATGACTGCTCGGCGTTGCTCGGCGGTTAGCGGCCGCGCTTCCACCCCGTCGAGAAACTCGCGTGATTGGGTCAACTGATTGGCAACATAGATGTCGTTAGCCTTTGTGCGGAAACCATCAGGATCTTGCAAATACTCCTGTACCATTTTCAGCATCTTGATTTCCGGGCTGTTTGATAACGCATCCGGCCACCGGGAAGAAAATTGGCTGGCTACTGCCTCCGCATCACGCTCAAGGTCACGGCCGGAACTATAAGAGATATACCTTGCCGGGTTGCTGAAGTGCGCCAAGCGGTCGTGGACGGAACGTAGAGATCTGATCTGCGTCGCGAACAGCCTACGCCACCAATCGACTCTAGTAGCCTCTAGTGTTTTTGCTAGTTCCTCGGCATCGCGTCGCGACAATCCCGAAACAGTTGCTGCCCCGGAAGCATATCGAATCCGAACACTCCCCCATCGCCACCAAGTTTTTACTTCGCTCGCGTCAATTTTCCCGACGGGGATTTTCTTGAGTCGTATTGTGAACGTCAACCTTAAGACATTCGAGTTTATAGTGGCGGCCTTAGCGTCTCTTGGACGAATGACTGCAAACAGGAGTGAAGCGAACCCAGTTCGCCTGAACGTGGAGTGAAACTCAACTTTCGGTACGTGCATAGATACGTCTAGCGAGTTATACGTGGAAACCTGATAATTCAGCGGAATCCGAAACCCTATGCCTCTAGAACACGCTTCTCCTGAACTAGCCTGTCAAAAGAAAACGTTTCCCCTCATTTATACTCGCCCACTTATCTTTTCCTCTACATCGCCAGGATCAAATGAAACCTCGCTATGCCATTTCCCGAAACCACCATGCTCGTTAATTGCCAAAACCCACCTGTCGAGAAAATCTCTCTTCGCCTTATTTTTCTGATCATCTTGACCTTTTATTTCCAGAATTAGATGTTCCCCGTTGCTGAGCTTAAGAATAAAATCTGGATAGTATTTCCTCACTACACCGTTGTACACATAATGGATTGAGAATCCCAGATGATCGTTTTTGACGAAAGAACTGACTAGGGCAGAACGATCCATGAAACGAGCCGCACTTGTCTCCCAAGTGCTGTCATACACACAATGGCTAATGTGAGATTTTTTCATCCATTCGCAGGGCTTGCTGGTATACCACGGCAAAACATCAATGGTTGACTTAATTGGTTGCTCCGAATCAAAAATAGGAACAAATTTTTCTACATTCTCTGACCGGATGGCCGACCATATATGTTGGACAACTTTATTCATAGCCAAAATCATCACGACTTTATGCTTGGTCTCATCCGAGCCCGCAGAAGAAAATTCAGTTTCAATCTTGTCCGAAGCTATAAATTTTTCGACCAGCCCAACCAACTGAGCCAAAAAATTTTCACGGCTTCCCTTCCACTCCGGAAGAGGCTCTGAGCCATAAATTAAAGAGGCGACCTGAAAGATAATAGTCTGCAGACGAGTTTCCTTTTCGACTTGCCTTACCCCAATGGTGGTTTCGTCTACAGGGTGAGGGGAACCATCGATAATGGCTTCGAGATCCGCCTCTGTTATAAGCTCATAAGCACTAATCACCAGAGGCTCAACCTTGTCAACATCCAAAGTGAGTACGGGCCTATAAATGCTGTCAATACGTATGACATTGGGCCATACAATCTCATACTTTGCTTTCTCTGAGACTGGTTCCACCCTAGTCTTTGGCTTGGGCGGTGGAGGGGGACCATTTTCACTTTCTTCATGAGGTAAGAAAGTAAAAGGAACCCCAAAGATATTGACATATTCAGCCTCCAAAAAACCGTCTTCATTTGTGTCATACGAAACTCTACGCAACCCACGGCCAACGACCTGCTCACAAAGAAGTTGACTCGAAAAGGCTCGCAATCCCATAATGTGGGTTACCGTCTTGGCGTCCCATCCTTCAGAAAGCATGCCCACTGATATTACGTTCTGAATCTGTTCCCCTGGCTCGCCTTTCTTGCCAACCGTATCAACAATTTTTCGCAGAAATTCCGCTTTCTGCTTTTGGTTCAAACTGGAGCCGCCATTTTGGATAACTCCCGAAAAATCAAAAGCGAGCTCCTCTTTGGCAGATTCTGCTTCTTTCAGAATTTTGCTGTCGATCTGTAGTGTTTGATTCTTGTTGCAAAGTTCCTCTATCGGTATTTGGCCGTGATCGAAAGCATGTTTGATCCTTGCTGAGGTTTCGGTGCGATTCGCCACTGTAATCATGACCGGCGGCACTTCATGTCCTGCTTTTCTCCATGCTTTTTTCGCCTCTCTCCAGTCTCCCCCAAGCAGATAGTAAGCTGTCTTAACTAGATCTGGCAAAGGTTCTTCCGCTTCAGCCTTTCTAGTTACATCATCCTTAACATCCGGGTCCATGTAAATGTGATACAGACGTGATCTCAACTCTTTTGTTGCAATACTATCGTCGCGGACAACAACGCGCGGTGTTTTAACCAAGCCTGACTCAATGGCATCATTCAACCCAAAATCTGAAACGATCCAAGGAAACAAAGTTTCCTCTGCGGCAGTTCCCCCAGATGGAGAAAAAGGGGTTGCAGATAAATCAAAGCACCTCAATATGCCAACCTGATCGTGAATCTTGTCTAAACCACCGACCCATACAGTTGCTTCTTCTGCGCTATCCCTATCAGAACCCATCCTCTGATATTTGCCTTTTGCTTCTGGATTTCGTCTCCATGCATGATGGGCTTCATCATTGATAACAATGAGATTATGGCTAGAGTCAATGTCCCCCAGTACATCGTGAACATAAGCGGCTTGACTGACTTCTATGCGTTGCCTTTTGTCTACAGAACGCAGATACCCTTTTTCAATTCTTTTATCGATTTTCTCCTGCGAATCCCAAGAAAGAGCATGCCAATTATGTATCAGCACTTTGCCTTGCCGCAACTTGTCCATCAGCGGAGCAGGAACAATATCGAATTCTTCGTAATAGTTGTGTGAGTGTGAGGGCTTAAGTACCTGCAACCGGTTTTTCACTGTTAAGCCAGGAGAAACAACCAGCACATTTTTACTGAATCTAGGGTCCGCTGCATTCGCGACCTTGTTCAAAAAGTTCCACGCAATAATCATTGACATGATTACTGTCTTCCCTGATCCCGTCGCCATCTTGCTGCACCAGCGTTCAAAATTGCCCCCATCTCCCCCGAGATCAAGGCCGGTTTTCTCCGAATCTGGAGCCTCAGTAAGCCAGATTAGGGTTTCAATAGCTTCTAGTTGGCAGAAGAAAAATCGATGCCCTCCCTTTTCTTCATGGTTTTGCCAATGCTCTAAAAGACGTTTTGTTACTCCCGTGACTCCAGGGTAGCAGTCCTCTCTCCATGATTTGACTCGTTGTCTGATCTTATTTACGAGCTTAATTTCGTGGAACACTCCGGGATCATCAAATCCTTTGAATTGGGGAGTCGCTTTTATGTAGCCGGCAGGACGCCGACCTTTTGCGCGTGTAAACCTTCGTCTTTCTCGATCGTAGCGCCAATACTCCTTAGGCTCCTGGTAAGGACTATTGATAATAAGTTTGTCTATGCCCTTGGTCATTAGTTTTCGCGGGAGATCTTCCCGGCAAAGATTATAGTTTCTGGTTTTCTACTGGAACCAAGATGGATGGGAATTCCGCCCAAACCACTTTTCCATTTTTAATCCAGTAGTGGCAACGGCAGGATGAATCCGTTACATGAATGGAAGGAGAAAACGACAACGTCCCGTCATGGTTTTCCCTAAATTTCCATCTCCTCTTGAACTCTGGAGAAATTTCCAAGTGAATGGCTTTCTTGCATTTTTTCCGAGGGCACACAACAACTGCGTAGTATGGGTGTTCGCGTCCCCCCACAACATAAATCGTGTTCCGCTCCAGTGCCTTGGGCAAATCTTCTACCCATTGCGTCCGATAGCATCTGAAGTATTCAAATACATTCCGAACTTTAGCCAGTATTTTCATCTTTCAATTTTTGAACAAGAAAACTTTTATCACCCATCCCCGCATATTTAGTGAAAATGGGCGAGCGTTCGGTCCCCATTTTCGTGTTCATGTAACAACCGTGCACAAATCTAAAACGCTGCTCAGAAAACTCATCGTTATCATCCAGCCGGAAGCCATGTATACGAGCCAGAAAATCGTTGAAAGCCATGCACGCCGCCTGCATATTAATTGACATAACTGCCGGCTGGTCCTCTCCTACCGCAGCCAGATAGCCTGCCACGCGCTGTGTCTCATAGTGCTTTCTGTCTTTTCGATACCAGTTTTCGGCAGTCAACTGCTCACTGGTATAGCTTCCCCTTAGCATTAAATCAGCATTTTCAGGGTGTATGTAATGAGACACGGCATCGGCTTGAGAAATCCCTCCGTCAGGACTCGCTTCTAAGTAAACTCCTACATCGAAGTATGGAAGAAAGTATGCCGAGGCAAGACACTCCAAATGATATCTTCCTTCTGCTGAATCGACACACCCAAAGATGACATCGCAGTCCCCCAACGCCTCAATCACCTGCTTGTCGAAAGTATGCGCTTGATATGTATCAACACACACATCCGTCCCCATTGCTTTTATAGTTCGCTGGAGCACCAAAACCTTTGGGTTCCCCTCTTCCGCATCTTTGGAGGTAGCATTGACGATACGGTTGAGGTTTTTTTCCTCCACGCAATCCGGATCTACCAGTGTCAATCTGCCAATACAATTTCGTGCCAAAAGTTCGACGACGATGCTCCCAGTTCCCGAACAACCAACCACTCCAACATGCATATTCCTAAAAAGCTTAAATGTCCCCTTGCCGAAAGCCTGTAAAACCCGAGCACCCGCACCAAGATCTGTATCCGGAATTGGCACCTGCTTCCAAATCAGAATATCCTCTCCTACCACTGCAACACTCTGAACGGGTGTAAATTCCTTCTCACGACTTACTAGCCTTGCAATCACTTTTCCATCTGGCAGCATGATTGCAGAGCCATTGGGTCTGTCATCATCGAACCAACTGCCTACCGAATGAAATAGCTCTTTATCATTTCGGTCATCAATATCCGAAAACTGTTCATAGCCGCCAGGGTGGCTATGTATTGTCAGGACAGATAGACCTTTTTGGTCTATCTCTGTTATTTTTTCTGGAGGGAAAAACTCCGAAAAAGGCCAGGATATATGATCAGGTTCTCTTACTTCGTACGTACTAGGAGAAATAAGAATCAGGTCATTCGCGATCAAGCGAACACCAGACTTTGCTCTTCCATAATGGCATAGAACAACAGCAACTGCTTCCAAACCATCGCCGGGATACAGGTGTTGGTAAAGCCTTCGGTGCTGGCTTGGAATTAGAGCCAGTGAATGATACGCCACGTCCCTATTATACTTTCGGGAGCTCAGATATAAGTTGATTCTTCACATAGGTCATATGCGTAGCAATACTATCTACACTCGGGCGCCATGGATAGTGCCGGGACCATCGCTGCCAAGTACGTTCAAAATGACTCTCTGGAGCCAACGCGGCAATAGATGACCCATCTTCACGTAAGACTTCCGGGTCGAAGTAAAACATATCAATCATTCCGGTAGGATAATCACTTGGAATAAGCAAAAGCAAGTCAGATTTCTCAGGAGTGTAACCTCTAGGAAGCCGGTAGTTTTTGATAATCAACCCTTCTTTATCACCCTCGCTCACAGGTTTCCATCGCCGAGAGTACTCCGCCCTGAGGAATTCTATGTCTTCCTCCGGCAGATTCACAAGCCAAACATTCCTTGCTGGGCCTGCTTCTTCACTGTTTCGAAACGTTCAATCTCTGGGTCCGTAATATCCACTTCTTGGTCAGGTTGTACTGGCTTACGTCGGCCGCCGCGAAACTTCTGATTCAGCGTCCACTCTGCATAGTCTTTTTGAACTAAGGCCAATATCTCCTCACCCTTTAGTCTTCCGTCATTCACGACAATCAACTTGTCATCGACCCTGATTTCATATTTTTTCTGCCCATCACAGACATCGCCATCTGGTTTAACTTTCGATATGCTCATGCTTCACCTCAAACTTGGTCATAGGCCTCCTCTGACGTAAGAATTCTCGCATGTTTCTTACTTGATTGTTTTGCCAACTTAAGCAATTTTTGTCGCCGTATTCCACGCCGATTTCCAGAATCAATTATATCCTGTCTATCGTTTGTGACAAGAATTCGGTCTGCGGTTATAGCCGTGTATACAAATATTCGATCAGTTCCATTTCCGCTATTAACAATTTTCTTTATTGCCTTCATCAGGTTGTCTCCCTGATTGACAGAAATTTTCTTTTTTATGGTTTCTGGAAGAAGCCAATACCGAAGGATATCAATGTAATCTTGGTGAGTAATGTTTCCGAAACCATCTTGGATACTGAAGAAATAACCGAGTCGGTTTTCGTATTCGTGGGCTATACGGCCTTCTGTGTCACCAATCAACTTGACTCCGTCAGACCCTAGACGGGTCAGCAATGAGCCTATATGGTTCCTTATATTTTTTTGTGGATTAAATAAATGCTCAAACACGTTCGTGTCTATGGCAACGAAATCGCTGATTAGGTTATTCTTTTTCACTGTCGGGGCCTTTGTACTTTGCAGCACTCAGTTTCAATCCTTCCCTGATATCGGCCCCAAAAAATTCCATTGGTAATCCATCCCCAATAAACCCATCTTGATCAATATCCAAGTTTTTTACCACTGCTTTCCCTTCGTCAAGGTCAAAAAAAGCAATGGAAACATCGTCTGGTTTGAGACATCCGTCACCCTCCGCGATTAAATATCGCAATCTTAAGAGCAGATTACTGCTATGAGTCTCAACTATAGAGCTAACTTTTCTTTCTTGCCAAAGTCTCGCTATATAACCCCCAAGATCAAGTTGTGCCGTAGGATGAACTTGTGCTTCAGGCTGTTCCACCATCAATGTTGCGCCTGGATGCATAATCGCCCCTTGCACAAAAATCGGTAGACACTGGCTTACCCCAAAGCCAAAATTTGCTATGTTGGCGCGAGCTCCTGTTTTTGCATTGATTGCCTCGCACTGCACTAAATCTCCACCACGACCTAAGAAATTAATAGCCTCGATATCCAGTATCTTCTGCAAATGTTCCAGGACAAATTTGTATTTCTCTCTCTGCCCTCCGGATTCACTATGCTGCTCCCACAGTGCAAACAAGTGGTGCAGAGCGTATCGTCCATCTGATCCGACATGAGTGATGGGAATACTCCTGCCAACATCAATGGTTCTTTTTGTCCCTGTCCTGCTCGGGGCAATGTGATCTATAGCATTAATGCTCTGTCCTATCAATTCGACACAATGCTGTATTGCCAAATTTAGAGCAGCAGAATCGGTGTTAGCAATTTGTTCTTGGCGCTCGCTTATAAAATCTAGAAACTTGCTATTTTCAGTAATTGCAGCATGAAACTTTAAAGCCTTTTCACTGTTAGCAGACAACGTCATCCCCCAACTCTTCCCTTGAAATACACCTCGTTTGTTATACAAGATATCTGCGAAAACCTGGTATTGAGGCTTGTATACATAAGGGTCGATACCTTTTTGTTTTAGAAATTGTCCAACAACATCGGCTGGGCTTTCGCCCCCTTGCACACACAAATTGAATTTCAATCCCTTTTTTCGCGAGCGAGTGTTTTTAAGGTCAAAAAACCTATTGCCCAGATCAACATGCTCACCTTTAGTCGACAAAAAGGGGCCACCATGTGCGCCAATGGATTGCCGTAGCATAGACAAAAACTTAATAGCAGATGACTTACCTGCATTGTTTTTACCTATCAGGACAGTAATCGGTCTGAAGCGTATAGTGACCTCATCATCAAAGATCCTAAAGTTAGCAAGTTTGAGTTCTGTCAACATGATCTTTCATTCAGTCGGTCCAAATCTTTCAACAATCTTCAAGCTTTCTATACCTCGATCATCAACAATCTTGACAGCGATTCGTTGCCTTTCGCCTAATTCAAAAGGTAGAGAAATAGTGCCAGCATAGGCACTAATCCGATCTTCGTCAATTTCAGCCCTGAGATTCTTCGCCAGCCTGTTCCACCCCCTTCTCAGGCTCGCCATTGGGAAAAACACTTGTCGAGGATACAGACTTCGCCCATCGTAATCAGTGTCCAACATCCACATGGTAATTCTCTTATCATTGCCAGATTCAACCTCTCCGGTTTTGGGGTTGAAATAGTCAAACCCTCTGACAACGACCTGCCATTTATCGGTGTGTTCACCCCGGCGAATTTGCTGCAAATTTATATCTGGCTGCCCGACCAGCCAAAAGCTTTCATTACTGGAGATTCTTTTTTTTAAGTCCTTAGTTTGCAAGTCCGTATTTGCTTGCACTTTTAGTAATGTGACTCCCGGCCATTCCGTTTCATCAATATCTTTGGCTGCCTCTGGATCAAACTGAAAAGCCACAAAAATAACAATTTCCGGTTTGGGGCGCAACGTGCCCGCTTCTTGCAGAGCAAGCTCTACTTGTCGAGGTTCTAAAGGGGCATGCTCCGGCCCAAAAGAAATTACAGCACGAGCTGCTCGTACATTGGTTGCTTGAGCTTTATTACTTCCGCTATCAGTTGTTTTGGTTGAATTAACTTCCGAGTCAGCCTGCAAATACTTGCAAGGCAATGGTTCAACCCGAATGAATTCAAGTCTTTGCCCGCCTTTTCCACGTACGCCGCATCGTAGCAATTCATCGCGCAATTCATTCTGCCGTAGGGTCTCACCCGATCGCACGACTGTAGGATCACCCACATCCTTTTCGAGTGATATGTCGTTTTTTAATTGGTCAATACTTATAGCGTTCTTCGCATAGGGCGCGGGAACAGCCTCCACAGTGAATGGACCAGTAATGCGAACCTTGCCACTTTCTACTGTAGGCTGGTCGTAGAGGTAAATCCTGTCCGGCGGGGCACCCTCGGCCAGTATCTTTGGAGAATAAGTTTCAACTGCTTTGTACGCAAAACCACTGCCTATCCCTTCATCCGGATGCGCCAATTTGTAATATTCAAAATTGGCGGTCATCAATCTTTGCTTGGCTAATGTTAGAGCGACTCTTGATGTATCGCACGTTATCCAGCGTCGGCCAAATTGTTCTGCGACATAGGCCGTAGTGCCACTGCCACATGTGATATCAAGGACCAAATCACCAGGATCCGTTGTCATCAACATACAGCGTTGAACTGCTTTAGTGGAGGTTTCTACGACATACCTCTTATTGCTTGGATACATCTGTGCGGGCCAGATATTGCTTATGCGGCGGCCAGGAACTTCTTCTTCATACTTTTTCCACATCAGTGACGTTTGTCCCTCAAGAGCTTCAAGCCGACCTAGTTCCCCAAGGCGACCCAGTCCTTCATGAGAAATCGACCAATGTCTTTTCTGGCCGCATTTAAACACTCTGCCATCCCATTCAAAAGGCTCAGAGCGTCCGGTCGTAGACACGCCCTGAGAATCTAAAGCCGTACGCCTATAGATTCTTGTTCCCTCCGGCAGATATTGATCAGGATCAAAGCGTTCTTCTCGAGTCAATCTTCTACACGTGCCATCCGCTAATTCAGCCATTACGTCCCAATTGAAATAGTCAACCATTTCAGCACGAGTTAATTGCTCATATAATTGCCGATATTTCAATTGCTTTTTGTTCTTCGCATACATAAGAAGATAATCTGCCACCTGCGGCAAATATGCGGTAGAACTGCCACTAGTCGTGGCAAAAGAAATCGTTGCAATACGATTTTCAGCACCGAAGATTTCATCCAGAACCATACTTACTCTATGAACGTTTTCATCCCCAATCTGAACAAATACGCTCCCGCTTTCATGCAAGAGGCCGCGTGCCAGAGCCAATCGATCACGTAAATATTTAAGATAGGAATGAATTCCCAACTCCCAAGTATCTCGAAAAGCTTTGATCATTTCCGGTTCCGTCGATAGGTCTTCATCTTTACCGTCTTTTACATCAAGCTTGTTAACAAAAGGCTGGAAATTGCCTCCATACTTGATGCCGTAAGGTGGATCGAAATAAACCATCTGAACTTTCTCCGCCATGCTTTCTTTTTCCAGCAACGAATTCATTACGAGGAGGCTATCTCCCGCCACTAGGCGATTGCTCCAGTTGTCACTGTGCTTGTAAAACTCAACTGCTTCCCGCAATGGCTTCTGTTCTTCGAACAGACTTTTCTGCCCTCCATCATCATGGCTTTTTCTGACGGCCTCAATGATAGTTTTGGGATCTATGCGCTCATGCACGTGCAGGCTGACAGTCGGCACCTCCAAACTAGTTTGTTCGGCTTTGCCTGTCCACTGCAACTGCGGATCAAGGTGGGGGTCATGCTGCCAAATCCTCTTTTCGCCCCGGTCAGGGTCGGCTTCCGGCGTAACTAATCCGACTTGCGGATTATTAACACGCTTTTGATCAGTATGTGCATACTGCTCAACCGGCTTTCTTTTTGCCTTTCTCTTTGCCATTTCAAGCCCGACAATCGGTTTTTCCCTTGGAATTTACCAAGTGGCACGGATTATACCGGTCGAAGCCTGTGGAATTTTCTATTTTCCTCAACTTATGTCGAATTCAATTCCTATTGCGCCCCAGAAACAATTCTGTTACCGTCCCTTCAACCACCTCGCTGGCCTGCGCCAGGGTCTCGGAGAATGTCGGGTGCGGATGGATCGTCCCGGCAATGTCTTCCGCTTCGCAACCGTTCTCGATCGCCAGCGCCGCTTCCGCAATCAACTCCCCGGCATGCACGCCCACCACGGCCACCCCGATGAGACGTTTCGTCTCCGAATCGAACAGCAGCTTGGTCATGCCTTCGACGCGCGAGGTCCCGACCGCCCGGCCGCTTGCCGCCCACGGGAAGATGCCGCGCTCGTAGGCAATGCCTTGAGACTTGGCCTCGCGTTCAGTCAGTCCCACCCAAGCAACCTCCGGGTCGGTGTAGGCCACCGAGGGAATCACCCTCGCCTCGTAGGCGGATTTCATGCCAGCCGAGACTTCCGCCGCGAGCCGGCCCTGGTAAGAAGCCCGATGCGCCAACATCGGCGCACCCGTCACGTCGCCGATGGCGAAGATGTGGGGAATGTTGGTCCGCTGCTGGTGGTTGACCGGGATCATCCCGGATTCGCCAACTGCAACCCCGGCATTTTCAAGTCCCAGATTCTCGCTGTTCGCCGCCCGCCCCACCGCGACCAGCACCGAGTCGAACGACTCCTCCCACTGGCGATCCGCACCTTCCAACTGTACCGCGATTCCGTCATCCTTCGCTTCGGCCTTCTGCACCTGGGTTCCCGTATGCACAGCGGCAAACCGCCCTGTATTACGCTTCAGGTACGCCCGCGCCACATCCTTGTCGGCCTCTCCCATCACCTGGTCCAACGCTTCCACCACGGCCACCTGCGATCCCAGGGCACGGAACACCGTGGCCAACTCCAGGCCCAGGACGCCGCCCCCCACTACCAGCAACCGCTCCGGAATCTCCGTCAGGTCCAACGCAGAGGTGGAATCCAGAATTCGCGCATCCTCCGGAAACAGGCTGAGCTTGATCGGCCGGGACCCCGTTGCAATGACCGCTTGCCCGAAGCGCACCTCTTCTCTCCCTTCCTCGGTCTCGACCGCCAAGGTATGTGCGGACACGAACTCCCCCCGGCCGGTCACCACCTCGACTTCACGGCGCTTGGCGAGCGCGCCGAGGCCGTCGGCCAGCTGCGACACGCCCTGCTCCTTCCAGGCACGCAATGCATCCAGATCGATCTTGGGCGGGTCGAACACCACGCCCCGGTCTCGCCATTCGGCCGCATCCTCGATCAGGCCGGCCGCGTGCAACAAAGTCTTGGACGGGATGCAGCCGACGTTCAGGCACACACCGCCGAGCCGCGAAAAACGTTCCACCAGCATCACCTTCATGCCCAGGTCCGATGCGCGGAACGCGGCGTTGTAGCCACCCGGGCCGCCGCCGATCACCACCAGGTCGATTGTCTTCACGAACTCACCCCTCTCCCCAGTCCAACTGCTCGGGATTTTCCAGCAGCGAGGCCAGCGCCATCACGAACCGGGCCCCTTCCACGCCATCGATGACGCGGTGGTCGTAGGACAGCGACAACGGCATCATCAATCGGGATTCGACCTGGTCTTCGATGCAGACGGGCTCGCGCGCCGCGCGCGAGATGCCCAGCACCGCCACCTGGGGCAGGTTGATGACGGGCGTGAAGTGCCCGCCCCCGATGCCGCCGAGATTCGACAGGGTAAAACCTCCTCCCTGCATGTCTTCGGCCGTCAGTTGCTGGGTCCGCGCGCGTTCGGCCAAGGCGGCAATCTCTCCGGCAAGGGCGGAAATCGGTTTCTGGTCGGCATCGCGGATCACCGGGACCACCAGTCCCTCGTCGGTGTTCGCCGCAAACCCAATATGAATGTATTCGCGCACTACCAACTCGCGCCCGTCTTCGCTCAGCGAGGCATTGACGCGGGGGAACTGCCCCAGCACCTGGGCGCAGGCCTGGAGCACGCAAGCCGTAACCGTCAGCGACTCGAATCCCTTCTGCCCGCGCAACTCCCGCTGGCGCCGATCCAGTTCCGTGATGTCGGCCTTGTGGTGCTGGGTGACGTGCGGGGCCAGCTGCCAGTTGCGCTGCAGGTTGGTTCCGGAGCGTCTCTGGATTCGGGTCAGCGGCTCGGTCCGGGTCGGGCCGAAGCGCTCGGCATCCACCGGCGGGCCGGACGGACGGGCGGCGACCACCGGCTCCTGCTGCCGGGTCAGGATCGCCTTGACGTAGAGCTGGACATCCTCGTGCGTAATCCGGCCTTTGCGCCCGCTGCCGGAAACCTGCTCCAGATCCACGCCGAGTTCGCGCGCGAAACGTCGCACGGCCGGTCCGGCATGGGGCAATGCGCCAAGACGGCGGGGCTCCGGGGCAACCGGCGGCGGAGCCGGGCTGACGGCCGGTTCGGCGGGTGCCTCGGCAACCGGGTCAGGAGACGGCGGGGATTCAGTCTCAGGCACCTCCGGCTTCGGGGCGGAGTCTTCCGGCCGGTCGGTCAGGGTCGCGACCAGCGAGCCCTCCGACACCATGTCTCCCACCTTGACGTGCACTGCCTCAACCATGCCGCCGAACGGCGACGGCAGGTCCATGGCGGCCTTGTCCGATTCCAGGGTGATCAACGGCTCGTCCGCGGAGACCGACTGCCCGGCCTGCACGAAGGCCTCGATCACCTCCGCTTCTTCGACGTCCCCCATGTCGGGGACCCGGACTTCCCGACTCATGAGGCGAACGGGTCCGGCCGGTCGGGGTCCACCGCGCATTCGGCCGTGATCTTCTGCGCCGCCGCCGCGTCGATCTGCCCCGAAGCCTCGAGCGCCTGCGCCGCGGTGTGCAGGACGTGGTCGGCATTGACCTCGAAGAACTCGCGCAGCTTCTCGCGCGTGTCGCTGCGCCCGAAACCGTCGGTGCCAAGCACCCGGTAGTCGCGCCCGGCAGGCAGGCACGAGCGGATCTGTTCGGCGTGCATGCGCACGTAGTCGCTGGCCGCGACGATCGGGCCGGGATGGTCGGCCAGGCATTGTTCGACCCACGAGGTCTGCGGGCTTTCGGGGTGCAGGCGGTTGTGCCGCGCCACCCGGGCACCATCGCGTGCCAGGAGCACGAAGCTGGTCACGCTCCACACGTCCGACTCCACCCCATGAGCGCGCAATCGCTCGGCGGCCGCCAGGGTTTCGCGCAGGATGGCGCCGGAACCCAGCAGTTGCACCCGGGGCGCGTCCGGGTCCTGCGCCTGTGCGATTGGGTGGAGGCCCGCCAGGATCCCCTCCCGCGCGGATTCGGGCATGGGGGGGTGCACGTAGTTCTCGTTCTCGACCGTCAGGTAGTAGAAGCGGTTCTCCTGCTGCTCGCACATGCGCCGCAGGCCGTCCTCGACGATCACCGCCACCTCGTAGGCGTAGGCCACGTCGTACGGGTAGCAGTTCGGGACGCCGGCGGCCGCGAGATGGCTGTGGCCGTCCTGGTGCTGCAGTCCTTCTCCGGGCAGCGTGGTGCGCCCGGCAGTGCCGCCGATCAGGAAGCCCCGGGCCTGCAGGTCGCCCGCCGACCAGATCAGGTCGCCTACCCGCTGGAAGCCGAACATCGAGTAGAAGACGTAGAACGGGATCATCTGCAGGCCGTGCGTACTGTAGGAAGTCCCGGCCGCCACGAACGAACTCATCGCCCCCGCCTCGTTGATGCCCTCCTCCAGCACCTGCCCGGTCTTCTCCTCGCGGTAGTAGGCCAGCTTGCCGGCATCCTCCGGCTCGTACAGTTGCCCGAACGGCGCGTAGATGCCGAGCTGGCGGAACATGCCCTCCATGCCGAAGGTCCGGGATTCGTCCGGCACGATCGGCACCACCCGCGGACCCAGTTCCGGGTCGCGCAGCAGGCGGGTCAGCACCCGCACCAGCGCCATGGTGGTGGAGATCTCGTGATCGTCCGTGCCGGCACACATCTTGTCGAAGATTCCGTCCGGGATGCGCAGCGGCGGGGCGGCAGTGCGCCGCACCGGGAGGTAGCCGCCCAAAGCCTCGCGCCGGGCCTTCAGGTATCGGATCTCCGGGCTGTCCTCGGCCGGGCGGTAGAACGGAATCCGGTCCTTGATCTCGTCGTCGCTGATCGGAATCTTGAAGCGGTCGCGAAACGCCTTCAGGTCGTCGATGTCCAGTTTCTTCTGCTGGTGCGTGATGTTGAGCCCCTCTCCGGCCGTCCCCATCCCGTAGCCCTTGATGGTCTTGGCCAGGATGACCGTCGGCTGGCCCCGGTGCGCGTCGGCCGCGCGATAGGCGGTGTACACCTTGTGCGGGTCATGCCCGCCGCGGTTCAGGCGCCACAGGTCCTGGTTGGCCATGTTGGCGACCATCGCCTCGAGCTCCGGGTACTTGCCGAAGAAGTGCTCGCGGATGTAGGCACCGTCACGCGCACTGTAGGTCTGGAAGTCCCCGTCCACGCACTCTTCCATCCGCTTGAGCAGGATGCCCTGGGTGTCGCGGGCCAGGAGCGGATCCCAGTACGAACCCCAGATCAGCTTGATGACGTTCCAGCCGGCCCCCCGGAACACACCTTCGAGCTCCTGGATGATCTTGCCGTTCCCGCGCACCGGGCCGTCCAGGCGCTGCAGGTTGCAGTTGACCACGAAGACCAGGTTGTCGAGCCGTTCGCGGCCGGCCACCGACAATGCGCCGAGCGATTCCGGCTCGTCCATCTCGCCGTCGCCGACGAACACCCAGACCTTGCGGTCGCCCGCGTCCAGCAGGCCGCGGTTGTCCAGATACTTCATGAAGCGCGCCTGGTAGATCCCCTGGATCGGGCCCAGGCCCATGGAGACGGTCGGGAACTGCCAGAAGTCCGGCATCAGGTACGGGTGGGGATACGAGGACAGGCCGCCGCCTTCGGTCTCGCGGCGGAAGCGGTGCAGGTGATCCTTGTCGAGCCGCCCTTCCAGGTAGGCGCGGGCGTAGACGCCGGGCGCCGAATGACCCTGGAAGAACACCAGGTCCCCGCCATGCTCTTCGCTCGGCGCACGCCAGAAATAGTTGAAGCCCACGTCGTACAGGGTCGCCACCGACGCGAACGTGGCCACGTGCCCGCCGAGGCCGGGGTGGTCCTGGTTGGCCCGCACCACCATCGCCATGGCGTTCCAGCGGATCAGCGAACGAATCCGCCACTCCAGGGCGGCATCCCCCGGGCAGCTTTCCTCCTGCGCTGCGGGAATCGTGTTGAGGTAGGCCGTGGCCGCGCTGTAGGGGATGGTCAGGCCGCAGCGCCGCGCCCGGTCCAGCAGGCGCTCGATCAGGTAGTGGGCGCGCGCCGGGCCCTCCTCCTTGAAGACCGAGTCCAACGCCTCCAGCCACTCCTGGGTTTCCAGCGGGTCGACATCCTGTTGTTCGGGGCGCGGCTGGGTCATGGGGCCAAACGCAAGTCCAAATTCTAACGCCAGCCCATATTATCAGCCCCGCCAGATTTCTCTTGATTTCTAACCAGAATTTCAGAGCCTCAATCTGTCCTGATGCACCACAATAAATTTTATATTACTGTCCCTCATAAAATTATGAGATATGGTAATATATTTTTATGGAGACCTACAAAAGACCGAAATTATATGAACTCCTGTCGCTATTGGGCGAACGGCCGCGGGAGATAATTTTCATTACCGGGCCCCGTCAGGCGGGGAAAACCACGCTGGCGCAACAAGCCATGGAGCAAATTCGGATTCCATACCAATATGTTTTGCTTGATGAACCCGCTACGTCAGTACCTCCAAGTTCTACTGGCCCCATCGTGCGAGATTTCCCGCGAGACGGCGTTGGCCTTGGGAGAAGAGGGGATGCGGGCCATATCATTCGCTTGTGGGAAGACGCGCGAGCCCAAGCGATCAGGTCGGAGTCTGGATTCGTCCTGGTCCTGGACGAAATTCAGCAAATCCGGGATTGGTCTTCCACCGTCAAGGGCCTTTGGGATGCAGACCGGCGTAATCAAATTCCGCTTCATGTGATTCTTCTGGGCTCCGCCCCCTTGCTGATGCAGAGGGGGATGAACAAGGAAAGCATGTTAGGTCGATATATCACCGTCCCGGTCTCCCACTGGTCGTTTCCGGAAATGCGGGACGCATTCGGCTTCGATTTGGAACAGTATGTCTATTTCGGTGGCTACCCCGGAGGAGCGGCACACATCCATGAACAGAAACTATGGCGGCAATTTGTCTCGGGTTCCATCATCGCGCCGAATATTGAGAGGGACATCCTGGCCATGGAACGAGTCGACAACCCCACCTTGCTTAAGCGACTTTTTGAGTTGGGCGCAGCGTACTCAGGACAAATTCTTGCCTACAACAAAATGCTCGGGGAACTGCAAGGCAAAGGCAACGCGGCGACCCTGATTCGCTATCTGGACTTACTGTCGAAGGCCAGCTTGATTACTGGCCTGCAAAAATACAGCAATGCCCCGCACCTTCGCAAACAATCTCATCCCAAGCTGAACGTGCTCAACACCTCGTTAATGTCTATTTCCACGGGAGCCACATTCGAAAAAGCAAAAGCCAATGAAAGCTTCTGGGGGCGGCTGGTCGAAAGCGCGGTTGGCGCACACCTGTACAACACGAAAGACAGTACCGACGAACTCTGTTATTGGAGAGACAACAAAACCGGTTTTGAGGTCGATTTTATTCTCAAGCGAGGTTTTGATCTCATCGCGATCGAAGTCAAGAGTCAAAAAGAGCCTTACCCGCCAGCGCTTACGGAGTTCAAGAGGCGCTTCGACAATGTGACTCCCGTACATGTCGGCGAGGGCGAGAGCGGAATTCCCGTAGGGGAATTTCTTTCGATTCCCGCCTGCGACTTGCCGGAAGAATTATGAGCCTCAAGGTTCCCCGGATGTGCGTCGAGATCGGAGCAAATGACTCCTCCCCGTTGCCTCGGCATCTGGATGAGTTCAGGGAAGTCTACGCCTATGTATTGCTTGGCGAGCCTGGCGCGGGGAAAACAACGGCCTTCAAGCAGGAGGCGGAAGAAACGAACGGTTGTTATGTGACGGCGCGCGATTTCGTGACGTTTAATGGAAAACCGGAATGGAGCCAGACGACGTTATTTATTGACGGGCTGGACGAGGTCCGTGCCGGAGCCTCGGACCGACTGACTCCGCTCGACAAAATTCGCCGCAAGATCGACCAATTCGTCCCCTCCAAATATCGCCTGTCCTGCCGGATGGCCGATTGGCTGGGGGCCAGCGACCGGAGTGCGCTTGAGGCCCTTTCGAAAGGTGACGAAAACATCAGAGTACTCGGGTTGGAACCGCTATCCCCAGAAGATGTGGAAGCGATCATAAGAGGGCAACCTGGCGTGGTGGATGCGGAAGCATTCATCGAGTCCGTCCGGCAAAATGGCCTTGACTACCTTCTACGCAACCCTCAAAGCCTAGAGATGCTGGCACTGGCGGTCGCCGAATCCGATGTCCGTTGGCCGGAGGACAGGAAGCAGACGTTCAATCTGGCCTGCAGGAAGTTGCTTGAAGAAGGAAATCCGGACCGCAAGCGCCTGCGTGCTGTAAGCGAGCCCGACCTGCTCATGGCGGCAGGAAAACTGTTCGCCATTCAACTCCTGACCGGCAGCGCGGGGTACCGTTTAGATGACGACGGAGATCACAAAGGATTCCTCTCATTGAACCAGATATCTGGCGAAGATCCGAACGCCCTCTGCAATGTGATCGATAGCAAATTATTTCGGGGCCCGCAAGAGAGCCGGGCGGAGCCCTACCATCGCCACATCGCCGAATTCCTTGGCGCAGAATACCTTGCTGAACGTGTCAAGGCAGGATTGCCTGTTGCGCGAATTCTCGCCCTGACGACGGGATTCGATGGGGGTGTGGTGCCGGAGTTCCGTGGGCTTTTGGCGTGGCTTGCGGCTCGCAGTTTGATAGGACGTACAGAACTGATCGAGCGCGACCCCTATGGAGTCGTCGAGTATGGCTGCGCCCGAGAGTTTTCGGCTGACGACAAGCACCGCATACTCGATGGACTTGAGCGTGAAGCCCGAATGAACCCGTGGTTTGCACTCTCGCTCTCACACGAACACAGGCTAGGCGATCTCGCATCGGCCGACATGAAAAAATCTTTTCTGAAATACTTCGAGGCTTCGGACCCCGATGACGCGCAGCAATCTCTCGCGCATCTCTGCCTCCAAGCGTTAGTGTCGGGAACCGATGCACCAGACATGCCAGACACAGCCTTGGAGATGCTCAAAAATCCCAAGTGGGGACTGCCGGTCAGGCGAACTGCCCTGGATTTGTTTCTCCTGCAAATGTCAAACGATGGGCAGATGTCTGATGCGCTTTTGGCACTGCTTGAAGAAGTGGAAGGAGGGATCATATTCGACCCCGTCGACGACTTGGCCGGCCAGCTTTTGGAAGATGCTTATCCTGAAATTCTTTCACCACGACAGGTGCTTTTCTATTTACGCCCCCCGAAAAGAGCAAATTATTATGGGCCGTACTGCCATTTCTGGACTCGCAAAGTCACGGAGAAGTCGACTGGCAAACAACTTGGCGAACTACTGGATCTTCTGGTAGACCTCTTCAACCGGTCGCCAGAGGAATTTTCGCGGAAGTTCGACCAGTTCAATCATCTGCGCGACCTTCCGGAGCGATGGCTCGAGTATTACCTGACACATTTTCGAGATGAACTCGACCCATACCGCCTACTCCATTGGCTGGAAGCCATTTGCCCGAGCCGAAACCACGCCTCCAGAGGCAATGTCACCACATGGTTGTCAGGCCACCCTGACACGCTGTTGGAACTTTATGACTTGGGAATCAAACAGTGTGAAAAATCGGAGAAAAAGCCTGACGAAACTGACCTCTGCATGCACCGTGCAATGGAGCGGTTTGCGGATGTCGGTTGGCCGCAAGACTTCGGCACCTGGTGCCTTAAGAGGGCCATCGCCACGAAAAACCCCGAAGTCGCCCGACACCTTATACGGCGGACAGCGTCTTGTGTACATGACCGCTTTTGCAATATCGGATTGTCTCGGGAAATCGTTGAGGATCGCTTATCCACAAGACCCGAACTTCTTGAGGAATTCATAAAGCATCAGACCGACGCGATCCCGAGCGATGTCTTGGCAAAACAGCGGCAAGACAAATACACCGCCGAACTTCTAGAGCGCCAGCAAAAATGGCATGCCAAGATCAAGCCCATGGAGAAAAATCTGCGGGAAAATCGGTGTCGTCCTGGTGCCCTTCACGAACTGGCCGTCGCATATTATGGCGGCTACAGGGATGTCTCGGGCGACACGCCAGAAGAACGGCTGAAAGACCTCCTCGGCAAAGACGAGAGCTTGATCGAGGCAGTGTTGCAGGCATTCCGGATGTCGATTGATCGAGAAGACCTGCCGAGCGCCGGGGAAGTCATCCGCCTCGGAATTGAAAGAAAGGCCCACCTGCTATCTTATCCGTACATGGCGGGACTTCACGAAATCAGCAAGGCATCTCAGGACAAGAGCCTCTCGATCGGTGAAGAACAAATGCGTCTGGCTCTCGCCATCCACTACATGGTGCCTCTATGGCCTCTCTCCTCTCGCACCGGAGACGAGACCCCGCAGTGGTTCCTTTCACTGTTGCGGGTCCGGCCCGATGTGGTCTCGGACATCCTCGTCGAGACCACACGCGAGAAATTCCAAGGCAATGCGGATTCCGTCAGCGGGCTTTACGAATTGGCGTATTCCCCTGACTACAGGAAAGTCGCCCGTACGGCATCACTGCCCTTGCTGAAAGCCTTCCCCGTACGCGGTCATAGCCGATGGTTGCAGAATCTGGATCACCTGTTCATTGCCGCCCTGCTCTATTGCGAGAAAGAAGCCCTACTCGACATCATCGAAAAAAAACTCTCCTACAGCAGCATGCATGTCGGGCATCGGATTCGCTGGCTTGCCGCCGGTCTTTTCACGGCTCCAGAGAAGTACCGGGAGCAACTGGAATCCTATGTCGCCGGAAATGAGCCCCGAATCCGGGCTCTCGCGGAAATCATGACCAGCAGGTTTCTTGGCACCTTGCCCGACTCCCCGAGCGTTTCCGTCCTGTCCCTTCTGATTCGCCTGCTGGGGTCTTCGTATGGCCCGTACTATTACGATGCCGACGATTCCTCAATGATGGCATGCCCGGTCACGCTTGGCATGGACGCCGCCCACAGCATCCGGTTCTTTTGCGAACAACTGGCCCAAATTCCAACATCAGAGGCAACCGAATCGCTTGAATCGCTTCTGGCGGAAGAGGAACTTCGTGCGTGGCATTCCAACCTGATTGATCTGACGTACCAGCAGAAAATTCTCCGGCGTGAAGCTGAATTTCTCCATGGCAATGTCAAGGAAGTCCTTCAGGTCATCGAAAATGCCTCCCCCGCGAATCCCACCGACCTGACGGCCGTCGCAATGATGAAACTTGAGGAAGCCGCGAAAGACATCCGCGACGGAAACACGTCCGACTGGAAAGCGTACTGGGCCGGAAAGGAAAGTGAAGCAACTCCACAGCATGAAGACTTCTGCAGGGACCGGCTGCTCTCCAAACTGAGGCCGTTATTGGCTCCTCTGGAGGTCGACGCGCAACCGGAAGGCCGCTACGCCAACGAAAAACGCTCAGATATCCGATTCTCCTGCAACGGATTCAACGTACCGATGGAAATCAAGAAAAACAATAGTCGCGATTTGTGGACTGCGGTCCGGAATCAACTAATCGCGAAATACATCCGCGGCCCGGGAACCGACGGCAACGGAATCTACCTCGCCCTGTGGTTCGGAAAGGAGTTCTGCAAAGCAACCCCGTCCGGCATCCGACCGGAAAGCGCCAACCAACTCAAGCACTGCCTGCTTGAGACACTCTCTAGGGATGAACGGCGCAAGATCAAGGTTTGCGTGGTTGATGTCTCAAGACAGTCCTGACTCCTTTCAACCAGATAGGGCGAAATCTCCGTTAAGAAAATGTGTCTTTCGACAGACGGCGTATGATATGCCCCTTTGAAAGCGAAAAACTCCGTCGTGACCGAGACAAGTAAACAAACCCACACAAAGGCTCGGGAATCGAGATCGCCTTCAATTCTCAATCCATGCTTCACCGGCTGGGAAGATTACCGGGAGCGATCCACCCGGCCCACAGGAGATTTCGTGGAGATCGTACTAGGACTTCGCCGCCACAACTTGCCCGTGGAGAAGCGCAAAGGTTTCGGCTGATGCGTGCCGCCCAACCACGGATTCGGGTAACCCGCCGGGCAAGTCGTGCAATCCCCGCACGGAAAAATCCTTGTCGGGTGTACGTCAGATTTGTTAGATTTTCCTTCATCAGGCCGCCTTTAGGGGTCGCGATTTCGGTTTGAGCCCGGTAGATTGGGCATTTTCGTCTGATAATGAATCCTCTATCAGATCGGTTGCCGGGCGGGCGCGGCGCG
>JAPONY010000093.1 GCA_026713705.1 Gammaproteobacteria bacterium
ACTTTGCTACAGATTTTTTCGGTCACGTTGTTTGAAAAGATCGTTTTGAATCAAGACTTTCTGAAACCCGAATACACTTGTCACCGGAACCGCCACGCTAACCAATTGAATCTATTTGATTATTTGACCGGACACTAGTGATTGTACGAGGGAACGCCGAATTGGCACAAGGAACAAAATGTACTCACTATGGCGATGTTTCCTCAAAATCTGGAAGAATGCCGAATTCGGACAACACCACACAGGTTTCGTTCAGAGGCAGCCCGACCACATTGGTGTAACTGCCTCGAATCTCCCGCACCTGGCTCCCCGCCCGACCTTGGATTGCGTAACCCCCTGCCTTGTCTTTCGGTTCCCCGCTCATCCAATACGCTTCAATCCATGCCGACGACAAATCCCCAAACACAACCGTCGTCACGCAATGAAAAATCTTCTCCCGATCTTCCGACATTACGCAAACACCGCTGACCACATCGTGGGAAGCACCACTGAATTCTTTCATCATCGCCACGTAATCCTCGTGACCCCTAGGTTTGCCTCGAGGCTCGCCCCGGCACAAAACCACGGTATCCGCCGCTAGCACTACGGTTTCTGGATGCTCTCGCAGGCAAGCCGCAGCCTTGTCATGCGCCAGCCGCCTTGCCAACGCAATGCCTTCTTCCCCCGAGCGAGGCGATTCGTCTATCGAAACCGGATGTGGTTCAAAATCCAGCCCGACCACGCGAAGCAGTTCGGCCCGCCTCGGCGAAGCCGAAGCCAAGATCAGACGGTTCATTGGCCAACGCTGGCGCGTACTTCAGCGGATGGAACCGACCAAAGCTTCTCCAAAGCGTACAGTTGGCGGGTTTCCGGCAGCATGACATGCACCACGACGTCCCCCGCGTCCAGCAACACCCAGTCGCGACTGCACTCTTCAGACACCCTGCCCATGCGGGCATCGCGCACCCTCTCCACCACCCGATCCGCAATGCTGCGCACATGCCGATCCGAACGTCCACTTGCGACAACCATATAGATGGCGATCGTCGTTTTGTCCCGAACATCCAACACGACCGTTTCTTCGGCCTTCATGTCGTCCAACGCGTCGACCACCAGTTGCCTGAGCGCATCGGCCTCCATACGGGAATCAGTCTCCGGCAGCATCCTGCTCAATCGAGGTACAGACGATTGCGGCGAATATAGGCCCACACGGAGCCTGGGACACAATAACGCGGTGACGTTCCGGCACGGATGAGGTCGCGAACCTGAGTAGACGAGAAATCGTACAAAGTCCCTTGATGAAGGTAAATCCTACCATAGGGCAATTGCTCCAGGGCCTCGGGGTCCGAGGTGCAACGCGAAGCCCACGAATCCGGCAGCGACGCCCCCAATTCATCTCCCGATCGTGCGATGGCCGCCACATGACACAATTGAATCAATTCCTCCGCCCGGTGCCAGGACGGCAGCCCCTCCAGTGCGTCTGCCCCGACCAGCAGGCACAGGGGAGCCGGATCCTCATCTTTCAAGGAACGCAGCGTTTCGTAAGTGTAGGAGGGATCCGAGCTCTTGAGCTCCCGATCATCTGCCACCAGTTTCACGCCGTCCGCCACCAACCGCACCATGTTCCAGCGATGCTCCGCAGAGGCGTGCGGCACGGCGCGGTGCACCGGGCGGCCGCATGGAACCAAGCGGACCTCCGTCAGGCCCAGAATCGGCATCAATTCCAGCGCAGGCCGGTAGTGCCCGAAATGGATAGGATCGAACAGTCCGCCGAGAATGCCGCGCATCGGATCAGAGCGACTCAATGTGCTGGATATTCAGCATGCACGACCGATGCCCTTGATATTCGTCCACACTCAGCTCGTACACCAACCTGAATCGGGAACTTTCCGGGTCCCAGTCGAAGCGATCGTGAGAAAACGCCATTGCCTTGATGCGGCACTCCGGATGACCAACCGGATTGAGATGGAACCGGGTGTGTGCGCCTTTGAAGGTCTTTCTTTCCTGAATCTCGAATTCGCCTTCGAACAGCGGCGGCAGGAAATCCCGACCCCAAGGGTGGCCCCGTACGGCGAATTCCGCATTTTCCAGCGTCAATTCTTTGCTGGCCAATTCACCGTCTGTTTCGATGGTCTGGCTCGGGCGGCTGCCGCCCAACGCCTTCGAGACCGCCTCTTCGAGCAGCCCCTGAAACCTCTCCAGCCCGTCTTCCTGAAGAGTCAGCCCGACGGCCATCGCGTGACCCCCGTAGCGTTGCATGAGCCCCGGTTCCGCCTGTTCGACATCGACCAGCGCATCCCTGAGGTTCAGCCCCTGAACCGAACGCCCTGACCCTTTAAGAAGATTGTCCTGGCTTCGGGCAAAGACAATGGTCGGCAAGCCGACCTTCTCTTTGATTTGTGACGCAATAATCCCGACTACACCTTCATGCCAATTGGACCGATACAGGCACAGGCTCATAGTTTTTTCGGCATCAAGGGACAGTTGCTCGACCTCGCGCAATGCTTCCGTATGCATCGACCCTTGCTCGTCGCGCCGCCGGGTATTGATTTGATCCAATTGCTGGGCAAGATCGTGCGCTTCTACACGTCCTTCCGTGAGGAGGCACCGGATTCCAATCGCGATGTCTTCCATTCTCCCGGCCGCATTGATCCGCGGCGCCACAGCGAAGGCCAGATCCGTGCTGCCGACCTGCCGTGGGTCTCGCTTGCCGCAGCGAAGGAGCGAAATAATGCCGGGGGCGCCCCGGCCCTGCCGAATGCACCGTAGCCCGTGCTCCACCAGAATCCGGTTATTCTGATCCAGCGGCACCACGTCGGCGATCGTGCCCAGCGCCACCAGGTCCAGAAACTGGGCCATGTTCGGCATCTCGATGCCATGCCGGGCAAACCATCCTTCCCCTTCCAAATGCTGGCGCAAGGCCAGCATTACGTAGAACATCACTCCAACACCAGCGAGCGCCGTGCTTGCGAAACTGTCGGGCGGGCTATTCGGATTGACGATGCAGTCGGCCTCCGGCAACTCGTCTCCCGGCAAGTGGTGATCGGTGATCAGCACCCGGATGCCGCGCTTGCGAGCCTCCGCAACCGCCGCCTGGCTCGACATCCCGTTGTCGACCGTGACGATCAAGGCGGGGCTTCGCTGCTCGACTTCCTCCATCAGCTCCGGGCAAAATCCGTAGCCATGCCGGAAGCGATCCGGCACCAGATAATCCACATGCTCGTAGCCCATCGCATGCAAACTGCGTATCGCGACGGCCACGCCCGTTGCGCCATCCGCATCGTAATCCCCCACCAGAAGGATTCGCCCGTCCTCGCGCATCACGGAATACAGCAATTCTGCCGCCTGGATGCAGACCGGAAATTCATTGACCGGATGCAATTGCCGCAATGACAGTTCGAGTTCGCTTGGATCAGTGATCCCACGTTGAGCAAACACCCGCCGTTGCAATGGCGGTAAAACCTGAAGCGCATCCAGCGCTTCCGGAGAAGCGCTCCTGCGGATGATCTTGGGCTGAGGCTTAGTGTTCAAAAACGATGCGGTCCGAATGCGCGACTTGTCCTAGAATTTTGAAAGAGCAGATCACCTGATAGAAATTTTACAGGACTGCCTCTAACCGTGCCTTAAATTTTTTTGCTCTGAATTTTCGCTATGCGGCAGTTGCGTCGCCCTAAGCGGCAGCAACTCGCTCAACTTTGATTCTATGCTCTAGGTCGCGCGACTGGGCAAGGTCAAAAGCCAACTGCATTCCAAGCCACGTTTCAGGGGTTGAACCAAACGCCTTCGATAGCCGGTAAGCCATTTCAATCGAAACAGATGCCTTTTCATTGACCAGATTGGAGAGTGTCTGGCGCCCGACTCCGAGCCTATTGGCTCCCTCGGTCACCGACAGACCCAACGGCTTCAGGCACTCTTCGCGCACGATGACGCCAGGGTGCACAGGGTTCTTCATTGCCATTTCAACACCTCCTAATGGTAGTCAAGATAGTCGACATCCAAAGCATGTCCTTCCTCGAATCGAAATACAACTCGCCAATTGGCCGAGACAGAAACCGAATAATAACCTTTCATGCGACCCTTTAGTGGATGTAATCGAAAGCCTGGGATATCCATTCCTGTGGGGCTGAGGCTCTGATCCAATACGGTTAGGATTCGCATAATTTTCGTAACGTGACTTTGTGCCACCTTGGAGGAATGTCCTCGTTCATAGATCTCTTTCAGGCCGCGATGCCGAAACGTCTTGATCATTTGCTTATTGTATGGTGTCTATCGACAGTAGTCAATGTCAGTTCGAATGGGTCTCCTTGCTAAAATTAGGTTCAGGCTCGTATTCATGACCGAAAAAATCCTGTTTCTGACTGGGAAGCTTGCCGAGCGGAGCCTGCATCGCGTGCTGGAATCCATGCAGCCGACGGATTTCGACTACGAGGTCCGCCAAGTCGGCGCAAGCGTTGCCGCGCTGATGACCTCGAAACTGATCCAGAAACGGCTTGAACTCCCGTCGGGAATCGACCGCATTCTCCTGCCTGGCCGGGTTCGCGGAGACCTAAAGCCACTGGAGGTGCAATTCGGAGTGCCGGTCGAGCGCGGCCCCGATGAACTCAAGGATCTCCCTACTTATTTTGGCCGGGCTGCGATGGCCGAAGACCTGACTCGCTACGATGTCCGAATCTTCGCCGAAATCACCGAAGCGCCCAATCTCAGCCTGGATGCCATCCTGGCCGAAGCCCGCCGCTATCAGAAAGATGGCGCCGACATTATCGATGTCGGCTGCCTGCCAGGAGTGGAGTTCCCGCATCTGGTCGAAACCGTGCAGATGCTGAAACAGGAAGACTTCGTGGTGAGCGTCGATTCGCTGGAAACACAGGATCTGATCGCTGGGGGACAGGCGGGAGCAGATTTCCTCCTGAGCTTGAGATCGGACACTCTATGGGTTGCCGACGAGGTTGATTCCATCCCTGTGCTCATCGCCGACAACAACACGGATCTCGACTCCCTGTACGCCTGCATCGAACACTGTCTGGAGAAAGACCAGCCGTTTCTCGCCGACCCCATTCTCGATCCCATCCATTTCGGCTGCGCCGACTCGATTGCTCGCTATGTCGAGCTTCGACGCCGTTATCCGGACATCCAGATCATGATGGGCATCGGCAACCTGACCGAACTGACCCATGCAGATACGGCCGGCATGAATGCCCTGCTGTTCGGCTTGATCTCCGAGCTGAACATTCAGTACGCGCTGACCACCCAAGTCAGCGAGCACTGCCGGGCTTCGCTGCGCGAAGCCGACCGCGCCCGTAGAATCATGCGGGCCGCGGCCGCGCACGGGATTCCTCCGAAAGGCATTGACGACCAGTTGATGATGTTGCACGAACGGCACCCTTTCCCGTACAGCCCGGAAGAAATCGCCGAATTCGCAGCCCAAGTAAAAGACCCCAATTTCAGGATTCGGGTCGCCGAAGACGGCGTTCACCTGTACAATCGGGACGGCGAATTGATTCATACGGACCCGCTCGACTTCTACCCGGACCTGGATCTGGACGACGACCCCGGGCACTTGTTCTATTTAGGCATCGAACTGACACGAGCCCAGATCGCATGGCAGCTTGGCAAGCGTTATGAGCAGGACGAGGAATTCCTGTGGGGCTGTGCCGTGACGGAATCCGCCAAGGACCTGTCGGCTTTCAGGGAAGTCGGCCCTACCCGCCAGAAACACAAGGACAAGATCAAGCACAGGAAGTCATCCTAATGCCGAAAATCCTGGAAAGCATCGTGACGACGCGCGGTGCCGACGATCAGACGCACATCGCTCCGATGGGCGTGCATTGCCTTGATCGAAGATTGTTGCTCAAGCCGTTTCGGCCTTCGCAGACCTTGGAAAACCTCCAGCGGGAAGGTTGCGCCGTCGTGAATCGCCCGGACGATATCCGCGTCTACGCCGGGTGCCTGACCGGACGCTACGAGTGGCCCCTGACCAGCGCCGAAATCGTACCCTGCCAGCGACTGGAGAATTGCCTGTCACATGCGGAAGTGGAAGTAGAAAGTTTCGACGACGATCCCATCCGCCCGACCTTTACCTGCAAGATCGTGCATGAGACGGTTCATGCTCCGTTCCAAGGCTATAACCGGGCGCAAGCAGCTGTCATTGAACTGGCCATCCTGGTCAGCCGGCTGGGCCGGCTGCCGGATGAGAAAATCCGCGGCGAAATCGAATATCTCGAAATCGCAATTGAGAAAACCGCTGGGGAAATCGAACTGGAAGCATGGAATTGGCTTATGGAACGCGTCCACGAGCACTTTGCGCCCAAAGAGGCTGCATCATGACCCGTATCCTTGGAAGTGTGCGCAATCCCCAGGAGGCTGAACTGCTCCTCCAGACCTCGGTCGCAATTCTGGACTTGAAGGATCCTGCCCGAGGAGCACTGGGGGCAGCAGACCCTGTGGCGGTCTGCCAAGTCGTCGACCAAGTCCAAGGCCGGCGTCACGTCAGTGCGGCTGCCGGCTCGGCAGATGATGGGGATGTACTGGAGCAAGCCCGCCGATTGTCTCTGGAAGGTGTCGATTTCGTCAAGATTGGATTTTCCCGCCCATCCCAGCAGGCCCTGCTGCCTGAATTCCGGGCAGCCATCACCGCCCCCGTCCAGGCCGTTGCAGTGCTGTTTGCGGACAGCCCGGAAATCGACCCCATGCAGTGGGTCGGTCCAGCCCGCATGGCGGGCTTTGCCGGTCTGATGCTGGACACCGCCGACAAGCATTCCGGGTCGCTGGATCAGCACATGGATTTGGCACAGGCAGCAGACTGGGTGCGGGCCACCAGGGAGTCAGGGCTGTTGTGTGGACTGGCCGGCCGCTTGGATGCCGAATCCGCCCGGTATTTTCTATCCGCCCGCCCAGATTACCTAGGTTTTCGAAGCGCCTTGTGCAACCGTTCCATCAGGACTGGACCCATCTGCCTGGAGACGACCCTCAGGTTACTCGAAACTCTGCGTGAATCCAGTGCCGAATTGCCGGACCTGCCGACTATGATCGACATGCGTCCTGCCTTGGCTCCTGACAATGCGCTATAAGTTTTCCGACGAGGCCGTTCGATCCTATCGGAACCTTCTGGGAAAATCCAAACCTACTCGTTTTTCACGCTGGTAGAAGCAAAACGTAAGAACCAGCAAAGACAGAGCAGCAAAGAGCCATTCTCCAAATCGAACATACGGCGTAACCCCTTCCCGGGGCTGCACCTCACCTTCCAAGATCGCCGTTGCAAACTGAGGGGCAGTTGCCCGGAGAGTCCCGTCTGCGCCAATAATCGCGGTCACGCCAGTACTTGCGACCCGAAGGAGCTCTCGGGCCGTCTCCGCAGCGCGCACTCGGCTTGATTCCAGATGCTGCCATGGCGCCCGGGTCGCCCCGAACCATGCATCATTGCTCACGTTCACCAGATAGGCTGCTTCTGGAAAAGACAGGCGGGGGATCGACGGATAGACCGATTCATAGCAGATGGTTATCCCGACCGGACTGCCGCGCACCTGAAGCAGGGGCCGGCCTTCGGCAGGCTGCAACGCGCGCATCCTGAAATGAATCTTCCGATACAGCGGGCCGAGCCAGTCTTCCAGCGGGGAATATTCCCCGAAGGGCACCAGCCGGCGTTTTCCGTAACGCTGGCCAGTCCTGATGTTCATCAGTCCGTTGTGCGGGCCGGACTGATCGCCCTCGCGGTAGAAAACACCGGCAAGCAGCGTGGTGTCGTCGCCTAGAACCTCATCTTGAATATTTTTATAGAAATCTTCTATCTCACTGTAATATTGAGGAATTGCCGCTTCTGGCCAGATGATTAGGGGGGTTTCCTCTACCTGTTGCGTCAAATGCCAGTAAGTCTCCTTGATGACCCCCCGTTTTTTCGCCCGCCAGCGTGCGTCCTGATTCAGATTGGGCTGAACCATGGCCACTTCAATTGATTCCCCAAACGGCGTGCTCCACATACTCCATGCGACGGGGCGTAGGAATTCTCCACCCGCGACTATCACCATCACGGCTCCCAGCCAGACTGCCCGCATGGAAAACGGCCGGCGCAACCATGCCGCCGTCCACCCTGCCGCCAGCAGGAGCATCAATCCGGCCCCATGCACTCCCAGTAGCGGCAAATAACTGGCCCAGGGGCTATCCAAGCTCCCCTGCCCGATCAGTACCCAGGGAAATCCGGTGAGCAGCGTTCCGCGCAACCATTCCGCCGCCGCCAGCAACACGGCTGCGCCAGTCAAACGTTTTACCCCTTTTGGCAACAGGCATGCGGCCATCGATGCCGCCAGCATCGGGTACAAGGACAAATACAACACCAGAAGTGCAGCGAGCGCGATGGCCAGCCACAATGGCGTGCTGGCATAGTTGTAGAGGCTGTAGTAGACCCAATAGACCCCGAATCCGAAATATCCAAGGCCGAATAATCCCCCTCGCTTCGCAGCCGTTGCGGTCGTGCCCGAGTGGAGCGTGCAGAAGAATAGAACCAGTCCAGCCCAGAGTGCCGGACGGAAAGCGTATGGGGCAAACCCAAACGAGGCGATAATGCCGCCCGCCAGAGCACTGGCGTGACCCCACGGCAACCGGCCAAGTCCGCGCCAAAGCCTCAGCGGACCGGACAGGTTGACGTCCACATTATCTACCGGAAGGTGCCTGAGACACGTCCAACAGGCGGATTCTCCGATCCGAGACCCTCACCACCGTGAACACGAACCTTTCGATCTCGACCCGTTCCTCGATTGCAGGGAGATGGCCGATCCTTTTCAGTACAAGCCCTCCGATGGTTTCCTGCCCCACCGAATCCAGAGAAGACTTGAAATGCCGGTTGAAGTCCGCAATCGACACGGTCGCGTTCACTTCGTGGTGCCCTTCCCCGACGACGCGAATCGACGGCGACTCTATTTCCCGGTCATGTTCATCCTCAATTTCGCCGACTATCTCTTCCAGAACATCTTCGATTGTCACCAAGCCCGCCGCTTCCCCGTATTCGTTGATCACGATGCCCATATGGCTGCGTTTATGCTGAAAGTCCCGCAACAATGAACTGAGCCGCTTGCTTTCCGGCAATGTGTGTGGCGGCAGCATCATGTCCTTAATCGAGAAATCTCGATCTTCCGAGGCACTTACCCGAGTTAGTACATCCTTGGCCAATAAAATTCCCTCGACCACGCCGCGGTCGTCGTCAATGACCGGATAGCGGGAATGGCCATGCTGAATTACACTTTCGATTACGTCCTCGTGCGAAGCGTCGATCTGGATCACCTTCATCTCCGAGCGCGGAATCATGATGTCCGACGCCCGCAACCGCGAAATATTGAAAGCCCCTTCGAGCATATTTCGCAAACTCTCGCTTAGCAGATCCCTCCAGTGGAGCTCCCGGATCAGGGTTCTCGCCTCATCCTGATTCTTCGGTTGCAACCAAACCCTCCGCCACACCCACCGCCGGATACGAGAGTCCAAGGCATGCCAGAACTTAATCTTCATCCGAGTGCGTAGGGATCCGGATAGCCCAACCGCTCCATTGCGGCACGTTCCATCCCTTCCATACAAGCTGCCGTCCCGGCATCGCCATGATCGTATCCCAATAGATGCAGCAGCCCATGAATCGTCATGTGCGCGAATCTTGCCTCTGCCGCATGCCCATATTGGCGTGCTTCCCGAAACACTTCCGGCGCGCAAATGACGACATCGCCCAAGCAACCCTGATCGCGTTCAGCCTGGTCCGCTTCAAAGGCCAAGACGTTGGTTGCCCCCGACTTTCCACGGTAGCGTTCGTTAAGTGCTTCCATCTCCGCTTCATCGACGACCCGGATACATGCGGTGACCTTCCGCGGGTGGTCGATCGCCTCGGCCCAATCCTGAAATCGCTCCGCCGAAGGCACCCCGGACGGTTGGATGGCGTGCTGGACCTCCGTCTGAATGGCCATCTCAGCTCTTCCGGGAATATGCCTTGATGACCTGTCGCACCAATGGATGCCGCACGACATCGTGCTCCGTGAAATGCACGCACGCAATGTCCGGCATGTCGCCAAGGAGATTGAGAGCCTCTTCCAGCCCCGAGCATTCATCCGACGGCAGATCGGTCTGCGTCAGGTCGCCGGTGACCACGGTACGTGAACCAAAACCGAGCCGGGTCAGGAACATCTTCATCTGCCCGCGCGACGCATTCTGCGCCTCGTCCAGAATCACGAACGCATCCTTCAAGGTCCGCCCGCGCATGTACGCCAGAGGCGCGATCTCGATGATATTGCTTTCCATCCGCCGCGTCGCCCGGTCGTGCCCCATCAATTCGTCCAGCGCGTCGTACATCGGCCGCAGATAGGGATCGATTTTTTGCGCTAAATCACCGGGAAGAAATCCCAGCCGCTCTCCGGTTTCCAGCACCGGTCGCACCAAGACGATCTTTTGGACCAGATCCTGTTCCAGCGCATAGATTGCCTGTGCGATGGCCAGGTAGGTCTTGCCTGTGCCGGCAGGCCCCACGCCGAACACCAGATCGTGATCCTGCAAGGTTGACAGATAGTGCTCCTGATTCTCGCCATATGCGCGCAAGCGGGAGTGACGCAAGACCAGTTCCTTCACCCGTCCCGGTGCCGTGCCCTCGTCCTGTCTGGAAGTTAGCAGAAACCGATTGACGCTATCCTCTGAAAGTTCCGCGTGTTCTGTCTGGCGGTAGAGCGCCTGCAATGCGCCCGCCGCCGCCGCCACGGCTGCTTCCTCGCCAAGCAACTGGAAGTCATGGCCGCGGTGCTGAATCTCAATGCCGAACCGTTCCTCCAATTGATGCAGGTGTGTGTTGAGCGGGCCACAAAGGCTGGCCAAGCGGGGGTTGTCCGCGGGCTGCAGGAGCAGTTTCAGGGTACTGGCCTGGGTGCTCAATGCTGTTGGGCTGAAGCCCAGTCTCCACGCAGTGAATGAGCCCGCATCCCGGTGACGCGGACCGGTTGAAACGTCCCGATCAGGTCTTTCGGGCCCCTGAAATTGATGACCCGGTTGTCCGAGGCTCGGCCTGCCAATTCCTCCGGGTCACGGCGTGAAGGGCCTTCCACCAGAACCTCCTGGACGGTATCGAGACGGGTTTCCGAAATCGCAGTCCCTTGTGCCTCCAATTGCTTCTGGAGCCGTGCCAAGCGGGCTTTTCTTTCTTCCAGCGGCGTGTCGTTAGCCAATTCCGCGGCCGGGGTGCCAGGGCGCGGGCTGTAGAGGAAACTGAAGCTTTGGTCGAAGCCGACCTCTTCCGCCAAACGGCAGGTGCAATCAAAATCTTCCTCGGTCTCTCCAGGGAATCCCACAATGAAATCCGAAGAAATGGAAATTTCAGGGCGTGAATCCTTGAGTCTGCGTATGATGGATTTGTATTCCAGCGCCGTGTAGCCGCGCTTCATCGCGGCCAGCACTCGGTCCGAGCCGCTTTGAACCGGCAGGTGCACATGCGCCGCCAGTTCCTCGACTTCCGCGTGAACCTGAATCAGCGAGTCGGTGAATTCCCTCGGGTGCGACGTCGTGTACCGAACCCGCTCGATGCCGTCGACGGCCGAAACGTAACGCAACAGGAGAGCAAAGTCGGCGGGTTGCCCGTTGTGCAGATTGTCTCGCCAAGCGTTAACGTTCTGTCCCAGAAGCGTGACTTCCCGAACACCGCGTTCCGCCAAACCCACCACTTCCTGGATGATTCCGTCGAAGGGTCGGCTGACTTCCTCCCCACGGGTGTACGGCACCACGCAGAATGAACAATATTTGCTGCATCCTTCCATAATCGACACGAACGCCGATGCCCCTTGGACTGAAGGCTCGGGCAGGTTGTCGAATTTCTCGATTTCCGGAAAGCTGACGTCCACGGCCCCTTCGCTCCCCTGACGCACCTGCATGATCAGGTCCGGCAGGCGATGCAGGGTCTGAGGCCCGAACACAAGATCGACTTGCGGGGCGCGTCTGCGCAAAGCCTCGCCTTCCTGGCTGGCCACGCATCCGCCAACACCGATCAGCACATCGGGCTTGGACTCCTTGTACCGGGCGAGTCGGCCCAGGCGACTGAATACTTTTTCCTGGGCCTTCTCGCGTACCGAGCAGGTATTGAGCAGGAACAAATCGGCTTCGGTTTCGTCCGAAGTCGGAGTCATGCCCAATCGATCTCGCAGCACATCCCGCATTCTGGCGGAATCGTACTCGTTCATCTGACACCCGTGGGTCTCGATGTAGACCTTGCCTGCCATTACCCTTTTCGCCAGCGCGGCAGGGTGTGCCTGCACAGAGATTTAAAACGGGATGTCGTCATCAAAGTCGGCATCATCTCCCGTCGGAGCCCCACCCGAGCCCGGGCTGTTGCCGCTCGGCTTCGAGTTTTCCGGCATATAGTTGCCGCCTCCTTGATTTTCCGATGCATAGCTGCCACCACCACTGCCGCGTGCTCCCAGCAGTTGCATATCGTTGGCAATCACTTCGGTGCTATAGCGATTGTTTCCGTCCCGATCCTGCCATTTTCGGGTCCGCAGCTTTCCTTCAATATACACCTGAGACCCCTTCTTCAGGTATCGTTCCGCTACTTCGGCCAAGCGTTTGAATAGCACGATGTTGTGCCATTCGGTCGTTTCCACCCGTTCATTCGTCGCACTATCCCGCCGCCAGTCGTTGGTGGCGATTCGCATATTGCAAACACTGGATCCGCTGTTGGTCTGGCGAAGTTCGGGGTCAGCCCCCAAAGTTCCCACCAGAATCACTTTATTGACTCCTCTCGACATTGTTCATCCTCCGGACTGTCATGCTTTCGCTTCCTTGCGTTAATACTTAAGCATATTCTTATTATAATTCAACGCACTACCGCATATTACTAGAAAAACTATTCTCCTCGCGGTGGCCTTATATGCGCCGTTCCTCCGACAATTCTAGCCCATTCAGAAGCAGAGCCCAAAACACAGTGAAACCAGCCAGGGTCAAGTACAGGAGTTCCGCGTTTTGCCATTCCAGGAACACCCCCGCCAGAAGTCCTCCCAGAAAGGCCCCTCCGAACTGAGCTGAGGAGAAAACTCCCAGCGCCATGCCCTTGAGATCCACCGGACACAGGCGGGACACCTGAGTCGGCAATTGAGCCTCCAGGAAATTGAATGCAATGAAAAACAGCAGCAGCACACTTCCCAATAAGAAGATTTCATGGCGCACGAAAATCAACAGAACCTCGCAACCCACCAGTACCAGTGCAAAAACCCGCATCCACCCTGTGACACGGGACTGTGCCAAGCGGAGGACCGGAAAAAGAAACAATGCGGATCCGGTCAGGACGACCAGATAAAACATGCTGTGCTCCTCGACCTGAAGACCAGCCATGTCCCGCATTGCCAGCGGCAACGACATGAAATTCGCAGTCAGCAACATGTGAATGACGGCTGCGCCCAAGCTCAATCGCAATAGCCTGGAATCCTGCAATACTTTCCCCATGTCGCCCCACGTGCCTGCAGCCTGATGGGAGGACTCCCGCCCTGCCGGAATCAGCACCAGCACCATGACCATGGCCAACACAGCCAGACTCGCCACCAAAGCAAAAATTCCGTCGACCCCGATTTTCCCGGCCAGCAAAGGTCCAGCAATCAAGGAGACAATGAAAGTTGTCCCGATCAGCATCCCGACCATCCCCATCATCCGAGCCCGCACCTGTTCCCGGCTCAGGTCGGCCACCCATGCGGTCAGGGCCGCGGAAATCGCGCCCGCCCCCTGCAATGCGCGTCCGATGATCATCTGCTCGATACTGGTGGCATCCGCCGCCACCAAGCTCCCCGCCATGAACACCGCCAGCCCCAGCAGCACGACGGCACGACGGCCGAAGCGATCCGACAGCCAGCCCATCGGCACCTGCAGGGCCGCCTGCGTCAATCCGTAGATGCCCACCGCGATGCCAGCGAGCATCGGGGTCGAGTTTTGCAGGGTCTCCGCGTAGATGGCAAAGACCGGGAGAATGATGAACAGGCCCAGCATGCGCAGGGCATACACCCCGCCAAGGGTGCCCACCGCCCTGCGTTCCAGCGCGTTGAGTGAAGAGTCGGTCACGGAGGGATTCAGGCCATCAAAAAATTCGTGCAGCCCGCGGACCTGATGCGGCAGATACTTGGCTGTCGAACTATTTTATCAATTAGAGGTCAACTTGGCGTTTCGTCTTAGCTAGAGATATCACCCTGATTTACAATACGCCGCTTGTTGATCTGAAATAACACTCCATGGTAGCCGAAGAAGATACCCCCAACTTGGCGCTTGAACACGTCAAAACTTTAGAAAGCATCCTTATTGCAGCCGCAACAGGCGGCTCCCACGAGGATCACAACCATGACTATGAGCGTCTGCGACGAGAGTTCATGAATAGTCCAAAGATAAAGCCACTCCTCCCGGACTTCGTCCGTGATTATCGAAGCCTTTCAGCATTCTGGCCCTTTATCAAAGAGCAAGCGAGTACTTATGCCGAACGACGCCAAATCATTGGGACAGCATTCAATCCACTGGTCGATCAACTTGAAAGTTTGGATTGCATGCCAAGTGATGCCGCCATATCGGATGTGCTTAAGAAGTTTGATGCTGAAAATGTCCACGTTATCTGGGTTAAAGCACTTGAAAGGCGTTCAACCGATCCGGAAGGTGCGATCACAATAGCACGAACATTGTTAGAGGCTGTGATGAAACGTATTCTTGATGAGAGAGGGAAAAAATATATGGATAAAGAGGATTTGCCGAAACTCCACGGCATGGTTGCGGTCGAGTTGAACCTCGCCCCAAACCAACATTCAGAGGAAGCATTTCGAGCAATTTTAGGGGGAGCAATGAATCTGGTGAACGGCATTGCCACACTTCGTAACCGCTTGTCCGATTCCCATGGGCGAGGTGGGCCTCTACCTGTTCGTCCATCAGCACGTCATGCCAATTTAGCCGTCAATATGGCAGGAACTGTTGCTGTCTTTTTGATTGAAACACATCTTAACCAGTTAGATGAGTGCTGACTTTAGATAATCTCAAGAATGGAACACAGCACCCGGCAACAGTAGCTGGTCAGGTAGCGGGCAAGTCCGATTCTGTCGTATAGTAGGGGGCTAACCGTAAGGAAGCCCCGACATGGAACAAATCCGGATCCGCGGAGCACGGACGCACAATCTCGACAACATCGACCTAGACATCCCGCGCGACCGGTTGACCGTGGTGACTGGCCTGTCCGGATCCGGTAAGTCTTCGCTCGCCTTCGACACCATCTTCGCGGAGGGACAGCGTCGTTACGTCGAATCCCTGTCGGCGTACGCCCGGCAGTTTCTCGCACGAATGGAAAAGCCCGATGTAGACAGCATCGAAGGGCTATCCCCCGCCATCTCGATCGAACAGAAAAGTGCCTCGCACAATCCCCGCTCCACCGTCGGCACTATCACCGAGATCCACGACTACCTGCGCCTGATGTACGCCCGCGTCGGGACCCCCCGATGCCCTCGCCACAGCCATGACCTGCAAGCCCAGACCATCACCGAGATGACGGATCACGTGCAGGCCCTGCCCGAGGGCCGGCGGATCATGATCCTCGCGCCGGTGGTGCGCGACCGTAAGGGAGAGCACCAGGAACTCCTACAAGGGCTGATGGCGCAAGGTTTCCTGCGCGCGCGCATTGACGGCGAGGCTCGCGAGCTTGACGAGCCGATCCGCCTGGACCTCCGCCGGAAGCACACGATCGAGGTGATCATCGACCGACTCAAGGTTCGCGACGGAATCCGCACCCGCATCGCCGAATCCTTCGAGACCGCACTACGGCTCGGGCAAGGAGTGGCACGCGTGGTCAACATGGATGGCGATCCCATCGACGAGACCTTCTCCAGCCAGTACGCCTGCCCGGAATGCGGATACAGCCTGAACGAACTGGAACCCCGGCTGTTCTCCTTCAACAGTCCGGTCGGCGCCTGTAGTGAGTGCGACGGCCTGGGCGTGCAGACGTTCTTCGACGAGGGCAAGGTGATCCATTCCGACCGATCCTTGCGCCACGGCGCAATCCGTGGCTGGGACGAGCGGAACGTCGCCTATTTCCGGATGATCAAGACCTTGGCGAAACACTACGAATTTTCCGTCGATTTGCCTTTCCAGCGGCTACCGCGCCGAGCGCGCGACATCATCCTGTACGGCTCCAACGGCGAATCCCTTTCCTTCGGATACACCGACACCCATGGTCGCCGAATGCGTTCCCGGCATCCGTTCGAAGGCGTGATCCCGAACATGGCACGCCGTTTCCGAGATACGGAATCTTCTGCCGTGCGCGACGAGTTGTCACGCTACCGCAGCCAGCGCGCCTGTCCGGCCTGCGAAGGCGAGCGCCTGTGCGAAGCCGCCCGAAACGTCTTCATCGACGGAGCCCCCCTGCCCCAATTGCTGCGCTGGCCTATTTCCGAGGTTTCCGGATTTTTCGAAAAGCTCAACCTTTCCGGGTACCGGGCACAGATCGCTGCGAAAATCATTGCCGAGATCGGCCAGAGACTCCGGTTCCTGATGGATGTCGGCCTTGAATACCTGAGTCTGGAACGCCGGGCCGAAACCCTGTCCGGTGGCGAGGCGCAACGCATCCGCCTGGCCAGTCAGATTGGCGCTGGGCTGGTCGGCGTGACCTATATCCTGGACGAGCCGTCCATCGGCCTACACCAGCGGGACAACGCCAGGCTCTTGAAGACACTTGCCCACCTGCGCGATCTCGGGAACACGGTGATCATCGTCGAGCACGACGAAAGTGCTATGCGGAGTGCCGACCATCTAGTCGACCTGGGACCCGGCGCAGGAATCCACGGCGGCCGCATAGTTGCCCAAGGCTCACCGGAAGAGGTGGTCCAGGATAAGGACTCCCTGACTGCCCAATACCTCTCGGGCCAGCAAAAGATCGAAATACCTCTGCAACGGGTGCGGGCGCAGAAGGACCGGCAATTGGTGATTCGCAAAGCTTCCGGAAACAACCTTCGCGACCTGGACGTGTCCATCCCGGTCGGGCTTCTCACCTGCGTCACCGGAGTTTCCGGATCCGGAAAGTCCACGCTGGTGAACGACACCCTGTACGGTCAGCTGATCCGACCGAAAGACTGGATTCCCGGCCCCTGCGAGAGTTTGGAAGGTCTGGATCAGATCGACAAAGTCATCCGAATCGACCAGAGCCCGATCGGCCGCACGCCTCGTTCGAACCCGGCCACCTATACCGGCCTGTTCGGCCCGGTGCGGGAGTTGTTTGCAGGTACCGAGGAAGCCCGCTCCCGGGGCTACCAGCCCGGACGATTCAGCTTCAACGTCCGCGGCGGCCGCTGCGAGGCCTGCCAAGGTGACGGTGTCATCAAGGTCGAGATGCACTTCCTGCCCGACGTCTACGTTCCCTGCGACGTCTGCGCAGGCCTGCGCTACAACCGGGAGACCCTGGATATCCGCTACAAGCACAAGAACATTGCGGAAGTCCTTGACATGACGGTCGAGACGGCCCGCGAATTTTTCGAGAACATCCCTCCGGTACGCCGCAAACTCGACACCCTGGCCCAAGTCGGCCTGTCCTATCTGCACTTAGGGCAAAGCGCCACCACCCTGTCGGGGGGAGAAGCCCAGCGTATCAAGCTGTCCCGCGAACTGTCCAAACGCGGAACCGGGCAAACTCTCTACATCCTGGACGAGCCGACCACCGGGCTGCACTTCCACGACATCAAGCTCCTGCTGCACGTCCTGCACCAGTTGCGGGACCGCGGCAACACCGTGATCGTGATCGAGCACAACCTGGACGTCATCAAGACGGCCGACTGGATTATCGATCTCGGCCCGGAAGGCGGCCAAGCGGGAGGCCGGATTGTCGCTGAAGGCTCACCGGAGAAAGTCGCGCGCAACAAGCGATCCTATACCGGGCAGTTCTTGGCCCCGGCATTAAAGTAAGAATTAAATACAGCTCTGGCTAGGGTAGACTGTTTGACAATTAGTAACATATAAGTCACCATAAGAAAATGGTCGAAATCAGGGAGTTCGTTGACTCCAAAGGTCACAGCCCATACGCCAAATGGTTCAATCGTCTCAACGCTCATGCCTCTGCCAGAGTAGCAGTTTCCATAATCCGCATGGAGAAGGGGAATCTCTCCAATGCAAAGAGTGTCGGAGCTGGCGTTCTTGAGTATCGAATCAACTACGGCCCAGGCTATCGAGTCTATTTCGGCAAAGATGGCGACTCTTTGATTATTCTTTTGGGAGCTGGGACGAAAGTGCGGCAACAACAAGATATTGAGACCGCCAAGAACCGATGGCAAGATTACAAGCGACGTAAGTTGCGGAAGGAGTAAAACTTATGGCTTTGACACGAGATTTTAAAGAAACGATCCTCGCTCGTATTGAGCGCGATCCTGATTTTCGCGAAGCTCTTCTTGAAGAAGGGGTACAGTGCCTGCTTTCCGGTGATGTGGAAACCGGCAAATCGGTACTGCGCGATTACATCAACGCAACCGTTGGATTCCAAGAACTTGGAAGGCTGACTGATAAGTCACCAAAGAGCTTGATCAGGATGCTCGGCCCGACCGGCAACCCTCAAGCCCGCAATTTATTTCAAATAATCAATTGCCTCCAAAAACATGAAGGCTTGCAGTTGAAAGTTCAGGCAGTACGTTAGCCTACAACTCGGAATTTTAGCGGCTTGGCCTGACGCGCCTAAAAACAGGTTTCGCTTATTCCGTAGCTTTGGCAGCTTCTTCGACAGTTTCGGGAACAGGCGCTTCTGCTTCCGATTCTAGACTCGTCTCCCGGTCCACCAACTCGACATACGCCATCGGGGCCTTGTCCCCAGGGCGGTAGCCATTCTTGAGAACCCGCATATAGCCCCCGGGACGGTCCTTGTATTTCGGACCCAGTTCCGTGAAGAGCTTGCCGACGATCTGACGGTCGCGCAACTTGTCGAACGCACGGCGACGATGGGCCACCGTATCTTCCCCAGCCAGCGTAATCAGCGGCTCGACGACACGGCGCAACTCCTTGGCTTTCGGCAGAGTGGTATGAATTCCCTCGTGCTGCAGCAGCGACACCGCCATGTTGCGGAACATGGCACGGCGATGTGCCGAAGTACGGTTCAGGCGGCGGCCGGCCTTGCGGTGGCGCATGACAAATCCCTCAGAACAGCGGCGTACGTCCGCGCACCAGGTCGGCGGGCGGCCAGTTTTCGATCGCCATGCTCAGCGTCAACTCGCGTGCGGCCAAGGCCTGCTTGATTTCCGCGACGGTCTTCACTCCGATGTTCGGCGTTTGCTTCATCAACTCCTCTTCGCCCTTTTGCACGAGATCCCCCACGAAGAAGATGTTTTCCTGCTTGAGGCTGTTGATTGAACGCACGCCCAGCTCCAACTCGTCGATCGGCAGTTTGAAGACCGGGTCGACCTCGGTGGTATGGGTCGGCACCGGGCGCATGACTTCGCCTTCCAGGCCAACCAGCACCGACAGTTGCTCGCTGAGGATCACCGCAGCCAGGCGGATGATTTCTTCCGGCTCAACGGTGCCGTTCGTCTCCAGGTCCAGCACCAGCTTGTCCAGATCGGT
This sequence comes from Gammaproteobacteria bacterium, assembly GCA_026713705.1. GTDB lineage: Bacteria > Pseudomonadota > Gammaproteobacteria > Poriferisulfidales > Poriferisulfidaceae > Poriferisulfidus. Next base: position 19,522 of record JAPONY010000093.1, read on the forward strand.
GCGCTGCTCCACACGGGTGTTCTCCACCTGGTAGGCCACCCGGCGGATCGGGCTGAAGCTGGCGTCCAACAGCAAGGTGCCGATGGAATGTTCCTGTTCGTCGCGCTGGCGAGCCGGCACCGGGACGTACCCGCGGCCCCGTTCGATCTTCAGCCGCATATCCAAGGAGCCCGTATCGGTCAGGTGTGCGATCACATGATCCGGGTTTGAAATCTCAATGTCGTGGCCAAGCTCAATGTCGCTCGCACACACGACCCCTGGACCGCTTTTCTTCAGATGCAACTCCGCCTTCACGCGTTCGTGCATGCGGATGGCGACGCCCTTGAGGTTGAGCAGGATGTCCACGACATCCTCCTGCACCCCGTCGAGCGTGTCGTATTCATGCTTCACGCCCTCAATCTCGACCTCGGTGATGGCCGAGCCCGGAATGGACGACAGCAAGACCCGGCGCAGTGCATTCCCCAGCGTATGCCCGAATCCTCGCTCCATCGGCTCCAACACCACGCGCGCTTCGCGGCCGGCCGTGTACTTGGCCTCCACTACGCGGGGCACCATCAATTCGCTGCTCAGCATTCTTTCAGTCCTCTTCAGGGTTATTTCGAATAGAACTCAACGACTAAAGATTCGTTGATTTCCCTGTAAATCTCTTCGCGCGCAGGGGGCTGTTTGAAGGTCCCTTCAAATTTGTCGAAGTCGACGTCCACCCAGTCCGGCAGACCTTGCTGCTTGGCGATACCGATCGCGTCCTTGATCCGTACCTGCTCGCGCATCTTCTCGCGAACCGCGATCACGTCGCCGGCCATGACCGAATACGATGCGATGTTGACCACCTTCCCGTTCACCTCAATGCCTTTGTGCGAGACGATCTGGCGGCATTCCGCGCGGGTCGTGCCAAATCCCATTCGGTACACCACGTTGTCCAACCGGCACTCCAGCAGACGCAGCAGGTTGTCGCCGGTCGAGCCTTTGGCCTGCGAGGCTTTTTGGTAGTAGTTGCGGAACTGCCGCTCGAGTACGCCGTAGAGGCGGCGCATCTTCTGCTTCTCGCGCAGCTGCAGGCCGTAGTCGGAGATACGCCCGCGGCGGCCTCCGCGCCCACCCTTGCTGCCTGGCGGCACGTCGAGCTTGCACTTCTTGTCCAGATCGCGCGCTGGCGACTTGAGCTCCAGATTGGTGCCCTCGCGCCGCATCAGTTTGCATCGGGGTCCGAGATAGCGTGCCATGGCCCTGCCTCAGACGCGGCGCCGCTTCGGGGGGCGGCAACCGTTGTGCGGAATCGGGGTGATGTCCCGGATGTTCGTGATGCGGAATCCGCTGGCGTTCAACGCCCGCATGGCCGATTCGCGGCCCGGTCCCGGCCCGCGCACCCGGACTTCCAGATTGCGGATGCCGAATTCCTGGGCTTCCTTGCCGACTCGTGAGGCCGCGACCTGGGCGGCAAACGGCGTGCTCTTGCGGGACCCCTTGAAGCCGGAGCCCCCGGAGGTCGCCCAGCACAGGGTGTTGCCCTGCAGGTCGGTGATGGTCACGATCGTATTGTTGAACGAAGCGCGGATGTGCGCGATCCCGTCGGTCAGGGTCCGGCGGATCTTCTTACGCGCTCGAGTAGCGGTTTTTGGTTTGGACTTGGGAGCAGCCATGGGTTACCTTCGGATTGGGCGACGCGGCCCTTTGCGGGTGCGCGCATTGGTTCGGGTTCGTTGACCGCGCAGCGGCAGGCCGCGCCGGTGGCGCACCCCCCGATAGCAGCCGAGGTCCATCAGGCGCTTGATGCTCATGGCACCCTCGCGGCGCAGGTCACCTTCGATGGTGTACTTGCCGACCGCCTCGCGCAACGTGCCCAGTTCCGCCTCGCTGAGGCTGCCGAGCTTTTCTGCCGGGTTCACCGAACAGGCCGCACAGATCTCTACTGCCCGGCTGCGTCCAACGCCAAAAATATACTGCAGCGCGATCACCGTATGCTTGTGATCGGGGAGATTAACGCCTGCAATTCGTGCCATGGTTGTTTTTGTGCGTAAAAGGATCTATTTTACCGCATTAGCCCTGCCGCTGCTTGTGGCGGGGAATCTTGCAAATCACCCGGACGACGCCATTGCGCCGTACGATCTTGCAATGACGGCAAATTCGTTTGACAGAAGCCTGAACTTTCATGGGATCCTCCTCTTATCGCAGGAGACTGCGGGAGCGCATGCCCCGCGCCTCGGCTTTCTTCAACAGTCCTTCGTACTGATGCGACATCAGGTGCGTCTGCAACTGGGCAATGAAATCCATCACCACTATCACGATGATCAGCAGCGAAGTCCCACCGAAATAAAACGGGACGCTCAGGCCCAGAATCAGAAATTCGGGCAATAAGCATACAAACACGATGTACATCGCGCCGACCGCGGTCAGGCGAGTCATCACGGTATCGATGTAGCGGGCCGTCTGCACGCCCGGGCGGATGCCCGGGATGAACGCGCCGGAGCGTTTCAGGTTGTCGGCGGTATCCTTGGAATCGTACACCAGCGCGGTATAGAAGAAACAGAAGAACGCGATGGCGAGTGCGTAGAACAGCACGTACAGCGGCTGCCCCGGCGCCAAGGTGGACGAAATGTCGCGCAGCCAGCCCATGCCTTCGGTCGAGCCCGCCCACTGTCCGAACGTGGCCGGGAACAGGATGATGCTGGAAGCAAAAATCGGGGGGATGACGCCGGCCATGTTGAGCTTGAACGGCAGGTGCGTCGACTGCATGGCGACATTCCGGCCCTGCTGCTGCCGAGCGTAGTTGACCGTGATGCGACGCTGCCCGCGTTCGATGAACACGACGAATGCGGTGATGGCGAGCACTAGGGCGAACAGGAATACCACCAGCGCGGACGACAGCTCGCCGGTGCTGGCCAGCTCCAGAGTGCCGCCGACTGCGGTCGGCAATCCGGCGACGATGCTGGTGAAGATGATCAGCGAGATTCCATTGCCGATGCCGCGTTCCGTAATCTGCTCACCGAGCCACATCAGGAACATGGTGCCAGTCACCAGGGTGATGATGGCGGTGATCACGAAGCCGTAGCCGGTGTAAAGCGCAATGCCTTGGCTTTGCAGCGCCACTGACACGCCGCCAGCCTGGAACGTCGCCAGGGCCAGGGTGCCGTAGCGCGTGTACTGGGTAATCTGGCGCCGCCCCTGCTCTCCTTCCTTGCGCAGTTCCTTGAGGCTGGGGATTACGGCCGTCATCAACTGCATGATGATCGCGGACGAGATGTACGGCATGATGCCGAGCGCCAGGATGCTGAGGCGCTCCAGCGCGCCGCCCGAGAACATGTTGAACAGGTCGATGATGGTTCCGCTTTGCTGTTCGAAGAAGCGGGCCAATGCGTTGGGGTCCACTCCGGGCACCGGGATGTAGGTGCCGATGCGGTACACGATCAGCGCGCCCGCCACGAACAGGAGGCGCTGGCGCAACTCGGCGAACGGCGAGGCCTTGGGCGGTGCCATCGTTTACTCCTTGATCTCTCCGCCGGCGGCCTCGATGGCCGCGCGTGCGCCACGGGTCACGGCGACCCCCTGCACGGTATAGGCCCGGGTCAACTCGCCGCGCAACATGATCTTCGCACGCGTCGCATGGTTTGGTACCAGCTTGGCGGCACGCAGAGAATCCAAGGTGACGGTCAGATCTTCCAGGCTCTCCAGGCGACCGGAACCGACCTCGGCACACGGCGAACGATGCGAGCGGAAACCGGATTTCGGCAACCGGCGCTGCAGGGGCATCTGCCCCCCTTCGAAGCCGACCTTGTGGTAGCCCCCGGAGCGCGACTTCTGGCCCTTGTGGCCCCGGCCCGCAGTCTTGCCGGTCCCGCTGCCGATACCACGCCCTACCCGCTTGCGCGAGCGACGGCTGCCGGGCGGCGGTGTCAGAGTGTTGAGGCGCATCAGTTTTCCTCCACTTTAAGCAGGTAGTCCACCTTGTTCACCATGCCGCGGTTCTGCGGCGTGTCCTGCACCTCGACGGTATGGTGCAAACGGCGCAGACCCAGGCCGCGTACGCAGGCCCGGTGCTTCGGCAAGCGCCCGATCAGGCTCTTCACCAAGGTGACTTTCAGGCTTTTCGCCATTGCATGCGCTCCTTCATTTCGGAGGCGGGCTTGCCGAGCTTCTCGGCCACCTGCTCCGGCGACTGAATGGACTGCAACCCCTTGAGGGTGGCGTAGACGGTGTTGATCGGATTGCGCGAACCAATGCATTTGGCGAGCACGTTGTGCACGCCCAGCACCTCGAACACGGCACGCATGGGTCCGCCGGCAATGATTCCGGTTCCCTCGGAGGCGGGTTGCATATAGACCCGCGCCGCTCCATGTATGCCCGTGATCGGATAGTACAGGGTGCCATCGCGAAGCGGCACCGTGATCATGGACCGCCGCGCCTTCTCCATGCTCTTCTGGATAGCCAGCGGCACCTCGCGCGCCTTGCCGTAGCCGACCCCGACGCGGCCGTTGCGGTCGCCGACCACGGTCAGTGCGGTAAAGCCGAATTGCCGGCCGCCCTTGACGACCTTGGCCACGCGGTTGACCGCGACCATCTTCTCGACCAGTTCTTCACTGCCTTGCAGGACTTCAAGATTCGTCGCCATTTTCGTCTCCTTAGAACTTGAGTCCCGCTTCCCGCGCGGCTTCCGCCAGCGCGCGCACGCGACCGTGATACCGGAACCGCCCGCGGTCGAACCAGACCTCTTCGACTTTCGCTTCGAGTGCCCGTTCCGCCAATACGCGCCCGACCTGTTCGGCCGCCGTGCAATTGCCGGTTGTCTTGATTTCCTTGCGCAGGTCCGGAGTCAGGGTCGAGGCCTGGGCGAGCACCTGGGCGCCATCCGGGCTGAGCACCTGAGCATACACGTGCTGCTGCGTGCGGTGCACGGTCAGCCGACACCGATCGGAGTCCTGCAGTCGGGTGCGGACCCGGCGGATGCGCCGGCGGCGGGTCGGATCAGTCTGGCTCATTTCTTCTTCGCCTCCTTGCGTAGCACCCGCTCGTCGCTGTAGCGCACGCCCTTGCCCTTGTACGGCTCCGGTGGCCGGTACGAGCGGATCTCCGCCGCCACCTGGCCAACTTGCTGTTTATCAATCCCGGACACCACCACCTCGGTCTGGCTGGGGGTCTCCAGGGTCACGCCCTCAGGCGCGGTATAGTCGATCGGGTGCGAAAAGCCGAGGTTCAGGTTCAGGGCCTTGCCGCGCATCTGCGCCCGGTAGCCGACACCAATCAGTTCCAGCTTCTTCGAGTAGCCGTCCTGAACTCCCTTGATATTGTTCACAAGTAGGGAATTCATCGTTCCCGCCAACGCAGACGCCTGCGGCGGCGCATTGAAGTACACCACGCGATCCTCTTCGCGCACACTGACCGACTCCGCCAGTTGCAGCGACAATTCACCCTTGGGCCCCTTGACCGTCATCTGTCGGCCGTCGAGGGAAAACTCGACCTTGTCCGGCAGCGGGATGGGGCGGCTTGCGATTCGCGACATCGTTTACTCCACGATACAGAGAATCTCGCCGCCATGGCCGCCCTTCCGGGCCGCATGGTCGGTCATGACGCCGTGCGAAGTCGACACGACCGCGATGCCCAGGCCTCCCCGAACCCACGGCAAGTCGTCTGCAGCGCGGTAGACGCGAAGCCCAGGCCGACTCACCCGGCGCAGGCTGTTAATCACCGGCTTGTCTTGGTGATACTTCAGGGCGATCTCCAGCTGGTCGCAGGGCTGGTCTTCCTCGACTTCGTAGCCGATGAGATAACCTTCGTCGCGCAACACCCGGGCGACCGACTCGCGCTGCTTCGAATAGTTCATTTTCACCGTCTCGTGCCGCGCCTGCTGGGCATTGCGGATGCGGGTCAGCATATCGGCGATCGGGTCTTGCATACTCATGGCTTTGTCCTCACCAGCTGGACTTGGTCAGTCCCGGAATATCGCCGCGCATAGCCGCTTCGCGCAGCTTGTTGCGGCCCAGGCCGAAGCGACGGTAATACCCGCGCGGACGGCCGGTGATGCTGCATCGGTTGCGCAGACGCATCGGCGAGGCGTCGCGCGGCATCTTCTGCAGCGTCTCCTGGGCTGCCATACGCTGCTCCAGCGTGGTGCCCGGATCCTTGATGACGGCGCGCGCAGCGGCGCGGCGCTTGGCGTAGCAGCGAACCAGGCGCTGACGCTTACGATCTCTCTGAACCATGCTGACTTTGGCCATGCTTCAACTCCGAAGGGGAAATTTGAACGCGCGCAACAGCGCCTCGGCGTGGGCGTCGTCGCGGGCATTGGTGGTAATGGTCACATCCAGACCTCGCATCTGGTCAATGTTGTCGTAGTCGATCTCAGGGAAGACGATCTGTTCGGGGATGCCCATGCTGTAGTTCCCGCGTCCGTCGAAGGAGCGCAGCGACAATCCGCGAAAATCGCGCATCCGGGGGATCACGATGTTGATCAGCCGATCCAGGAACTCGTACATCAGGGTCCGGCGCAGGGTCACCCGGCAACCGACCGGCCAGCCATCGCGAATGGCGAATCCGGCCACCGACTTGCGTGCCCGGGTCACCACCGGCTTCTGGCTGGTGATGCGCTCGAGGTCGTCCAGTGCGTTCTGGATAATCTTCTTGTCGCGCGCGCTCGCGCCAAGTCCCATGTTCAGCGTGATCTTCTCAAGCCGAGGCACAGCCATCGGACTGCTCACCTTGAGCTCCTTCTGCAGCTGGGGCAGGATCTCTTCCTGGTACTGTTGTTTCAGACGAGCCATGGCAACCTCAGATGTCGATGACTTCCTGGTTGGACTTGAAGAAGCGAACCTTGCGGCCGTCCTCCAGAGTGCGGAAGCCGACCCGGTCCGGGCGCTGGGTCGTCGGGTTGTAGATCTGCACGTTGGAAAGGTCCAACGGCGCCTCGCGCTCGACGATGCCGCCCTGCAGGCCAGCCTGCGGGTTCGGCTTGGTGTGCTTCTTCACCAGGTTCAGCCCTTCCACGACCACCCGCCTGTCCGGCAGCATGCGCAGCACCGTGCCCTGCCGGCCGCGGTCCTTGCCGGCTGTAATCACCACCGTGTCGCCTTTGCGGATCTTGTTCATGGCCGCCTCACAGCACCTCCGGTGCCAAAGAGATGATCTTCATGAATTTCTCCGAGCGCAATTCCCGGGTCACCGGACCGAACACGCGCGTGCCGATCGGCTGCATCTGGGCATTGAGCAGCACGGCCGCATTGCGGTCGAAGCGGATCAGCGAACCGTCGCCACGGCGAACGCCGTGCGCCGTGCGCACCACCACCGCGTTGAGCACCTCGCCCTTGCGCACCTTGCCGCGCGGGATCGCGTCCTTGACGCTGACCTTGATCACGTCGCCGATGCGTGCATAGCGTCGGCGGGACCCGCCGAGCACCTTGATGCACTGCACCTTGCGCGCGCCGCTGTTGTCGGCCGCGTCCAGCATGGTCTCGACCTGGATCACGAACTTCCCTCCGTCGCCACCTTGAGGACTTCGACCAACTCCCAGGCCTTGTGCCGGGAGTGCGGGCGGCATTCGCGAATCCGCACCTGGTCGCCAATATGAGCCTGGTTCTCCTCGTCGTGCACCAGGACCTTGGTCGACCGACGAATGTACTTGCCGTACAAGGGGTGGCGGATCTGGCGCACCACCTTGACGGAGGCAGTCTTGTCCATGCGGTCGCTGACCACTTGGCCGATTGCGGAGCGGATCTTCTCGCTCATTCCTTTTCTCCCTGCCGACGTTCCGTCAACAATGTCTTGACCCGGGCGATGTCGCGGCGCGTTTCCCGGAGGGTGTGGTTGCGCGCCAGCTGGCCGGAGCGTAGTTGCATCCGCATCTCGAACTCGCTGCGCCGTAGCCGCAGCAGTTCGTCACGCAGTTCCGCGTCGTCTTTCGTGCGCAGGGCCGGCATGTCCATCAGGCAAGTGTCCGGTGCGCGAAGGTCGTCTGGACCGGCAGCTTGGCGGCAGCGCGGCGAAATGCCTCGCGCGCCATCTCCTCCTGGACGCCTTCAATTTCGTAGAGCATGCGGCCCGGCTGGATCTTGGCCACCCAGTATTCGACATTGCCCTTGCCTTTGCCCTGGCGAGATTCCAGCGGCTTCTTGGTCACCGGAACGTCCGGGAACACGCGAATCCAGATTTTGCCGCCGCGTCGGATGTGGCGGGTCATGGCGCGCCGCGCGGCCTCGATCTGGCGGGCGGTCAGGCGTCCGCCGGTGGTCGCCTTCAGGCCGTACTCGCCGAAGCTGACCTTGTGTCCGCGCAGGGACAGGCCCCGGTTGCGGCCTTTCTGCTGCTTGCGGTAGCGGGTGCGCTTGGGTTGCATCATGACAGCGGTCTCGGTTACTTGCCGGTCGAGCCATCCGGCCCGCCGATCTCTCCATTGAAGATCCAGGCCTTGACGCCAATGGTGCCGTAGGTGGTGTGCGCCTCGGCGAATCCGTAGTCAATGTCCGCCCGCAGGGTATGCAGCGGAACCCGGCCCTCGCGGCACCATTCGCTGCGCGCGATCTCGGCGCCGTTGAGGCGCCCGGCCACGTTCAGCTTGATCCCTTGGACACCGAGCCGCATGGCATTCTGCACGGCCCGCTTCATGGCGCGCCGGTACATGATGCGCCCTTCCAGTTGCTGGGCGACGCTTTCGGCCACCAGGTGGGCGTCCACTTCCGGGTTGTGGATCTCGTCGATATTGATCTTGACCGCACCGAGGGCCAGGTCCATCATCTGCGCGACTTCGCGGCGCAGGTTTTCGATGTCGCTGCCCTTCTTGCCGATCACGATGCCGGGGCGAGCCGTGTGGATGGTGATCTCGGCCGTGTCGTTGCGCCGCTCGATCCGGATGCGGCTGACCGACGCCTGCGCCAGCTTGCGGCGCAGGAAGTCGCGGATGATGAGATCGTTGTTGAGTTGATCCCGATACTCGCCACGCTCCGCGTACCAGTTCGAGTTCCAGTCGGTCATGATGCCGAGGCGGAATCCGATCGGATTGACTTTCTGTCCCATGAGGTTACTCCTCCACGTCGCTCAGCACGACCGTGATGTGGCTGGGGCGCTTGAGGATCCTTCCGACCCGGCCCCGTGCGCGCGGGCGGAAGCGCTTGAACACTGGCCCCTCGTCGACCATCACGCGGCGTACCCGCAACAGGTCGATGTCTGCGCCGTGATTGTGTTCCGCGTTGGCCAGCGCCGATTCCATGGTCTTGCGCAACAACTGCGCCGCCTTGTGCGGTGAAAAACGCAAAACCTCCAGTGCCTCTCCGACCGGCAGGCTGCGCACCTGATTGGCCACCAGCCGGCATTTACGCGGGCTGATGCGCTGGTAGCGGGAGATGCAGCGCGTTTCCATCATACTTTCGCCTTGCGGTCGCCTGCATGCTGCCGGAACGTGCGCGTCAGAGCGAACTCGCCGAGCTTGTGTCCCACCATGTTCTCGTTGACCAGCACTGGGACATGCCGGCGGCCGTCGTACACGGCCAGCGTGAGCCCGACCATCTCCGGCACGATCATGGAGCGCCGCGACCAGGTCTTAATCTGGCGGCGGTCGTTGTTCTTGGTGGCCTCGAGCACCTTGGCCATCAGGTGATGGTCAACGAACGGGCCTTTCTTCAGTGAACGTGACATGGGGTTACCGTTGCTTCTTGCGTCTGCGGCGGACAATCAGGTAGCTGGTCCGCTTGTTGTGGCGGGTCTTGTGCCCCTTGGTCGGCACGCCCCAGGGCGTGACCGGATGGCGACCGCCGGAAGTCTTGCCCTCGCCCCCGCCGTGCGGATGGTCGACCGGGTTCATGGCTACGCCACGCACCGTCGGGCGCACTCCGCGCCAGCGCTTTGCGCCGGCCTTGCCGAGCTTGGCCAGGGAATGTTCAGAATTGCCTACTTCGCCGATCACCGCGCGGCACTCGCTCAGCACCTTGCGCACCTCGCCGGAGCGCAGCCGCAGCGTGGCGTAGGAGCCCTCGCGGGCCAGCAGTTGCACGTAGGCACCCGCGCTGCGCGCCAGGCGCGCACCGCCTCCGGGACGCAGTTCCACGCCGTGCACCACGATACCGACCGGCATGTTCCGCAGGGGCAGGCAGTTACCCGGTGAGATCGGCGCCTTGTCGCCGGAGATCACTTCCATCCCCGCCTTCAGGCCCTCGGCGGCAACGATGTAGCGCCGTTCCCCGTCCGCATACAGCAGCAGGGCGATGTGCGCGCTGCGGTTCGGGTCGTATTCGATTCGTTCCACCCGGGCCGGGATGTCGTCCTTGTTCCGGCGGAAGTCGATAGTCCGGTAAAGCTGCTTGTGGCCCCCGCCAATGTGCCGGGTGGTGATGCGCCCCTGGTTGTTGCGCCCTCCCGTCTTCGACTGGCCCTGGACCAGGGCACGATGCGGCCGTCCGCGGTGCAGGTCCGGCGTGCGAACGCTGGCGCGGAAGCGGCGACCGGGAGAGGTCGGGCGAGCCTTGACGACAGTCATGCGCTAATCTCCGTGCCTTCTAGGTTCTGGCCGGGGGCAAGCCGTACATAGGCCTTGCTCCAGTCATTGCGGCGACCCTGACGTTTGACCTTGCCGCGGACGTTGGTCATCCGCACGGCATCGACTTTCACGTCGAACATCTTCTCCACCGCGTACTTGACCTCGTTGCGGGTCGCGTCTTTCAGCACCTCAAAGACGTACTGTTCCTCTTCCGCCAGACGGACCGACTTCTCGGACATCCGCGTGCTCAGGATCACTTGGCTCAGGCGTTCCTCGCCGGGCTTCTTGACTTCGACCGGGGCCGGTTTGGGCGTGGCCGGAGCTGCTGCTGCCTTCTTCGCCGCAACCGGCTTGGCTTCGGCTTCCGGTTTCTCGACCTTCTTGACTTCCTCGACCGGTGCGTCCTTCGGCTTGCCCTTCAGGAGGCCCTTGATCTTTCCGAACATGCTCATGATGCCGCACCTCCCAGACGTTGCTGCAGAAGGCTCAGCGCCGACCGGGTGATCAGCACATGCTCATAGCGCAACAGCGAGACCGGATCCACCGCATTCACCTCGCAGGCGTCGTAGTTCGGCAGGTTGCGCACGGCCAGGTACACGTTCGGCTCCATGCTCTCGATCAGGATCAGCACGCTGGTCAGACCGAGCCCGTCAAGCTTTTCGCGCGCCAAGCGGGTCTTCGGCTCCGGCAGCTCGAACGACTCCACGACATGCAGGCGTTCCTGACGCAAAAGTTCGGAGAAGATCGAACGCATCGCATGGCGATACATCTTCTTGTTCAGTTTGGCGTTGTACGTGCGGTTGCTGGCTGGATGCACCACGCCCCCACTGCGCCAGATCGGTGAACGGATACTCCCGGCCCGCGCTCGTCCGGTGCCTTTCTGTCGCCAGGGCTTGGCTCCGCCGCCGCGCACGGCGGCACGGTTCTTCTGCGCAGAGGTCCCTTGGCGGCCTCGTTGGGCATAGGTCACCACCGCCTGGTGGACCAGCGCCTCGTGAAACGCCACGTCGAAGCATTCGTCCGCAACGGTCACGGCAGCTTGGGTATCGCGGGTCTTCAGTTCCATGTCCATGCCCTCACCGCGCCGGACGGACGACGACCCGCCCGCCGGTGGCGCCTGGAACGGCGCCGCGAATCCACAGCAGCTGCTCTTCGCTGCTGACCTGGACGACTTCAAGGTTGCGCTGGGTGACCTGCTTGCCGCCCATGCGCCCGGGCATCTTCTTGCCCTTGAATACGCGCCCCGGGAACTGGCACTGCCCGGTCGCGCCCATGACCCGGTGCGACAGCGAATTGCCGTGTGAATTGTCCTGGCCGTGGAAATTGTGGCGCTTGATCGTACCGGCAAAGCCCTTGCCGATGCTGGTGCCGCTGACGTTGACTTTCTGACCGGCCTCGAACAGATCCGCGCCCACCTCGGCGCCGACCTCCGGGAGCTCCGTGTCCGCGTCGACTCTAAATTCCTTGAGGCCGCGGGCGGTCTCCAGCCCAATCTTCTTGAGTTCGCCTGCCAACGGGCGACGCATGCGCTTCGCCTGTCGGGTGCCGTAACTCAGTTGCACGGCCGAGTAGCCGTCCGACTCTCCGTTCTTGATGCGCACCACCCGGTTGGAGTCGACCGCCACCAGCGTCACCGGCACGGACTCGCCGCTGTCGCGGAAGAGCCGCGTCATGCCGATCTTGGTTCCGATGATGCCGAGACTCATGACGTCGTCCCCTTACTTGAGCTGGACGTTGATGCCTGCGGGAAGATCCAACTTCATCAACGCGTCCACCGTCTTCTCGGAAGGGTTGATGATGTCGATCATGCGCTTGTGGGTGCGGATCTCGTACTGGTCGCGCGCATCCTTGTCGACGTGCGGGGAAATCAGTACGGTGAACAGTTCCCGGCGGGTCGGCAGTGGAATGGGGCCGTGCACCTGGGCACCAGTGCGCCGTGCCGTCTCGACGATCTCGCGCGCCGACTGGTCCACCAGCCGATGATCGAACGCTTTCAATCGAAGCCGCAGGCTGCTGTAGCGGCCTTTGCCTTTCTTCGGTACGGCCGCGACCGCTTCGGATACCGCAGTCTCCGGTTTCGGTTGGCGGGCTTTTTTCTTTGGTGCGGCCATGATTTGATTCGGTCTGCGGTTGTTTGGAATAGATCGGCGTTACTTGGAAATCTTGGTGACCACGCCGGCGCCGACCGTGCGGCCGCCCTCGCGGATGGCGAAACGGAGACCTTCCTCCATCGCGATCGGGGCCCCCAGGGCCACCTCCATCGACACGTTGTCTCCCGGCATCACCATCTCCGTCCCCTCCGGAAGCGTCACCGCCCCCGTCACGTCCGTCGTCCGGAAGTAGAACTGCGGGCGGTAGCCCGTGAAGAACGGCGTGTGGCGCCCGCCCTCGTCCTTCGACAGGATGTACACCTCTGCCGAAAACTCCGTGTGCGGCGTGATCGATCCCGGCTTGCACAGCACCTGGCCGCGCTCCACATCCTCGCGCTTCGTGCCCCGAAGCAGCGCCCCGATGTTGTCCCCCGCGCGACCCTCGTCCAAAAGCTTGCGGAACATCTCCACGCCCGTGCAGATCGTCGTCTGCGTCTCCTTGATCCCCACGATCTCCACCTCGTCGTTCACCTGCACGATGCCGCGATCCACCCGGCCCGTCACCACCGTGCCCCGGCCCGAAATCGTGAACACGTCTTCCACCGGCATCAGGAAGTCTCCGTCCACCGCGCGCTCCGGTTCCGGAATGTACGCGTCCATCGCGTCGATCAGCTTCACGATCGATTCGATCCCGTGCTCCCCGGAATCCCCTTCCAGCGCCTTCAGCGCCGAGCCGGTGATGATCGGCGTGTCCTCGCCCGGGAACTCGTACTTGCTCAGCTCCTCGCGCACTTCCATCTCCACCAGTTCCAGCAACTCCGCGTCGTCCACCTGGTCCGCCTTGTTCAGGTACACCAGGATGTGCGGCACCCCTACCTGGCGCGCCAGCAGGATGTGCTCCCGCGTCTGCGGCATCGGGCCGTCCGCCGCGCTTACCACCAGGATCGCCCCGTCCATCTGGGCCGCGCCCGTGATCATGTTCTTCACGTAGTCCGCGTGGCCCGGGCAGTCCACGTGCGCGTAGTGACGGTTCTGAGACTCGTACTCCACGTGCGCGGTCGCGATCGTGATCCCCCGCTCCCGTTCTTCCGGCGCGTTGTCGATCTGCGAATAATCCCGCACCTCGCCGCCGTGCGTCTCCGCCATCACCTTCGTCAGCGCCGCCGTCAGCGTCGTCTTGCCATGGTCCACGTGCCCGATCGTCCCCACGTTCACGTGCGGCTTCGTCCGTTCGAATTTCTCCTTGGCCATC
>JAPONY010000094.1 GCA_026713705.1 Gammaproteobacteria bacterium
CCCGTTGCCGGGCCAGGGCAGAGAGGGGAGAGGGAGCACTCATCGCATTCACCTTACAATGAAAAACATTATCAGATATTGTGCCAGAACCTCCGCCGGCTGGCAATCTACCCGCAAATCTCAAAAATCTGACGTGCACCCCCCGCGGGATTCGGATTTGGTGAAATCCCGGCTCTGTGGCATATTACGCGCCTAGCGGGTTGGCGACGGGTGCTTTATAGCCGCCTGCCCCTATAGCCGCTCCGGCGGTTTTTTTATGACGGCGCAGGGCTGTGGTGTCCGGCGTGCGTCTTTTCCATCAATGAAAAGGACTTTCCTATGCCCGCTGAAAAACTTGTCTTCCCTGGCCGCAACTATCTCTACGCGCCAGGACCCACGCATATTCCGGTCGCTGTTCAGAACGCCATGATCGTACCGATGGAAGACCATCGGGCGCCCGACTTCCCCCAACTGGTCAAGCCTCTGCTGCGCGACCTCAACAAGATCTTCAAGACCCGCACCGGTAAGAGCTTCATCTTTCCCGCGACCGGCACGGCCGGCTGGGAAGTGGCGCTGACCAACACCCTGTCGCCGGGAGACCGCGTCCTGACTGCCCGCTTCGGGCAGTTTTCCCACTTGTGGGCGGATCTGGCCCAGCGCATGGGCATGGACGTGGAACTGGTGCAGGTGAAATGGGGCGAGGGCGTGCCGCTCAAAAAGTTCGAGCAGATCCTGAAGAAGGACAAGGAGCATAAGATCAAGGCGGTACTGGCCTGCCACAACGAGACCGCAACCGGTGTCACCAGCGACATCGCGGGCTTGCGCCGGGCCATGGACCGGGCCAAGCATCCGGCACTGCTGATGGTCGATGGCGTCAGTTCCATCGCCAGCATCGACTTCCGCATGGACGAATGGAAAGTCGACGTGGCCGTATCCGGTTCGCAGAAGGGCTTCATGCTGCCGGCCGGCATGGCGCTGGTCTGCTTCTCGCGCCGCGCGCTGGCGGCAGCCAAGAACGCCAAGTGCAAGCGCTGCTTCCTGGACATCGCCGATCACATTGCGACCAACAAGGACGGCTTCTTCCCCTACACCCCCTCGGCGCCGATGCTGCGGGGCCTCCGCGCCTCCATCGACCTGCTGCTCGGGGAAGGCCTGGACAACGTGTTCCAGCGCCACCACCGGCTGGCCGAAGGCGTGCGCCGGGCGATTGGCGGGTGGGGCCTGAGCCTGTGTGCGGACGCGCCGAAGTGGTACTCCGACACGGTGTCCGCGATCAAGGTGCCGAAGAACGTGAATGCCGCCGAAGTGATTCATATTGCCTACCATCGCTACAACATTTCGCTGGGCGCCGGCCTGTCCGAGGTCGCCGGCAAGGTGTTCCGTATTGGCCATCTGGGCGACAACAACGAGGTACGCATGATGGCGGCCCTCGGTGGTGTGGAAATGGCGATGCGCGATGCCGGCATGAAGGTCCGCCCGGGTTCGGGCGTGGCCAAGGCGGTCGAGTACTACTGCGACACTGCGAAGGGCAAGAAGAAGATCGCCGCGTTCGGTGCCGCCAAAGGCCCCCGCGAGACCGCGGTCAAGAAGGCAGCGCCGAAGCGCAAGAAGAAGTGAGGAATCCTGAATGAGCCACACTCAAGCCACTCCCGCGCCGACTCGTCTTCAGCGCAGTGAACTGGCGGTCCCGGGTTCCAACCCGGCGCTGTTTGAAAAAGCACTGAACTCCGCGGTCGACTACGTCTTCCTGGATCTGGAAGATGCGGTCGCGCCGGGTGACAAGGAGCAGGCTCGGATCAATGTCATCCAAGCCTTGCGCGACCTGGACTGGCGGGGTGCGGGAAAAACCATTTCGGTGCGAATCAACGGGCTCGACACCCACTACATGTACCGCGATGTGGTGGATCTGATGGAACAGGCGGGCGACCGCCTGGACACGATCCTGATCCCGAAAGTGGGCGTGCCGGCAGATATCTACATGGTCGAGGCGATGGTGAACCAGGTCGAACAGGGCAAAGGTTTTGAAACCCGGGTCGGCTTGGAGGCCCTGATCGAGACGGCTCTGGGCATGGCCAACGTCGAAGCGATCGCTGCCTACGGCGGACGTCTGGAAGCCTTGCATTTTGGAGTGGCGGATTACGCCGCGTCCAACCGGGCACGCACGGTCAACATCGGCGGACTCAATCCCGACTACCCGGGAGACCAGTGGCACTTCGCCCTGTCTCGCATGACGGTGGCTTGCCGGGCGTACGGCCTGCGGGCGATTGACGGACCATTCGGCGACTTCAAGGATCCGGACGGCTATCGGGCGGCAGCACGCCGCGCCGCTGCACTCGGGATCGAGGGCAAGTGGGCGATCCATCCGTCCCAGATCGAACTGGCCAACGAAATCTTCTCTCCGCCGGAGGCGGAAGTGGATCGGGCCCGGCGAATCCTGAAGGAACTGGAGATCGCGGCGGCGGAAGGCCGGGGCGCAGCTGCCGTCGACGGCAAGATGATCGATGCGGCTTCGGCACGGATGGCCGAGAACGTGGTGCGTTTGGCGGAAGCAATCGCCGCACGCAGCTAAAACGAGGACAAGCGACATGCACATACACGAATACCAGGCCAAGGAAGTTCTGGCCAACTACGGAATCCAGACACAGCCGGGCACGCTGGTGTACAGCCCCGACCAGGCTGTGGCTGCCTACAACTCTCAAGGATCCACGGTATGCGCGGTCAAGGCGCAGATCCATTCCGGCGCGCGCGGCAAGGCCGGGGGCATCCGGTTGTGCCGGAGCAACGACGAAGTGCGCCGCGCTGCGGACGAGATGCTGGGCGAGAAGCTGGTGACCCACCAGACCGGGTCAAGCGGCAAACTGGTCCAGAAGCTGTACGTCGAGGCCGGAGTCGATATCGACCGCGAAATCTACCTGGCATTCGTGCTGGACCGGGCCAAGCAGCGGCACGTCGCCGTGGCTTCCGCCGAGGGCGGCATGGAAATCGAACAGCTGGCCCAGGAGAAGCCGGAGAGCATCCTGCGCATCAGCATCGACCCGGCATCCGGCATGCGCCACTTCCAGGCGCAGGAGCTGGCCTTCGGGCTGGGTCTGGGAGCAGACCTGGTCAAGCAGGCGGTGGCCACGTTCCGCGGCCTGTACAAGGCGATGGTCGAACTGGATGCCAGCATGGTCGAGATCAACCCGCTGGTGGTGACCCGGGACCGGCGCCTGATCGCCCTGGACGCCAAGATGGAATTCGATGACAACGCACTGTTCCGCCATCGCGAGGTGGCCGAACTGCGCGACATGTCGCAGGAGGACCCGCGCGAGACCGCGGCCTCCGACCACGACCTCAGCTACGTCGGCCTGGACGGCGACATCGGCTGCATGATCAATGGCGCCGGGCTGGCCATGGCCACCATGGACATGATCAAGCTGTCCGGCGGCGAGCCGGCCAACTTCCTCGACATCGGCGGCGGCGCGTCGCCGGAGCGGGTGGCCAAGGCGTTCGAACTGGTGCTGCAGGACGGCAACGTCAAGGCCATGCTGGTCAACATCTTCGCGGGAATCAACCGCTGCGACTGGATCGCCGAAGGCCTGATCAAGGCGCTCGGCGTGGTCGACCTCGGCGTGCCCCTGGTGGTGCGCCTGTCCGGCACCAATGTGGAGGAGGGCACCCAGATGCTGGTCGACAGCGGGCTGCCCATCATCATGGCCGACACATTAGCCGATGCCGCCCAGAAGGCGGTGGCGGCCGCACAGGAAAAGGGAGAGTGACACGATGTCGATTCTGATCAACAAAGACACCAAGATCCTAATCCAGGGCTTCACCGGCCGGATCGGAACCTTTCACGCCAAGGAGATGCTGGAATACGGCAGCAATGTGGTCGGGGGCGTCACGCCGGGGAAAGGCGGACAGGCGCACCTGAACCTGCCGGTGTTCAACACCATCAAGGAAGCGGTAGATGCAACGGGCGCAACGGCCAGCATCGTGTTCGTGCCCGCAGCCGCGGCCGCCGACTCGATCATGGAAGCCGCCGACGGGGGCATCGAGTATTGCGTGGCAATCACCGATGGCATCCCGGCCCAGGACATGATCCGCGTCAAGCGTTTCATGCTGCGCTACCCGAAAGAGCGCAAGATGATCCTGACCGGGCCCAACTGCGCGGGTTCCATCACGCCGGGCGAAGCGATGCTCGGAATCATGCCGGGCCATATCTACGAACCGGGCCGGGTCGGCGTGGTCGGACGTTCCGGCACGCTGGGCTACGAAGCCGCCTCGCAGATGAAGGCCGAAGGCATCGGCATCTCGACCAGCATCGGGATCGGTGGCGACCCGATCAACGGCAGTTCGCACCGCGACATCCTGGAACTGTTCGAACAGGATCCCGACACGGACGCGGTCATGATCATCGGCGAGATCGGAGGCCCTCAGGAAGCGGAGGCGGCGGAATTCGCGCGCGACCACATGAGCAAGCCGGTCGCGGCCTACGTGGCGGGCCTGACCGCGCCGAAGGGACGGCGCATGGGCCATGCCGGGGCCATCATTTCCGGGAAAGGCGAGAGCGCCTCGGAGAAAGTCGAGATTTTCCAGGAAGCCGGGGTGGCGATCGTGCCCAGCCCTTCCGAGTTCGGTTCCACCATGAAAGACGTTATGTCAAGGCTGTAAGGAGGCCGCATGTCAAAACCCAAAGTCATTGCCACGCGCCGCTGGCCGGAACCGGTCGAAGCGCATCTGTTCGAGCACTACGACTTCACGCTCAACGAGGACGACCATCCGATGAGCGTGGACGAGTTACACCAGGCTCTGCGCGAGTACGATGCGGTCTGCCCGACCGTGACGGATCCAATCAATGCCGAAGTGCTCGGCATCGACGGCATCCGCGCGAAGATCCTGGGGAACTTCGGCGTGGGCTTTAACCATATCGACCTGGACGCGGCCAAGCAGGCCGGCCTGGTCGTGACCAACACGCCGGAAGTCCTGACCGACTGCACCGCGGACATCGCCATGAACCTGATGCTGACCGCCGCCCGCCGCACCGGCGAAGGCGAACGGCACCTGCGCGCCGGAGAGTGGGCCGGCTGGCGCCCGACCCACATGCTGGCGACCAAGGTCACCGGCAAGACCTTGGGTTGCGTCGGTTTCGGCCGTATCGCGCAGGCCATGGCGCAACGCTGCCATTTCGGATTCGGCATGAAGGTGATCTTCCACGACCCGTACCCGCCGAAGCCGGAAGTCGTGGAGAAATTCCAGGCGACCGAGTGCAATTCGGTCGAGGAAGTGCTGGAGCAGGCCGACTTCGTGTCCCTGCATTGCCCGGGCGGCGAATCGACCTACCATTTGCTCAACGAAGAGCGCCTGGCTCGGATGAAGTCTTCCGCCATCCTGATCAATTCCGCGCGTGGCGACATCATCGACAATCAGGCCCTGATCGCGGCGCTGAAAAACGGCACCATTGCAGGTGCCGGGCTTGACGTCTTCGAAGGCGAGCCCAAACTGGATCCCGGATTCTTAGGCCTTGAGAATGCGGTTCTTCTGCCGCACCTGGGCAGCGCCTCGACCGAGACCCGGATCGCCATGGGCATGCGGGTGGTCGAGAATCTGGATCTGTTTTTCTCCAACCAGGAGCCGCGCGACCGCGTCGCCTGAGTGCCCGCTCCGGGATCGGCCCCGCCCGCATGCCGTCCGACATCGCTCCTTCTGCCGATTGCCCGGAAGACCGTATACGCGCCGAGACCCTGCGCTATACGGACAGCATGGTCCAGCGGCTGGGAGGGCTGCTGCTGGAAGTCATCCGTCGCCGGACCCCGGAAATCACTGAACTCCTTGAGAACCGGGGGCAGATAACCCCGGAGAACCGGTTGCGGGTTCTTCAGGCCTACGGGATCGGTTTCCAGCTTTTCAACATTGCCGAGCAGAACGCGGCGATCCGCCATCGCCGGGCGATCGAGAGCGAACTGGGGCCCCAGCAGGTGCCCGGGTCTTTTTCGGCCGCACTCGCGCACGCCCGCTCCGTCGGGCTCGATGCCGAAGCCGTTCGCGCCCGCTTGCGGGACGCCCAGGTGGTGCCGGTGCTGACGGCACATCCGACCGAGGCCAAGCGGGTCACGGTGCTGGAAATCCACCGCCGCATCTACGTGTGGCTCAAGGAACTGGAAGAGACCCGCTACACCGAGCGGGAACGCCAGCGCATGATCAGCGCCATCCGCGACGAGATCGACCTGTTGTGGATGACCGGAGAGATTCGTCTGACCAAACCGACCGTGACGGAAGAGGTCGCGTGGGTCCTGCACTTTTTCGATGAATCGCTTTATCGTGGTGCGCGCGACCTGTTCTGGCAGTTGTCGCAGGCGCTGGAAGAGCACTATCCCGGTGCGCAGTTCGAGACGCCGCCGCTGCTTCACTTCGGCTGCTGGGTCGGCGGTGACCGCGACGGCAATCCCCACGTGACCCCCGAGGTGACCCGGGAGGCCCTTGACGGTTACCGGGGGGCCGCGTTGTCGCACCTGTACCGGCAGATGGCGGAGGCCCGGAGCCGGCTGTCCATAGTCGCGCACGCGGTGGACGTGCCGGCAGAATTCCTGTCTCGCCTCGACGTCATGATGGGCGGGCATGAGGACGCGGACACATTGCGCGCGCGCAACCCGCAGGAGGTCTTCCGGCAATACCTGAACCTTCTGATGCGCCGCCTTGAGGCGACCCAGAACGAGGCTCCGGAAGGATACGCGAATGCGGCCGAATTGGTGGAAGACCTGAAGGCCCTGGAAAAAGGCCTGCGCGAGACCGATTGCGGCTCTATTGCCGACTTGCTGGTACGCCCGCTGCGCCTGGAGGCGCAGGTGTTCGGCTTCCACACCGTGAGCCTGGACATTCGGGAGAACAGCACCGTCATCAACAACACCCTGGCAATCCTGTATCGCCAGCTGGAAGGGGATGAACCGCCGGAGCCCGGGAGCGAGGCATGGCTGGAGTGGCTGAAGCGGCGACTCAACGAGCCGATGGAGAAGCTCCCCGAACTTGAGCTTGAGGATGAAATGGCGCAGCGCACCCTGGAATTGTTCCGGTTGCTCGGCGAGGTCGCGGACCAACGCGGGATGGAGCCGTTCGGTGCCTTTGTCCTGAGCATGACGCACACGCAGGCGGACCTGCTGGGGGTCTACCTCCTGGCCAAGTACGGCGGGCTGTTTTCCGACCTCAAGAACTGCGAAACCTGCCGCCTGCCGGTGGTGCCGCTGCTGGAGACGATCGACGATCTGCGCCGGGGACCTGGGTTGCTGCGCGAGTTGCTGGACGTCCCGCTCGTGCGCCGCAGCGTCCGTGCCGGCCCTGGGGTGCTGGAAGTCATGGTGGGCTACTCGGATTCCAACAAGGACGGCGGGTTCCTGTGCTCCAACCACGAGGTGTCGCTGGCCCAGTCCCGAATGCGCCGGGTGGGCGAGGAGCGCGGCGTGCCGGTGGCGTTTTTCCATGGTCGCGGCGGTTCGTCGTCGCGGGGCGGGATGCCGGCCGGACGCGCGATTGCCGCCCAGCCACCGGACACCATCGGGGGGCGGATGCGGCTGACCGAGCAAGGCGAAGTGGTGTCGGGAAAGTACGCGAACCGCGGCTACGCGGAGACGCAACTGGAGATCCTGGCGGCCAGCGTGCTGGAACACTCCTTGCCCGACCACACGAAAACCCGGCACCCCGGGTTCGAGGAGGCCATGGAGGCCCTGTCGCAACTGTCGTACACCGCCTACCGGAAACTGGCCGACCACCCCGGCCTGGTCATGTTCTACCAGGATGCCTCGCCGGTCGAGGAACTGGCCTTGCTCAAGATCGGCTCCCGGCCGATGCGTCGTTTCGGCGCCAACACCCTGGACGACTTGCGTGCCATTCCCTGGGTGTTTGCCTGGACGCAGAACCGGATGATGATTCCGGGCTGGTACGGAGTGGGCGATGCCATTGCGGAATTCATCCGGGTGCGGGGCAAGGAAGGCGAGAAATTATTGCGCGAGATGTTCGAGGGGCACCACCTGTTCCGGCTGGTGATCGACGAGGTGGAAAAGACTCTCTATCAGGTTCAGCTCGACATCGCGCGGGACTATGCCGCGCTGGTCCCGGACCCTGAGGTGGGAGCCGAGATCTTTGCGTTGATCGAGCAGGAGTACGAGCGGACCCGCGAAGCCGTGCTTCGGGTGTCCGGCAGCGAGACCCTGTGCGAAAGATTCGTGATGTTCAGCGACCGCCTGTCGCGGCGGCTGCCAATCATCGACCGGGTCAGCCGAGAGCAGGTCGAACTGATCAAATTGTGCCGGGGCAAGGAACGCCCGGAGACGCTGGACCTGGTCCCGTTGCTGCTGTCGATCAACTGCGTGGCGGCCGGGCTGGGCTGGACCGGCTGATGCCTGCCGCAACAATCTGCACATCATTTAAAATTCGCCGACCCCGGAAGGATTCATGAAGAAGCTGCTCTTTCATCTGGACACGGACGCCCAACCCTCCGCCTTCGATCAGGTGGTCGCCTACGATGGAGGAGCGGATGCCGTCCTGGCCTACGGCGGGGTGGCCGCCGACAATTGCTTCCCGCTGGTGGAAGGCGCGATCTTTACCCGTGCGCCGAAGAACAAGCGCTACACCGCGATCCTGATCGGCGGCAGCGATTTGGCCCAGGCCGAAGCCCTCATGGAGACCGTGAAGTCTCAGTTTTTCGAAGGCTTCCGGGTGTCGTTGATGTTGGATGCCAACGGCTGCAATACCACCGCGGCGGCGGCGGTTGCGATGCTGGGTGCCGCGCATCCGCTCAAAGGCGCGAGTGCAACGGTGCTGGCCGGAACCGGGCCGGTCGGGCAGCGTGCGGCAGTCATGCTGGCGCAGTCGGGAGCCAGGGTGCGCCTGACTTCACGCAAACTGGATCGCGCCCAGCAGGCATGCGAGGGAATTTCGGAACGCTATGGCGTGGCGGTGGAACCCATGGCCGCATCGGATGCGGCTGGGACGGCCGCTGCGATCGAAGGCGCGGCCGTCGTCCTGGCCACGGGCCAGGCCGGGGTACAGTTGCTGTCGGCCGAGATCTGGCAGGCGTCTTCCAGCCTGCGCGCGGTCGGGGATGTGGGGACCTGCCCGCCCTTAGGCGTGGAAGGGATGGACATGACCGATGGCGGCCGAGAAGTTGATGGAATCTCCCTGTTCGGCGGGCTGGCCTTCGGAGCCTTGAAACTTCGCGCCCATCGCGAGGCGATCTCGCGGATGTTCGAGAGCAACGATCAGGTGTGGGATGCGGAGGAGACGCTGGCGCTGGCGCGCGAACTTTACGATTGATGCCGTCGTTTCAGTTCGAAGTCGATCCGGTCAATCTGTTCCTTCAGCGTTTCGGTCTGGTAGCCTAGTTCCAACTGCTGGCGCACTTCCTCGACCGCGCGATAGGTTTCCTGCAAGCGCTGGGCGTACTGGCCGAGCATCGTTCCGGGGTCTTTCTGGTCGTGCAGCATCCGGTCGCGGACCGCCTGCTGCTTTTGCATGATGGTCATCATCGCGGCGTAACTGACGCCTATGCGGAAGTCGTAAGGCTTGTACTTCTGCAGGGAAGTCACTTCCGGACGCAATTCCTCGACGATCTTGGTCAGGGTCGCCCGGAAGTTCATCAGGTCTTCCCTGAGTGTTCCTTCGACTTCGTACTGTTCGATCATTTTCGGGATGATGTCGATGATCTGGATCCGTTCGGCATCGTAGACCAGAAGCACCCGGAGCAGTTCACTTTCAAGCTCTTCGGTCGGCAGAGTGGAGAGGGCGTCCAGTTGCTCGGCATAAATCTCCCGCTGGGCCTCGAGATCGCTGGTCGTGGTTCCTTGCAGTTTTTCCTCGGAAATCAGGCTTGAGCGCGGGACGTCGACCATGGGGTGCGGGGGCTCGCCTTCCGCGTAGGCGCAAAGCGACGTGGCAGCCAACAGGATGCCGGGGAGGATGGAGTGGAGACGTGATGGCATGGAAATGCAGGTGTCGAAAAAAGCAGTATAACTGGTGAGTGTGTGGTTCTGTGCGGCAGGCCGTCACGTCACGCTTTTTTCAAGTGCTTGGCAGATCCACTTGTTCAGGCTTAGTCCGCTCTCTGTCGCTGAGCGTGCGATGCTCTGGTGGAGTTCCGGCCCGAGCCGGACATTGAGTTTCCCGGAGAAAGGCCTTTGAGGCTCGACGCCGTCTTCTTGGCAGGAAAGAAGGTACTCGTCGACGGATCGCTGGAATTCGGCGTGAAGGCCATCCACATCGGTTGCCTCGAAAGTGGCAATCGGGTAAGGGCCGCTGTTGACAACCCTTCCGTGAAGGCGTCCTACGGAATCATCGAATTCAACCGTGGCCGTGTATCCTTTGTATGTCATCATGGCTGGACTCCCATGGTTTTGAGAAATGCGGCGATGTCACGCACCGTTGCTTTTCCGGTTTCCGTCTCCGGGTGAGGCCGGTGTACAACCATCCGCATTTCCCCTCTTTTCAAAAGCACCCGAGATCCGGAACGCTGAGAGACATCCACATCGACCGCTTTCAACAAGGCAACGATGTCCGCCCACCGAATGCCTGTAGGCGTGGGCTTTTTGAAGACACTCTCCAGAGTCCTCCGGTGCTTCGTACGCATCCTGCCAAATATGGTACTATAAATAGTACCATAATGCAAGCCTCATTCGCACCCCCCGGTCATGCCCGAGAGGCTCAGAAAAACTGGGACACATTGGAAGCAAATGGCATAATGAGGTCATGACCCGCTGGCAGCGTGCTGTCGGCTCAAGGGCCGCCCCTCGGAGCGGCCCTTGCTTTTTTGGGGAGGACCATGCCGTGTCGTTCTTGTTCTAGATTCTTCTTGTCGCCGCCCGATAGACGGTATTGCGCTCACGTTTGCCGACGGCCACCACCGCCACGACAATGTCCCGTTCCCGTACCTGGTAGACGAGCCTGTATCCCGCGCTGCGCAGTTTGATCTTGTAGCAGTCTTTCACGACACTCAGGCGGTCTCGTTCGACCCGTGGCGCTTCGAGGCGGGCGATCAGCTTTGTTTTGAATTGTTTGCGGATATCCGGGTCCAGCTTTTTCCATTCGCGCATCGCGCTTTCGAGGAAAACCAGCTTATAGCTCATCGACATCAACTTCGATTTCAGCCTCGCCCTCGCGTTCGCGAATCAGTGCCGCAAGCTCAAGGTCTTCCAGTTTATTGATCATGGCCTCCCAGGCAGCGGCGGGAACGGCGTAAAAGACTGGCCGGTTTCGATTCAGGATCGCGACCGGTGCCCCCTCGGCGTGCTTGACGATAGCCATGGGATTCTTCTTTAGTTCGGATATGCCTGCGCTTGCGTCAGCGAGGACAGGGTGGATTGAGCTCATGAAAAGACCTTATAAAAGACTTGTATTAGGTCTATTATTAGGTCGCTAAATTTAAATGTCAAGAAGAACAGTTTAATCCAATGTGCCCGAAATTTGCGTATTTCCCCGCTTCCGGGGAAAATATGCACCCTGTCGATGACGCCACCCGAAAACCTTTCCTCTTCCGGGCCGATGCCTGCACCGCGAACACTCGCCAACGCCATACGTGCGTTGAGCATGGATGCTGTTGAGCAGGCCGCTTCCGGCCATCCCGGCATGCCGATGGGCATGGCGGATATCGCGGAAGTCCTGTGGCGCCATCACCTCAGACACAACCCTGCCAATCCCTGCTGGCCCGACCGGGACCGCTTCGTGGTCTCCAACGGGCACGGTTCCATGCTGCTGTACAGCCTGTTGCACCTGACCGGGTACCCGTTGTCGATGGAAGACCTCCAGGCCTTCCGCCAATTGCATTCGCGCACGCCCGGCCACCCGGAGCTTGACCGGGACATCGGAGTCGAAACCACGACCGGCCCGCTGGGCCAGGGACTGGCCAACGCGGTCGGGATGGCACTGGCGGAACGGTTGCTGGGCGAACGCTACAACCGTGATGGACACCAGGTGATCGACCATCGAACCTACGTATTCACGGGCGACGGATGCCTGATGGAAGGGGTCTCGCACGAGGCATGCAGCCTGGCCGGCACGCTCCGCCTGGGCAAACTGATCGTGTTCTACGACGACAACGGCATCTCGATCGATGGCGAGACCAAGGGCTGGTTTACCGACGACACGGCAGGGCGCTTTTCCGCCTATGGCTGGCACGTGATCCCGGATGTCGACGGGCATGACCCGGAGGCGGTGAACCGAGCCATCCTTGAGGCTCAGGCCGACCCCCGACCGTCGATCCTATGCTGCCGGACCGTCATCGGCTACGGCGCGCCGCAGAAACAGGGCACCGCGGACACCCACGGCGCCCCGCTCGGAGCCGAGGAAGTGGCACGGGCGCGCGAGACCTTGGACTGGCCCCATCCTCCGTTCGAGGTCCCGGTCGAGATCCGTGAGGCCTGGGATGCCTGGGAACGGGGGGCAGAGATGGAATCCCAGTGGCAGACGCGCATGGAGGACTATGCCGCCAGTTGCCCGGAGGACGCGGTCGAACTGGCTCGGCGCCTGGAAGATCGCTTGCCGGAGGCATTCACGGAGGCAATCGACACCCACATCAGGAACCAACTTGAGGAGCCCGCGAAGGCGGCGACCCGCAAGCATTCCGGGAACACCCTGGATGCGATCGCCGACAGCCTGCCGGAACTGATCGGGGGCTCGGCCGACCTGACCGGTTCCAACAACACGCAGCCCAAGGGCAGCCACGCGATCAGCGCGGACGAGTCCGGCACCTACATTTACTACGGGGTCCGGGAGTTCGGCATGGGGGCGGTGATGAACGGCTTGGCCCTGCATGGCGGATTCATCCCGTATGGCGGAACCTTCCTGACGTTCTCCGACTACGCCCGAAACTCCATTCGCATGGCGGCGCTGATGCACCAGCGGGTGATCTTCGTGCTGACGCATGATTCCATCGGCCTGGGCGAGGACGGCCCGACCCACCAGGCGGTGGAGCATCTGGCGAGCCTCAGGCTGATCCCGGGGCTTGAGGTCTGGCGGCCGGCCGATGCGGTAGAAACCGCAGTCGCCTGGAAGTGCGCGCTGCAGCCCGAGCAGGGCCCCACCGCGCTGGCGCTGTCGCGCCAGTCCGTGATGCAACTGGAGCACACTCCGGAAACCGTCGCGCTGTCTGCGCGCGGGGGATACGTGCTGGTGGATTCGGACGGACCGCCGGAACTGATCCTGCTTGCCACCGGCTCGGAGGTGGGCTTGGCGGTCGCCTGTGCGGCGGCGCTGGACGGGGTGCGGGTGCGGGTCGTGTCGATGCCCTGCATGGAACGGTTTGCCCGACAGAACCCGGATTACCAGGAACAAGTACTACCGAACGAGACTTCTGCCCGGATCGCGATCGAGGCGGGAGTAGGTTCACCGTGGCACCGTTGGGTGGGGCCGCAAGGACGTGTGCTGGGGGTCGAGGAATTCGGCCATTCGGCACCAGGCGCCCGAGTGATGGAACACTTCGGGTTTACCGAGGAAAATTTGACAACAATGGCCCGGGAAATGTTGGGTCAGGGAGTGACAGCATGAGCATTCGCGTGGGGATTAATGGCTACGGACGCATTGGGCGCAACGTTTTGCGCGCCCTTTACGAGTCCGGGCGACAGGACGAAATCAGCATCGTCGCCATCAACGACATCGGCGATCTGGAGGTCAGTGCGCATCTGACCCGCTACGATTCGGCGCATGGGCCGTTCGACCTGAGTGTGGAGGCCGATGGAGACTCCATGACGGTGGGAGACGACCGCATCCGGTTCACCGCCTGCCGCAATCCGGCGGACATTCCCTGGAAAGAGTCGGAAGTGGACGTGGTGATCGAGTCGACCGGGCTTTTCGCGTCGCGCGAGAAATCGCAGGGCCACCTGGAGGCGGGAGCGCCCCGGGTGCTGATCTCGGCCCCGGCCGGCAAGGACGTGGATGCGACCGTGGTCTACGGCGTCAATCACGACCAGCTGGGCCCGGATCACGTCGTGGTTTCCAATGCCTCCTGCACGACGAACTGTTTGGCTCCTCTGGCCAAGGTCCTGATGGAATCGGTCGGCATCGAGTCCGGCATCATGACCACCATCCATTCGTATACCAACGACCAGGTGCTGACGGACGTGGCGCACAGCGACCTGCGTCGGGCCCGTTCGGCCACGCAGTCGATGATTCCGACCGCGACCGGTGCAGCGCGGGCCGTCGGGCTGGTTCTGCCGGAACTCGACGGCCGCCTGGATGGGTTCGCCATTCGTGTGCCGACCATCAACGTTTCGGTGGTGGACTTGAGTTTCGTGGCCAGTCGAGAGACGAACGCCGAAGAAGTCAATGCCGCCGTGCGCGCCGCCGCCGAAGGGCCGCTGAAAGGCGTTTTGGCATACTGCGAGGACCCCTTGGTCTCGATCGACTTCAACCACAGCCCGGCCTCGTCTTCGCTCGACGCCTCGCTGACCAAGGTGCTTCCGGGCAACCTGGTCAAGGTCCTGTCGTGGTACGACAACGAGTGGGGCTTCTCCAACCGTATGCTGGACGTCATTGCGGCCTGGATGCGCGCTTCCGCATGACCATGCCTCCCGGCTTGCCGGGCAAGCTCAAGCCGGGCAGCCGAGTATTGCTGCGCACCGACTTGAATGTGCCGATAGAATCCGGGCGCATTACGGCGGATGAACGAATCCGCGCGAGCCTGCCGACCATCCGCCGCCTGCAGCAGGCCCGTTGCCGCATTCTGGTGATGTCGCATCTGGGGCGGCCCCGGGAAGGGCAACACGATGTCGCCGCTTCCCTGAAACCGGTGGCGGCGGCATTGGCGGAGCGGTTGGGCGAGCCGGTGGGTTTCCGGCGCGATTGGATCGACGGAGTGAACTCCAGGCCCGGCAGCGTCACACTGCTTGAAAACGTGCGCTTCCTCAAGGGAGAGACCGGCAACAGCGATGCCTTGGGCCGACGCATGGCCGCCTTGTGCGATCTATACGTGATGGATGCTTTCGGCAGTGCGCACCGGGCCCATGCCTCGACTCATGCGGTTGCCCAGCATGCGCCCCGTGCCTGCGCCGGGCCGCTGCTGCGGCGTGAACTGCGTATGTTGCAGCGCGCCTTGGAGAATCCGGTACGCCCGCTGGTGGCGATTGTCGGCGGCGCCAAGGTGTCGACCAAGATCGAAGTGCTGGAGCGCTTGGCCGAGGTCGCCGATGAATTGATCGTCGGCGGCGGGATCGCCAATACGTTCATGGCGGCGGCGGGCCTGGACATTGGGGACTCCCTGCATGAACCGAAGCAGCTGGCTCTCGCGCGACAGCTGATGGCCCCTTCCTCCAAGCGACGTGCGACCGTTCCGCTGCCCCGGGACGTGGTCTGTGAAATCCCGGACTCGCACGAGCCGGTCATCCGCGAAGCGGACGGGGTATGCCAGGGAGAGCGGATCATGGATGTGGGGCCGAAGACCCGGAAACATTACGGCCGACTCGTGAAAAGCGCCCGCACGGTGATCTGGAATGGCCCCCTGGGCGTGTTCGAGGATTCCCGGTTCGCGGACGGAACCGAGGCCCTGGGTCGCGCCATTGCCGCCTCGCAAGCCTTTTCTATTGCGGGCGGGGGTGATACGCTGGCCGCCGTGGGAAGTTTTCGGATTAAAAGCAAGATGTCTTATCTGTCGACCGGCGGCGGCGCATTTCTGGAATATGCGGCAGGACGCGCCCTGCCAGCCGTTGAGATTCTCAATACGGTGGCGTCATGACCGCGCCCTCCTCAGAGCTGCGCCACCGGCGCACCAAGATCATCGCCACTCTGGGCCCGGCGACGGATTCGCCGGAGCTGCTGCAAGGTCTGATCGACACCGGCGTGGACGTGGTTCGCCTGAACTTCTCGCATGGCACTCAGGATGAACATCGTGAACGGGCGGAACGAATTCGCGAAATGACCGAACCGGATTACCATCTGGCGATCCTGGGCGATCTCCAGGGGCCGAAAATCCGCATTGCCGGCTTTCGTGACGGCTCGATCACCCTCAAGCCCGGCGACCCGTTCGTCCTGGATCCGCATCTTGACCCGAAAGCCGGTACGAGCGAAGCCGTTGGACTGACGTATCCGGAGTTGTCTGAAGATGTCCGTGTCGGCGACGACCTGCTGCTGGACGACGGCCGTCTCATGCTGAAGGTCAAGGCGCTGGAATCTGGCCGCATCGTCACCGAAACCGTGACCGGAGGGGTTTTGCAGGACGCCAAGGGTGTCAACCGCGCCGGCGGCGGCTTGTCGGCGCCTTCCATCAGCGCCAAGGATCATCAGGACATCCAGTTGGCCGCGGAGATCGGCGTGGACTATCTTGCCGTGTCCTACCCGCGCAGCGGGGGCGACATCTACTATGCGCGCGAACTCCTGCGCGAGGCGGGCGGCAACGCGCACCTGATCGCGAAGATCGAGCGGGTCGAGGCGGTCGAGAATATCGACGAGATCCTGGACGCCTCGGACGCAATCATGGTGGCGCGCGGTGATCTGGGCGTGGAGATTGGCGACCCGGAACTGCCGGCGGTGCAGAAAAGCTTGATCCGCAAAGCCTGGCGGCACAACCGGGTGGTGATCACGGCGACGCAGATGATGGAATCCATGATCACCAGCACCGTGCCGACGCGTGCGGAAGTGTTCGATGTCGCCAATGCCGTGCTGGACGGGACCGACGCCGTGATGCTGTCGGCGGAGACGGCGGTCGGCAGCAATCCGATCGAGGCGGTGCTGGCGATGAGCCGCATCTGTGTGGGTTCCGAGGGCAACGCCGCCGGCGACATCCTGGATCTCGCCAACGAGGAAGAAGGCCTGTTTGACCCGGATGAAGCCATCGCGCTGTCGGCGATCTTTACCGCCAACCACATGGAGGTCAAGGCGATTGCCGCATTGACCGAATCCGGTTCCACGCCCCGGCAGATGTCGCGCTTCCGTTCCAGCATTCCGATCTATGCGGTCTCCCGCAACCTTGAGACGCGCCGGCGGGTCAACCTGTACCGGGGGGTGTATCCGGCCACCCTGCGCAGCATCAGCACCGATCATGCCCAACTCAACCACGATCTCGTCGACGTGCTGAAAAAAAGCGGCGTGGTGGAGGATGGCGACCGGGTGATCATCACCAAGGGCGATCTGGCAGGCGTGCAGGGAGGTACGAATGCCCTGAAGATCGTGGAGGCCGGGGCAATGCCCGAGTCGCAGGGCGCGGCAATCGAATAGCGATAAAATAGGAACTTTAATCAACTTTTTACTTTTAACCTGAAATTTTTTTATGAACCGTGAAACACTGAGCGCAACCGCGCACGCCATGGTGGCCCCCGGCAAGGGGATTTTGGCGATGGACGAAAGCCACCCGACCTGCCAGAAACGTTTTGACGCCTTAGGCATTGAATTTACAGAGGAAAATAGACGCGCCTACCGCGATATGCTGGTGACGGCCGCGGGCTTGGGGGATCACGTTGGAGGCGCGATCCTGTTCGACGAGACCCTGCGCCAGAAGCTGCTGGACGGCACGCCGTTTCCCGAACACCTGAACTCGATCGGCATCGTGCCGGGCATCAAGGTGGATAAAGGCGCCAAGGACCTGGCGGGACATCCGGGCGAGAAGGTGACCGAGGGCTTGGACGGTCTGCGCGAGCGCTTGACTGAGTATGCGGAACTGGGTGCCCGTTTCGCCAAGTGGCGGGCGGTGATCACCATCGGAGATGGCCTGCCGAGCGAAGCCTGCCTGGAAGCCAATGCTCATGGTCTTGCCCGCTATGCGGCCCTGTGCCAGGAGGCTGATCTGGTGCCGATCGTGGAACCCGAAGTGCTGATGAACGGCGAGCACGACATCGCTCGCAGCTACGAGGTAACCGTCCGCGCGCTGGAAGTGACGTTCGACCAGTTGGCGCGTCAGGGCGTATGGCTCGAAGGCATCGTGCTCAAGCCCAGCATGGTGATTTCAGGTGATCGGTGCGCGGAGCAGGCGGATGTCGAGACCGTGGCCGCACGCACGGTGGAATGTCTGAAAAAGACGGTTCCGGCGGCAGTGCCCGGAATCGCGTTTCTGTCCGGCGGGCAGAGCGACGAGGAGGCCAGTGCGCACCTGAATGCGATCAACCGGCATCCGGACCTTCCCTGGGCGGTGACTTTCTCCTATGGTCGCGCCTTGCAGCAGCAGGCAATGAAGTCCTGGGGAGGCGTCGAAGCCAATCGTGGGACTGGGCAGGATGCGATCGCCAAGCGGGCCCGCCTGAACGGGGCGGCCGCACGCGGGGCGTACGACAGCGGGATGGAACAGGCCGCCTGATTCGCGCCCATGGCGACAGTCCGGCTCCGGAACGCCGACCGTTCGTTCGAAATTCAGGGGAACGAAACCCTGCTTGAGGCCGCCATCCGCGAGGGTGTCGGCCTTCCGTACGGGTGCAGCGCCGGGAATTGCGGGCTGTGCCGTGCCCGGCTCATAGAGGGCGAACTCAAGCCTGTTCGCCACCACGACTTCGTGTTCACCCAGGCCGAGCGGGCGCACGGCGATTTCCTGATGTGCAGCAATGGCGCGCAGAGCGATCTCACGCTTGAGGTTGTGCTCGAAAAAGACCCGACGTCCATTCCCTGGCAGACCTTGCAGGCGAAAGTGAAGGTTGCCGAAAAGCTCGGTGAGCGCCTGTTGTGGCTGAAGCTGCGCGTCCCCCGCTCGCAACGGCTTCGCTTCCTGGCCGGCCAGTATGCGACCCTGACGCTGGAGAATGGCGTGACGAGCGACAGCGCGATTGCCAGTTGCCCCTGCGACGAACGGCATGTCGACTTCCATATTCGCCGTTTGCCGGACGACGACTTTTCCGACCGCGCATTTGAGTCCCTGCGTCCGGGGCAGACCGTGACGGTCGAGGCCCCGGGGGGTCGGTTCGCATTCGACGATGATTCGACTCGCCCGGCCTTGTTCGTGGCGTTTGACACCGGGTTCGCGGCCATCAAGAGCATGCTCGAGCACCTCACCGCGCGCGAATCCGAACAGCCCCTGCATCTGTACCGGATCTGTTGCGGCAAGGAAGACCTGTACATGCACAACTTGTGCCGCTCCTGGGGGGATGCACTTGACGAATTGAGCTACACGCCTCTGGTGATCGAAGAGTCGTTCAGCGAATGGGCGAAAGACGAGTTGTCCGGCATGGACAAGGTCGAGGCGATGTTGAAACGCGTGCTGGAAGACCACCCGGACCTGTCCGGGATGGATTTGTATGTCTGCGCGCCGGAGCCGGTGGTGGAGCGCTTTGATGCCCTGGCCATGGAGCACCAACTGGTGCGAGACCAGTTTCATGCCGAAATCATTCGCGGCAACTCGTACACCCGTTGCCTGGGGACGACGGCATGAACACGCGTTGTCCGTTCGAGCGCCTGATTGTTGCCGAGACGCATGCCTGCTCGCGGGCCGTGGCGGTGACACGCCGGGAGGGTGCCGGCATCGACTGCAATGATGCCTGCGCCTGTGATCGTTGCCGGTCCCTGCAGGAATTCTTCGAGCAGGTCGGTGCCGAAGCGTTCGGGGAGGTGGAGGATCGCACCCAGGTGCCACATAGTACGTTGCTGAAGATCCAGATTGGTGGTTTGGCAGGAACGGCGCAATGCCTGAATCTGTCCGTGGATGAGGCGGTTAAAGACTTGGACCAGGTGGCGGGACAGGCCGACGGAAATCTCGAAGCTTTGGATCATGGAATCCTGGCCGAGGCGATGCGTGGCGCCCGAGCCCGGCGGCGGCGGCACTGATTCCGGGCAGGCGGAGAGGCAATGAGCAAGCGTTGTTACAGTCAGGATCACCTCTGGCTGGAGCCCGATGGGTCCGGCATGGCCACCGTGGGCGTGACCCGTTACGCCCAGGGGGAACTGGGCGACATCCTGTTCGTGGAGTTGCCCGGTCCCGGCATCGAGCTGGTGCAGGGTCAGAGTTTCGGGGTCATCGAGTCCGTGAAGACGGCATCCGAGTTGATTGCGCCGGCTTCAGGCCGGGTCGTGGAAGTCAACGAGGCCTTGCGCGAAGAGCCGTGGCAGGTCAACGATTCTCCGGAGGATGATGGCTGGATCCTGAAGATGAGTTGCGCCGAGGCTGATCCCTGCGCGTCCCTGATGGACGCGGAAGCCTACGAGGAGTTGACCGGCGGGTAGCCGGGGTTCCGATCAGACGTAATGGCGGCGGTAGGACCGGCGGGTTCCGGCGCGCTGGGTGATGACACCGATGATGCTGGAGGGATCGCTGATCTCAAGCGTGGGATATCCGGGGTTGATTGGCTTCAGCCAGTGCCGCTCATTCTCGACCCAGTACTGACGGAAAATGGGTTCGTCGTTAACTCTCGCAACCACGTAGGCGCCGGGCTGCACATGCCCGGCCGGGTCGACGATAACGATACAGCCGTCCGCGAATTCCGGTTCCATGCTGTCGCCGAGTACGCGCAGGGCATAGGGTTCGTGAGCCGCGCAGCCGGTGTCGTCTAGGATCGGGTTCTGGATTTGCGGGTCGGAAGAATTCATGGGAAATCAATCAGAATATATTTTAGTGACGCGCCTTCTGGCAATACGTATTAAGTTTAGCGCAGGGCTGATATACAATGCCCTTTCCTGATGCTCACATGAGCCTCCTCTACTTGCTTGCCGGTTTTCCTTAATCAGTTGCGGCATCTTGAGAGAGGAATAACAAACTATCTAGAATGATGCCTAAGAAACCGAACCATGACGCCAAGCGCCATCAGTTCGGGGGGCACTGGACAACACAAAAACTTGACGTGTTGGCTGGCTATTTGAAGAGTTATACGACGGCACTCAAAGATAAACCTTCTCCCCAAAACCCCTTCCAAAAAGCTTACATTGATGCATTTGCTGGATCGGGTTACCGGGGTGCCCGCCGTAGTAAAGACGATCCCAACGGACCACAGAGTCTTTTGCTTCCCGACCTTGCTGCTGATGAACCGCAGGACCTGCTTGCTGGCTCGGCAAAGCGAGCTCTCCAGACTGATCCACCTTTTGATCGTTATATCTTCATTGACAAAAGTCGTGTTCGCTGTGAGCACCTAGAAGAATTAAAAAATGAATTTCAAGACTTGGCTGACATCATTGATATTCAACAAGGAGATGCGAATTCGAAAATTCAAGGTTTCTGTAGAGAGGATTGGAGTTCGCGTAGAGCCGTGCTGTTTTTGGACCCCTACGGGATGCAGGTTGAATGGGAGTCGGTTGCAGCTGTTGCAAAAACCCAAGCAATTGATCTCTGGTTGTTGTTTCCGCTAGTGTCGTGTCACGCATAAAATGTCGGATAGAGGCGTTTCAGTTTGATGCGGGCATCCTGGGTCGTGAACTGCCAGTCCACTGTCGCCTTCATCCGATCCCGGTGCGCCTGCCATGCGGCCACCTCCCGCGACAAGG
>JAPONY010000095.1 GCA_026713705.1 Gammaproteobacteria bacterium
CAGGCAGCGATCCAGATTGGACAGGCTCGACATCAACGTAGCCCGCATCTCCCTGCCAATCTGCCTGAGGTGCGACACCAGCAGCAGCAGTCCGGCCATGCCGCGCGATACCTTGCGACTCCACCGAAGATCAAGTTCGGCGATGCGGCGGTCCAGCGACGACAGGCAGCGATCCAGATTGGACAGGCTCGACATCAACGTAGCCCGCATCTCCCTGCCAATCTGCCTGAGGTGCGACACCAGCAGCAGCAGTCCGGCCATGCCGCGCGATACCTTTCGACTCCACCGCAGATCAAGCTCGACGATGCGGCGATCCAGCAACGACAGGTAGCGATCCAGGTCGGACAGGCCTTGACTCAAGCAGCTTTTCAAAGAGGCGGGGAGGCGCAATTTGATAGAATTTGGCTTCTTCACACGTGACCTCTAGGCTCTTTCCATGAAGTATTCCGTTGTCACCGCCTCACCCGCGGAAATCGTTTGCGACTGCCTTGTGGTCGGTGTCTACGAAAACGGTCAGATGACCCCCAGTGCCCAAGCCGTGGATCGGGCCACGGGCGGGGCGGTCAGCGACCTCCTGTCCCAGCAGGATGCCGCAGGCAAGGCCGAAGCACTCCACGCATTGTATCGCCCTGCCGGGCTGAAGGCCGCGCGCCTGCTGCTGGCCGGCTTCGGGGAGGCCGGCAAGACCGGGGAAAACGATTTCCTGAAAACGCTGCAACAAGTCGCGCGGACTTTGCACAAGGACTCAACGGCGACGGCAGCGCTCGCCAGTAGCGAAGTCCGGGTCGCCGGCAGGAACGCGCAGTGGAATGCGCGCCAGACCGCGCTGACGCTGGAAAACGCGGCCTACGTCTTCCAGGAGACCAAACCCTCCGCCAAGCCTCCGGCCACCCCCCTGGAGTCCGTCTCGGTCCTCGCTTCCACGGCGAACCGGGCCAAGGTCCGCAAGGCGGTGGATCAAGGCGTGGCGATCGCCTCCGGAATGATCTGGACCCGGCAACTCGGCGACCTGCCGCCCAACCTCTGCACGCCGGGCTACCTGGCCCGCGAGGCCCGTTCGCTGGTTCGCGAGGACTCGCGTTTCACGGTCAAGTCGTTCGGCCGCCGCGAACTGGAAAAACGCAACATGGGCGCATTCCTCGCCGTGGCGCAGGGCAGCGCGGAAGAGCCGCAGCTGATCGTCATCGAATACCGCGGCCGGGCCCGAATGAAGGCCCCGATCGCCCTGGTCGGCAAAGGCGTCACGTTCGACACCGGCGGGATTTCCATCAAACCCAGCTCCGCGATGGACGAAATGAAATTCGACATGTGCGGTGCCGGCAGCGTGCTCGGCACGCTCAAGGCGGCGGCGGCACTGAATCTGCCGCAGCATCTGGTCGGCATCATCCCGGCGACCGAGAACATGCCGGGCGGGAAAGCCACCCGGCCCGGCGACGTGGTCACCACTGCCTCCGGCCAGACCGTGGAGATCCTGAATACCGACGCCGAGGGCCGCCTGATCCTGTGCGACGCCCTCGACTACGCCCTCGGATTCAAGCCGCGCCTGATCATCGACATTGCCACCCTGACCGGCGCCTGCCTGCACGCGCTAGGCAAGCACGCGTCCGGGCTGTTTACCTATCAGGCCCAAGTGGAACGCGCGCTGGTCGCCGCCGGCCGCGAAAGCTGGGACCGGGTCTGGCCGCTGCCGCTGTGGGACGACTACCAGTGCGAACTGGACAGCAACTTCGCCGACATCGCCAATATCGGGGAGCGCTACGCGGGCGCCACAACCGCCGCCTGCTTCCTGTCCCGCTTCGTCGGCGACACGCCGTGGGCGCATCTCGACATTGCCGGGACCGCCTGGAATACGGGCAAGAGCAAGGGTGCGACCGGCCGCCCGGTACCGTTGCTGACGCACTTCCTGATGCGAGACGCCCAAAAATAACCTATGCAGAACGTCCACTTCTACGTCATCAAGAACGGCCACCGCGAACGGATTGCCTGCCAGATCGCGGAGAAGGCCGTGGCTCAGGGCCACCGGGTGCACGTCCGGGTCCCGGACCCGCAGGCTGCAGAATCGCTGAATACCCAGATGTGGACCTTCCGCGACCAGAGCTTCCTGCCGCATAGCCTAGGCGAAAGTCCAAGCCCGCACGTCCGGGTCACCATCCATGAGGAATGGCTGCCGCAGGAACGGGACGTCCTGATCAACCTGGCCGACGACATGCCGGACGAGTACGAATCGTTTAGCCGCGTGGCCGAGGTGGTGGGTCCAGACGACGACACCAAAAGCCACGGTCGTGCGCGCTTCCGCCAGTACCGGGAGAACGGCGTCGAGCCGGAACTCCACGAGATCTCGATGTAGGGCGTCGCGCCCCCGCTCCCACCGGGCGGCCCGCCACATGGATAAGAGTTACGACCCCGAACGGATCGAAGCCTTCTGGCGGCAACGCTGGGAAGACAGCGGCGCCTTTGCGCCGAATGCCGAAGGCGAGCCCTTCTGCATCATGATCCCGCCCCCGAACGTGACCGGGACCCTGCACATGGGCCACGCGTTCCAGGACACCCTGATGGACATCCTGACCCGCTGGCGGAGGATGCAGGGCCGTGCCGCCCTGTGGCAGCCGGGAACCGACCATGCCGGCATCGCCACCCAGATGATGGTCGAGCGCAAGCTGGAACGCGAAGGTCGGACGCGCCGGGAACTGGGCCGGGACGCCTTCGTGGAAGAGGTCTGGACCTGGAAGCGCGAATCCGGTGGACACATCACCCGACAGTTGCGCCGGATGGGCGCTTCGGTCGACTGGTCCCGCGAACGGTTCACCATGGACGAGGGGCTGTCCGAAGCGGTGCGCGAAGTCTTCGTGCAACTGCATGACCAGGACCTGATCTACCGCGGCAAGCGGCTGGTCAACTGGGATCCGGTGCTGCGCACCGCCCTGTCGGACCTCGAGGTGATCGCCTCCGAGGAACAGGGACACCTGTGGCACCTGCGCTACCCCATCGCCGGCTCCGACGAAGCACTGGTGGTCGCCACCACGCGCCCGGAAACCATGCTGGGCGACACCGCGGTGGCCGTGCATCCCGACGATCCCCGCTACCAGAAATGGATCGGGAAATCCGTTCGCCTGCCGCTGGCCGACCGCGACATCCCGATCGTGGCGGACGACTACGTGGATCCGGAGTTCGGTTCCGGCTGCGTGAAGATCACTCCGGCACACGACTTCAACGACTACCAGGTGGGACAGCGCCACGACCTGCCGCTGATCAACCTCTTCACCGATACCGCACACCTCGGCGAGGGCGCGCCCGAGGCCTACCGGGGCCTGAGCCGGGAGCAGGCGCGCGAACAGGTCCTGGCCGACCTCGAAGCGCAGGGCCTGCTGGCGCGCACCGAGGAGCATGCTTTGACCATCCCCCGCGGCGATCGCAGCGGTGCCGTGGTCGAGCCCTACCTGACCGACCAGTGGTACGTCCGCACCGGCCCGCTGGCCGACAAAGCGCTGGCGGCAGTCCGTGATGGCCGCATCCGCTTCGTGCCGGAGAACTGGAGCAAGACCTACTACGACTGGATGGAGAACATCGAGGACTGGTGCATCAGCCGTCAGTTGTGGTGGGGACACCGCATCCCCGCCTGGTACGACGCCGACGGCACGCCTCATGTGGGGCGCGACGAGCGGGAGGTCCGGGAGAAGTACCAGATTCCGGCCGATGCGCCGCTGCGCCAGGACGAGGACGTGCTGGACACCTGGTTCTCCTCTGCGCTGTGGCCGTTCTCCACGCTCGGCTGGCCCCGGAAGGATGCGGCGCTGGAGCGCTTCTACCCGACCAGCGTACTGGTCACGGGCTTCGACATCATCTTCTTCTGGGTCGCGCGCATGATCATGATGGGATTGCATTTCATGGAGGACGTGCCGTTCCGCGACGTCTACGTGCACGGCCTGGTCCGCGATGCGCACGGGCAGAAGATGTCGAAATCCAAGGGCAATACCATCGACCCGATCAATGTCATCGACGGCATCGACCTGGAGGCACTGGTAGAGAAGCGCATCGGTGACCTGATGGATCCGAAGCAGGCCGCCTCGATCGAGCGGATCACCCGCCAGGAATTCCCGGACGGCTTCCAGGCCTGCGGAACCGACGCGCTGCGCTTCTGCTTTGCCACGCAGGCGACGTTCGGGCGCGACGTGCGTTTCGAACTGCCGCGCGTGCTGGGCTATCGGAATTTCTGCAACAAGCTCTGGAACGCGGTGCGCTTCGCGCTGATGCACGCCGGGCGGCTGGACGAATCGGCGCCTTCGGCCGAGGCCAGCCTGGTGGATCGCTGGATTGCGGCCCGCTCGCAGGCGGTTACCCGAGAAGTGTCCGGGCACCTGAGCGCCTACCGCTTCGACCTGGCCGCGAAGGCCCTGTACGATTTCGTGTGGCACGACTTCTGCGACTGGTACCTGGAATTCACGAAGACGACCCTGAACGACGACGCGCCGGAAGAGGCCGTGCAATCCACCCTGCGCACCCTGTACGCGACACTGGACCGGATTCTGCGCCTGCTGCACCCGTTCATGCCGTTCATCACCGAAGAACTGCACCGGCAACTCCCGCAACGCCGAAACGACGGGGACGCGTTCCTGA
The DNA here is from genome assembly GCA_026713705.1 of Gammaproteobacteria bacterium. Lineage (GTDB taxonomy): Bacteria > Pseudomonadota > Gammaproteobacteria > Poriferisulfidales > Poriferisulfidaceae > Poriferisulfidus. The sequence goes on from JAPONY010000095.1 coordinate 4,615, forward strand.
TGACCCGCGACTGGCCCGAAGCGGAAGACATCGAGGAAGACCCTGAACCCCCCGGGACGATGCGCTGGCTGCAGGAATTCATCGGCGGAATCCGCCGGACTCGTGCCGAGATGGATATTGCGCCGGGCCGTCCGGTCCCCGTGCTCCTCGAGAACTGGACGACACAGGACCAAGCGCGTTTCGAGGCGACTCAAGCCTGGATTCAGAACCTCGCGCGTCCGGAATCGGTCCACTGGATGGAGCCGGGTGAAACGACCCCGGAAGCTGCCACGGCACTGATCGGAAACATGCGCCTGCTGATTCCGCTTGCCGACCTCATCGACCGCGAGGCCGAACTGGCCCGGCTGGATCGGGAACTGAAAAAACTGGACGGCGCACTCGATGCAGTCCGCGGCAAGCTGGACAACGAGAAATTCGTGTCACGAGCCCCGGAAGCGGTCGTGCAGAAAGAGCGCGAGCGGCTGGCGGAACTGGAGGCCGCACATGCGCAGCTCGCGGAACAGCGCGAGCGGATTGCGCAGATGTAGCAACCAAAAGTAAAAATACGATCCTGCAGCAAGCCTCTAATTGCTCATCTTTATGCTGATACCATGACACCGATTTATAATTCAGAACGTCTACAAACTCTTATGGTGATGCGATGTCCAAAAACTATGTCATGCTCAATGTCGAAGATATATCCTATGATCGCGATAATCCAAGAATTAAGAAGGCTTTAGAGAAATGGGGCGACCAAATAAATGCCCAGCGTATCTCCTTTGCTCTTCATTCGGCTAATGGTGGGTCGTCTGGTGTGCCTTCCTACGACCGACTGAGAGATTCGATCCGTGCTAGTAGTGGCATAGTCGTCCCCATCACTGTCACGGTAAATAAGGATGGCGGATACGTGTGCATTGATGGAAATACTAGGCTGGCCATATACAAGGAATTTCTACAACGAGACGTGAGTGGCGATTGGACTCAAATTAAATCGGTAGTGCTTGACCCCGCAAGTCGGCGAGATATTGAAACAATTCGCGTGACTGCACATTTGGTAGGACCTAGAGATTGGCCCGCTTACGAGAAAGCAAGATATCTCCACCATTTGCGAAATCAAGAATTCATGGATTACGAGGAAATGATCGCTCTTTGCGGCGGCAATAGACGGGATATAGAACGGCAAATTGATGCCTATCATGATATGAATGAATATTATCGTGACGTTGTTGAGGATGATAGTTTTCGTATTGACAGGTTTAGTGGGTTCGTTGAACTGCAAAAGCCAAAAATAAAAGATGCCATATTTGATGCTGGTTGCGACCTGAAAGACTTCGGGGAATGGATTCGGGATGGAAAGATATATCGGTTGGAGGATGTACGAAACTTGCCGAAGGTGCTCCAAGACGAAGAAGCCAAAGAGGTCTTCCTCGCTGGAGAGATTCGTTCTATAGAGGATGCAATCCGGGTGGTCGAAAAACGGCAGCAGACTGAGCCGGGCTCCACGAAACTCACTTTAAAGACCGCATCAATGTATCACTTGGCAGTAGCACTTAATCGTCGTATTACTGACCTACCATATTCTGAGTTGCGCGCACTCAAAGCCAAAGAGAATAACGAGACTATAGAGCAAATTAGGGCTCTTGAAGGCTTGTCTGAAAGCTTAGATGGCTTGCTAAAAGATGTCTCAGAGTGAATTACATAGAAACTTGGTTTTGCAGGTTGCTGAAAAGCTCAAAAGCCTAGACCCGCAAATACGTGTCCTGACCGACGTTCAGGATGCTCCTGGTGATGAAGTGCCACCGCTAATCAACGGATTTCGCCCGGATATATATGTCCGCAGAGAATCCAATGGGTCAGTTATCATCGCTGAGGCCAAAACGGACGATCTTGACTACCAACACACCCATGAGCAAATTGTGTCATTTATTAACTATCTTGAAAAAAGAGAGAACGGTGTGCTGGTCTTAGCGGCAACCGGACAAAATGCCGATCATGCTAAGACTGTTCTTCGGTTTATATGTAAAAAAACACGAGTGTTCAAGACAAATATTATGGTTTTCGACACCCTTGATCTCTGGCTCTTAGATTCTCACCAAGTAACATGGGACTTGTACTAAGAAAGCCACCCGCGCTGAGTGCGAAGCACGAAGCATATCCGTATCAGTTAGATGCTGTCAGGGCAATACAGTCCATGCCCTACGCTGCCATTTTCCATGAGCAAGGACTGGGGAAAACTAAAATCGCAGTTGATTTAATGCTGCTTTGGCTACAAAAGGATATTGTCGATACCGTTTTTGTTATCACCAAAAAAATACTAGTCCAGAATTGGGTGGAAGAATTAGCAATTCACTCACACGTCACCCCTAGAGTCTTGTCAGAAAATCGCCATGCAAATAGCATTGCCTTAAACTCTCCCGTTCTAATTTACATTATGAACTACGAAGTTGTCTCAACGAATCTAGACCTTATGCATAAGTTTCTCGATTCTTGTCGCACTGGAGCAGTCTTGGACGAAAGCCAAAAAATCAAAAACCCAGAGTCACAACTTGCACGTAGTTTGCATACCTTGGCAGAAAAATTTACGCGCCGCATAATCATGACCGGAACGCCCGTAGCTAATCGCCCCTACGACATATGGTCTCAAATTAAGTTCCTTGACTTTGGGGAGGCACTAGGACATGAATTCACCGATTTTAAAAATTCTTATGACTTGCCTTCTAACCCTGCATCAGCATCAAAGTATGGAAAGCAATTATCTAATGTAATGGAGAGTATTAGGCTTTTCTCAATCCGTAAAACAAAACGTACATCAGGTCTAGAGCTACCAAACAAAACTATTCTCACTCACTATGTAGATATGACGCCACGCCAATTGGCCATTTATACCGCATACAGGAAACAAATGGCCTATGAAGTGCAGCGCGAGGGCAATCATACAATTGACGACGCGGAAGATGTTTTGAAACGCTTGTTGCGTTTAGTTCAATGCGCTTCAAATCCAATCCTTGTAGATGAAGCATACGACGAATTGCCTGGAAAATATCACGCGCTAATTAAATTAATTACAGACATCGACTTGCGGTCAAACAAAATTATCATATGGACTGGATTTATTGATAACGTTGAGTGGCTAGCAGAAAAATTGTTGCAACATGGGCCACAAAAAGTGCATGGCTCAATGTCCATCGCGGACAGGAACGAATCTATCAGGAAATTCAAAGTAGATATGAATTGCCGAATTTTGGTGGCCACACCTGGTGCTGCTAAAGAAGGGTTGACTTTAACAGTAGCCAATCATGCTATATTTTTCGACCGTGGGTTTAGCCTTGATGACTACCTACAAGCCCAAGACCGCATCCACCGAATATCGCAGACTGAGGAATGTTTTGTGCACAACTTAATCGCTAAGGCAACAATAGACGAGTGGGTCGATATACTTCTAAACGCGAAGTTTCAAGCAGCACAAATGACACAAGGCGACATATCCTGCAAAAAATTTTCTTCAGACTATGACTATGACCTGTCTGGAGCATTAGCGCAGATACTTTCTCCTAGAAACTGAAACGACGAAATAGCATTATGATGGACATGAAAATTTTGGGAGAAACGATAGCGGTCAGTTCCGACTATTTGGACATATATGATCTTAAATTCCTAAAGGACAACCCAAGAGTATACGCCTGTACACACTCGATACCAGGATTCGATAATCTTCCTGACACAGACCAACAACAACGAATATTTGACAAGCTTGCGAAAGAGGCGAGCGTCAAGAATCTCTACCCCGAAATTAAACGGCACCAAGGTCTCATAGAACCAATATTGGTTCGCCACGACACGATGGAGGTTATAGAAGGGAATTCTAGGCTAGCAGTGTACCGAATGCTGAATACACGGCAATCAAAAGGGGAAGATATAGAAGGAGACTTTGAATTGATACCATGTCAGATAGTGGCACGTTTATCCGAAGACCAACAGGCCGCTTTCTTAAATCAAATTCATGTCAAAGGAAAAACAAAGTGGTCAGCCTACGAAAAGGCCAACTTTGCCTACGTGCGACACGATGCCGGGTGGACAGTGGATAAAATTGCAAACTTGTTCGGGGAATCCCCAGCGACGGTTAAAACTCGCGTAAATGTAATTCGCATGATGAGGGACAACAGCGACAGTGAGCGAAGCCATTTTAGCTATTACGATGTGTTGGCTAGAGCAAAACCAATTGCGAATGGGCTGCAAGAAGACGCCCAATTAGAGTCTTTTATTTTGGAGAAAATAAAACAGTTAGGTAAAGATGAAAACGAAAACGAGTTTACCGCTCAAGTAATGAGAAAACAACTCCCAGTTGTTTTAAATAAGAAAAAAGTGTTGAAGCAATATGTTAAAGGGGAGATTAGCCTAGAAGATGCATACCAACGAGCCAAAATCAGTCAAGAAAAAGAAAAAGTACTACAAGCTTCTAAACTGCTTGATGACGTTTCAAGTCCCGAGGTGCTCAATCTAGGCAAAAATGACTTTAATGCTTTTAAACAAGCTGTCCGCCAACTAAAACGAAAGGTCGACAGAATCACAAAAATAGTCGAAAAAGCGGAAAAGACCGATAGCGGAAATGATTAAAAGCAACATACTCCTGATAGAACCAGGTTATCGAAATAAATATCCGCCCCTAGGATTGATGAAACTTGCGTCTTACCATAGAGACCGGGGAGATTCTGTAAAATTCTATAAAGATTTTGGAAAGCCAGCATCGATTTTGCTTCAGGCATGGGACCGAGTTTACGTTACAACGCTTTTTAGTTTTGAGTGGAAAAGAATTGCCCGTGCCATTGATTTTGCTATCCAAGTAGCAGGAAATCAACCGGAACGTGTTTTTGTAGGTGGCATTGCTGCGTCTCTAATGCATGATGAGTTTGTTCGAGAAACTAGATGGACCGGCGTGAGATTCATCGCTGGCCTGCTCGATGGACCGCCTGCATCCGCATTGCGATTGTCGTCGGAAGATGGCTATCTTGGTGCAGACGACCTCGTGGGAGAATCTATTGAAACACGTGTTCCTGATTACACAATTCTTGAGCACACCGACTATATTTACCCTGTCCATGACGCATATTTTGGGTACGCGTCTAGGGGATGTATTCGAAAGTGTCATTTTTGTGGCGTGCCAAAACTGGAAGGAGCCCAAAGGGAAATGCCTCCATTATCTAATCTAGTCTCGGGAATCGCTGAAAATCATGGTGTTAAAAAAGACCTAATCTTGATGGACAACAACGTAACTGCCTCCGCGCGCTACAAAGAGGTTATAGCGGAAATTCGTGATCTCGGATTTAAACCTGGTGCCACTCTTGAGCGCGACGGAAAACAAACCAAGCGTCGTGTCGACTTCAATCAGGGAGTGGATGCCCGGATACTAGCTAAATCACCAATGTATCTGAAAGAAATGTCTACTATTTGTATTAGCCCCTTGCGCATTGCTTTTGATCACATTGGCGTCCGCAAAGTATACGAAACATCCGTGCGTATGGCAGCGGATAATGGTATTACATCGCTTTCGAATTACATGCTGTACAACTTCAAGGACACGCCTGTAGACCTATACACCAGAATGAAATTAAATATTGCGTTGAATGAAGAAATTGGAGTTCGAATATGGTCGTTCCCCATGAGATATCAGCCAGTGACTCTTAAAGATAGAAGTCATGTAGGTGAACACTGGAATCGTTACTATCTTCGAACTTTTCAAATCATGTTACAGGCCACTCATGGTGTGGTAAGTGGAAGCGCAGCATTTTTCAACCGTGCATATGGTGAAGACAAAGACGCATTTATGAGGTTATTGAGCTACCCTCATGGCTTCATCTTCCACCGCACATACTATGAAAACGACAGGGACTATGGAGTGGGTCCAAGTAGCAGTATTCGTGATGAATATGAAACACTTCGGAGAAAAATGACCAAAGGGCAAGAAGCAGAATTATTGGAACACTTGGCCACACCTATTGGTGGCGAAAAAACACGTAGAGAGTATTACAACAGAATCGCAAACACACGTGGTGTTGATGCTTTAGTACGAGAAGTAATTTCGTTTCATACTTTGGACACCAAGACAAAAGTAGATAAAGTCCCTGATTCTAAAATTCTTCCTATATTCTCTTCTCTTAACACAGACCCAATCTTACCTAACGAGGAAGAAATCGTAGAAGATTCCGGATTATATGATCAAGAAGGAGACGCCGGAGAGTGCCAAGAACCAGAAGGCATAGCTTCCGTCGCCAAGTCAGCATAAAACAACGGATGGCATCCGATGACCTTCAGCAACGACGACATCAGAGGGCTCGTTGGTGGGGATATACTTGGCCTAGTTACTCGGGGTATGTACACAGACCCCTTGGTGATTTATCGCGAATATATCCAAAATGCAGCTGATGCTATTGCTACATCAAATAAGCCAGAGAGTGGGTCAATTGAAATCGAAATTGACCCAAGCGAGTTATGTCTAAAAATTAGAGACAATGGCCCAGGGCTATCGCCCTCACAAGCTAAGCGAGAGTTAATTCCTCTCGCGATGAGCCAAAAGGACCTCAAATGCAACAGAGGATTTAGAGGAGTTGGGCGCCTATCAGGTTTAGCATTTGGCAGTTCAGTAACGTTCCTCACACGTTGTGGAGCTGAATCTACCATTATGAGAGTAGTATGGAATGGCGAGCAATTGCGAAAAAGCATTGACAAAAATTTATCGATAAGGAAAGCGATTCTTGAGTGTGTGACCGTTGATCAATTGAAAGGAGACAACTACCCTGAAAACTTTTTTGAGGTTCAGGTAGAGGGGATATCGAGATATGCGGCCTCGTCCATACTGAATCGAGATATTGTTCGAGACTACATTGGAGAAATTTGCCCTGTTCAATTTAAAGAAACCTTTCCATATCTAGATGATCTTTCACACCTGTTTAAAGGGTACCCTAAACCTCTGACACTTAGCATTTATCTGAACGGAGAAAAAGAAAAAATTACCCGGCCATATGACAATGTAGTGCGTCTTCCTAATGACCAGCAAGATAGATATGTAAGTTTCGAGAAAATTATGGTCCCTACACTGGATAATAATGGTTTCGCTGCAATTGGTTGGGTTGCCCATTCTTCATATCTAGGCGCACTTTCTAAAAAGTCTAAAGAAAAATGTCTGCGGGCACGGATAGGTAACATTCAGATAGGCGATGCGACTATATTTGATCACCTCTTTTCTGAAAGTCGCTTTAATCGTTGGTGTGTAGCAGAAATCCACATATTAGATACTCGAATAGTGCCAAATGGTAAACGTGATTATTTTGAGCCAAGCCCACATGTTCGGAATCTTGAAAATCATCTTGGAGCAGTATGCCGAAAGCTAGAAAGACAATGCAGGATTGCGTCAGGGGTACGTAATCACTTTCGACGTACACAAGCCTTTTTGAAGGATTTAGAAGAGTTTTATGATCTCCTGTCGTCTGGATATTTATCCACGAAAGTTGCTAGACAGTTAGCGAAAGAAAGGATGGTTGAAATTTGTGATTTTAGGAAAACAGAGAGATGTCAGAAAATGTGTGCGGAAGACATTAAGAGATTAAATTTGCTGGTAGACAAATTTTCTCACATCAAAGTGAGGCAGAAACAATCTGCTTTTCGCGGAATTGATTCATCTGAGATATCAACATACAAAAATATCTTCAAAATTATCTCCGAGATTTCGTCATCGCCACAAGCAGCGAAAAAAATAATCGAGTCAATTTTAGTCAATGCCAAATAGAGAAAGATATTACTTTACGGACTTTGGACTTTTGATTACTAAATAAGACGCCAGACCATACGTAAATATTTTACGGCCTCTGGCACCGCCCAACCAAGCAAAACAGGTTTAGGGGGGAATCAAACCAGCGTCAATCCAAGGACGCCTTCCAGTTTCTCTCCGGTCTCCGACTTGCCGGTGCGGCTGTCGCCGACCAGCGCCACCGTGACATCGACTTCCCGGGCATCGCCGTTCAGCCGCTCACGTTTCTTCACTGCAATCTGTTTGACCATCTGGATCAGTTCGTGCGCCAGGCGCTCCGGCGCAACCTGTTCGATCTCCTCGCGGTCGTTGAAGCCGCAACGCGTGACGTCTTCGTCTTCGACTTTCTCGTACACCCCCGCCATCAACTGGCTGTACGCAACGCCGAGATACATTTCCTTGCGCTCCACCAGTGCTTCGATATCCTTCATGAAAGAAGCTTCGGTTTCGCTGAACTGTTCGTAGAGGTCGGGGTGCAGCACATCGCCGTCGTTGCTCATCAGCGTCGGGAACGGATTGGCCCAGTAGCTGGCCTCTTTCTTGCCCCGATGCGTCTGGGTGCTGCCCGCGGCGACCCGTTCACCCTTGCGGAAATGTTCGATGGCCTCGGGAACCGGAATCTCCGTGTCGATACAGGACTCGCCTTCTTCCTTGATGTCGAAGTTGTTCAGGTACAGCAGCACGTCCAGGTTACTGCCCAGCGCCACTTCGGACTCCTCGGCCACCGGCACGACCTGCCGCGCGTTCGAGCCCATGTGGTTGTTGTAGCCGACCTCCCGGCCCTCCATGGCCAGCTTCGCCTGCTCGCTGAAACCGTCCAGGCAAGCGAAGGCGCCGATTTCGGTGCCGTAGAAGATCGGCCGGCGGAACGCCGAGCCGTTGGCACGTTCCAGCACGGCCCGGCCCATGTCGTCCGCCTTGATCAGCATCTCCGAAATGTACGGCTCGTCGCCCTCGAAGCCCACGATATAGCGGGTGCAGCCGCAGTGCAGCGGAACATCGCCGGCGCGGATCGCGAGCACGTTGTGCAGGGTCAGGATGGGCTTCTTGCAGTAGCCGAAATACTTGTATTCGTCGTGTTCCGGCACCAAGCCGATCAGCAGCTGGTTCTCCTCGTCCCAGTAATAGCCAAGATCCTCGCCGAACTTCCCGTTCGGATCTCCGAAGAAGAACAGGCCGTCGGGGCGCGTCGCCGGGAAGGTCTGCTCGACGTCGGCGAAAGGGAACAGGTTCAGCAGGCCCGGCTCCATCTCGATGCAGCCGCGCGACTTGTGGATGTAGGCGATGATCAGCCAGCGCCCGACCCGTAGCGGGACCGACACCCAGACCTCCGGGTCGAAGTCCTCGATGTGCAGCGGGTTGTGGTCCAGTTGAAAGAACGGATAAGCACGCCGGTTGGCTGGCGTGCGGTAATCCACTCCCGTGCGGATGTCCGCCGCCATGGTCAGGGGCACATGGCACAGGATGCTATAGGGCGCAGGAATGTTGCAGTAGTGTCCGGAAATCTCCCCGGCCGTCACGTTCGGCGAGGCGTCCATTCCCGGCGTACGGCGCACTCCGTAGCCCAGCCCGACCTGCGACAGCAGCCGGCGGCGCGTCTCCAGGATCAAGTCGTTCAACTCGGCGGCTTTCTCCGTGACCTTGTCCTTGATCGTGCTCTGACTCTCCGTACCGGAACTGACCACTTCGTTCTGCAGGCGGACCAGGCGCGAGTAACTCGCGTTGCGGAAATGATGGAAGCCGCCGTCCAGGAACTTGACAACCGCGCGCGCATGCTCCAACTCTTCGGGATCGAAGTGATTGGAGTCCAGGATGGTGCTGATATCCCGCAGCGTGATGCTGCGGATCAAGTCTGCCTTGTGCTGAGCTTCGTCGAGATTATGATCGCGATGCAGAAGGTCCGCGAGGAACTCTTCCTTGTAGATTTTCAGGTAGCGGGCGAACGCGAGGCTCCGGAGCAGTTGCTCCGGAGTATTGCACCCGTCTCTGATTTCGAGGACTCCCTCCATACAATCAACCCCTAGTTATGATTCGTTATTCGGGGTTTCTGGAAAACTATTCTACCGCATTCGGCAAGGCTCATAGGTTATTGTTTCATAGGGATTTTTAACTTAAGGAATCCGCCACCCTGCCCTATAATAGCGGGTATCCGCCACCCGAAAACACCCAAAAAAATGCCCCACGCAACCCCATTTCGCCTGTGCGTCTTCATGCTCGGCATGAACATTCTGGCCGCCGCGCACGCCGACTTCTATGTCGGCGCGGATCTTGGCCTGGCCGACTCCCGCACGCTGGATTCCATCGTCAGCGGGCGAAGCAATCCGACACGTTGCGATGTCCAGATGTACAGCGACGCAACCCGCCCATCCGGGGCGATCGCCAATGACCCCGCCTGCGGAATCGTGGACCCCCAAGGGAAATGGAATTCCCGGTTCGACGCGGGCAGCGGCCTGGCCGCTGGCCTGCACGCGGGCTACGTCCGAGACCGGTTCCGATTCGAACTGGAATTCATGCACGTCGAACCCGACTCGGCCAGCTATCCCATCATCACCGCCTCGACCCACCCGGGTCTCGCCAGCAAGGATCGAGAATGGAGCGAGACCGCCCCGCCCTACGAATGGATCTCGGACTTCCGCATCCGGCAATATTTCGCCAACCTGTTCTACGACTTTGCCTTGGAATCCCGATGGACGCCATACGTCGGCATCGGTGCCGGATGGGCACGGACCAAGATGCAGTACAAGCGCCGGCTCCTGCGAAAGACCGTGGACGAGGGTTATCTGGAGGTAGCCCCAGACGTCCCGGCGGCGCAACGCGCATACGGCTGGGATGAGGATTCGTGGCTCGAATGGCGGGAGAGCGCCGCCGGCACCCTGAGCTCCATGGACACGGAACTGTCCGACACGCTGTTCGGGTTTCAGTTGCTGGCCGGCGTGGACTACGCCCTGACCGATCAGACTTTCGTCGGCATCAAGGCACGCTGGGCCCAGTTCGACGATTTCAGCGACCGTGCGGCATACGACCAGATCCGTAGCCACGAACCGGTACATGTAGACGGGGTCACGCCTTTCGTGGACCGGGTCAAGATGGACAACATCGAGTACTGGGCGATCACGGTCGGGTTCAAGCGGCGGTTCTAAAAACTATCCGCCTGGAGCCCGTGCAAGTTCGGCGCGTTCCTTGCGCAGGTTCGCCAGTTCCTCCTGTTCCACCGGGCCGAGAACCTCTTCTTCGGCCTGCTTGGTCTCCAGGAAGCCAATCCGCTGCCTGACCCACTGGAGCCTGAACCGGCGCACGCCCTGCTCGAAGACGACATGAACATCCCCCTCCTCTTTCACTCCGGACAGCTCTACCGGCGTCCAGCGCATCAGGCTATTCAGGTGCTTCTCCGCATCCTGGCCCCGAAATGATTCCAGGATTCCGTCCGCCTTAATATCGGGATTCTTTTGTACCAGTTCCACAATCTTGGCGAACAGGTCAAATCCCGGGACCGAAATAGCTTTCAGGTCTTCCGGCGGCGGTGCCAGGCGGGCCAGCCCGGGATACTCCAGCAACAGGCGGATCATCACCCGTATCGCCGACGGTCGTCCGGGCGGGGTCGGCTTGGGCCGTTGGGCATCCGGTTCGCCTGCAGTCGCCGGTTCCAGGCGCAACTGGTCTTCTCTTAATCCGGTCGTGTCGCACAGCTTCCGGATCATCAGGTCGCGGAAGACCGGGGCGCCGACTTTCTCACACAACGGTTTCGCCTTCGCGACCAACGCCGACTTCCCGGACGCCAGGTCCAAGTTCAGGCCCTGCTCCAGGTGCGTGAAGAAATATTCCTCCAGCGGCGTGGCCCCTCGGATGAATTCTTTCCAGCCGGGCACGCCATGGGCACGGATGTAGCTGTCCGGATCTTCCCCCTCCGGCAGGTGCGCAAAGCGAACCTCATCGCCCTCGCGCAGAACCGGCAGCAGGCTCTCAAGCGCGCGCCAGCCGGCAGCCCGACCTGCCGGATCCCCATCGAAGCAAAACACGAACGTGCGGCAGAAGCGCCCCATCTGCCGGACATGATCCTCGGTCGTGGCCGTGCCCAGGGTGGCAAGGGCGTTCCGCACTCCGGCCTGCGTCAGGCTGACCACATCCATATACCCCTCCGTCAGGATCAGGTAGTTGATCTTTCCGCGGCGCTGCTGCAGTTCGTGCACTCCGTACAAGACACGCCCCTTGTGGAACAGCGGGGTCTCCGGCGAGTTCATGTACTTGGGTTTGTCCTTATCGTCGATGACCCGTCCGCCGAACCCGAGCACCCGCCCGCGCGAATCCCGGATCGGGAACATCAGGCGATTGCGGAACTTGTCGTAGACCCGCCCTTCCTTTTTCGACAACAGTCCCACCTTCAGCAACAATTCCTGGTTAAACCGGCTCGGCAGATTCGAACCGATGTTCTCGAAACCTGGCGGCGCAAAGCCGATCCGATACTCTTCGCAAATCTCTTTCGAAAGGCCGCGCTCGCGGGCATACGCTTGTGCCGGCTTGGACCGGGTCAACGCCTGCTGGTAGTACTGGCACGCCGCTTCCGTGCAATCGTACAGCGGATCAAGTTCCTGGCGCGGCGCGTCACTCCCGCCGGTTCGCGGAACCTCCATCCCGGTCTGCTTGGCCAGTTCCTCGACCGCATCGGGAAACGAGTACCGGCCGTACTCCATCAGGAATGAAATCGCGGTGCCGTGTGCGCCGCAACCGAAACAATGATAAAAACCCTTGCTCGGGCTGATCGTGAACGAGGGGGTTTTCTCGTTGTGGAACGGGCAACAGGCCTTGAACTCCGCCCCGGCCTTCTTAATCTGGACATAGCGTCCAATCAGGTCGGCCAGATCCGCCCGTGCCAGCAATTGCTGGATAAATTCGGAAGGGATGCGCCCGGCCATGGCGGAATAAGTACGGAGCCGGATCCGGACCTACGCTGCCTCTCGGAACCCGTCCAGCAGGGTTTCGATCTGTGCCTCCTTCGGGGCCACCAACCAGAATCGCGGCAGCCAGTCCTCCAACTGCTCCAGAATCTGCTGTGCCCGTATGCTACCCGTTTCACCGCTGTATTCCATCAGCACTCCGCGCAGGTATTGGACATAGTCTCCGCAACCTTCAGAAGTCAAGGGTCGCCATCCGATCATCTCTCCGTTGCAACGTTCGGGAAAGCCCTCTTGCTCGTCCAGCACCAGCGCGAACCCGCCAGCCATGCCTGCCCCGAAGTTGACCCCGGTTGAACCCAGAATGATGACCGCGCCGCCAGTCATGTACTCACAACCATGATCGCCCACGCCCTCGATCACGGCCAGGGCGCCGGAGTTTCGGATGGCAAAGCGCTCGCCGGCAGTCCCGGCGGCGAACAACTTGCCTCCGGTCGCGCCGTACAGGCAGGTATTCCCCATGATCGGCGTCTTGTGCGTCGGCAATGACAAATCCGGGCTCGGGTGCAACACCAGTTTGCCACCCGCCATGCCCTTGCCGACATAGTCGTTGGCATCCCCCTGCAGGTGGAGGTGCAGGCCATCCGCATTCCAAACCCCGAAACTCTGGCCTGCCGTTCCGGTCAGGCGAAGCACGAGCGGTGCCGCGCGCATGCCGTGGTCGCCGTGGCGTCGCGCAATCTCGCCCGATATCCGTGCGCCGATCGAGCGGTTGGTGTTGTTGACCTCGTAGTGGAATTCGCCGCCCGTCATGTTCTCGATCGCCTCGCGGGTGTCCTCCACCATCTGCTCCGCCAGCTCTCCCTTGTCGAATGAGGGGTTGCTTTCGGTCTGGCAGTAGCGCGGGGTGTCGGCCGGAATGCCACCGTCGGACAAAAGCGGTTCAAGGCTCAGGCCGTGCTGCCGGTCCGTGATGCCGGAGCTCATCTCAAGCAGGTCCGTGCGCCCGATCAGGTCAACCAGACGCCGCACACCCAGCGCCGCCATCCATTCCCGGGTCTCCTCGGCGACCAGAGTGAAGTAGTTGACCACCATATCCGCCTCGCCGATGAAATGGTCGCGCCTCAGGATATTGTTCTGGGTCGCGACTCCGGTGGCGCAGTTGTTGAGATGACAGATTCTCAGGTACTTGCAGCCCATGGCAATCATCGGCGCGGTACCGAAGCCGAAGCTTTCCGCACCCAGGATGGCCGCCTTGATCACGTCGAGACCCGTCTTCATGCCGCCGTCGGCCTGCAGGCGGATCTTGTCGCGCAGGTTGCTGCCGCGCAACGCCACCTGCGCTTCGCTAATTCCCATTTCCCACGGGCCGCCCGCGTACTTGATGCTGGTCAGCGGGCTGGCCCCGGTCCCGCCATCGTAGCCGGAGATCGTGATCAGGTCCGCATACGCCTTGGCCACCCCCGCAGCAATCGTGCCCACGCCGGCGGAAGCCACCAGCTTCACCGACACCAGGGCCTTCGGGTTGACCTGCTTGAGGTCGAAGATCAGCTGCGCCAGATCCTCGATCGAGTAGATGTCGTGATGCGGCGGCGGCGAGATCAGGGTCACGCCCGGGCTGCAGTAGCGCAACCGGGCAATCATCTCGTTCACCTTGCGCCCGGGCAACTGGCCGCCCTCGCCCGGCTTGGCGCCCTGCGCGATCTTGATCTGCAGGACTTCGGCATTGACCAGGTATTCCGGCGTGACGCCGAAGCGCCCGGAAGCCACCTGCTTGATCTTGGAAGTCCGGGAAGTCCCGTAACGCGCCGGGTCTTCGCCCCCTTCTCCTGAATTGGAGCGGGCGCCCAGGCGGTTCATGGCTTCCGCCAGGGTCTCGTGCGCATCCGGCGACAGCGCACCCAGCGACATGCCGGCCGAGTCGAAGCGCGGCGTGATCTCCTCCACCGGCTCCACCTCTTCAATCGGGATGGACTCGACACCCTCGCGCAATCGCAACAGGTCGCGCAACACCATCGGCTCGCGGCTGTTTACCAGGCCCTGGAATACCCGGTAGTCCTCCATATCGCCACTGCGCGCAGCCGCCTGAAGAGCCTGCACGATGTCCGGGTTGAAGGCATGGTACTCCTCGTCATGGACGTACTTCAGCAGCCCACCCTGCCGCAGGTCCTGGCGGCTCCAGGCGTGGGCCGCGAGTTGCCGCTGGTCGGCGGCCAACTCCTCGAAACCGGCCCCCTCGATGCGGCTGACCGATCCCACGAAGCACAGGTCCACCACCTCGCGGGCCAGACCCACGACTTCGAACAACTGCGCGCCCCGGTAGCTGGTGACGGCCGAGATGCCCATCTTGGAGCAGATCTTGAGCAGACCCTTGTCGATGCCGCGGCAGTAGTTGCGTTCGACCACGGAGAACGTGTCCTTGTCGATCTCGCCCTGGCGCACCATGTCGGACAGCGACTGCAGCGCGAGATAAGGATGGACCGCGGTTGCCCCGTAGCCGAGCAATGCCGCGAAATGGTGTGGGTCGCGCGCGGTGCCAGTGTCGACGATGATGTTGGCCTGGCAGCGCAGGCCTTCGTGGATCAGCGCATGGTGCACGGCGCCTGTCGCCAGAAGCGCATGTACCGGAGCCTTGCCCGGGGCAATCTCGCGATCGGACAGGATGATGAGCACATTGCCATCCTTGACCCCTTGCACCGCCTGCGCGGCGATCCCGCGCACGACTTCCTCGAGATCCCGGTGCTCGTCGTAGTTGAGGTCGACGCAAAGCGGTCGGTAATCGGGATCGTCGATTGCCTTCAGGTGCTCGAATTTCTTGTGCGGCAGCACGGGCGACTCCGACACCAGCCGCACGGCATGGCTCATCGTTTCCTCGAACAGGTTGAGCTCGGGACCGAAGCAGGTCTCCAGCGACATCACGATCTTCTCGCGCAGCGAGTCGATGGCGGGGTTGGTGACCTGCGCGAACTGTTGCCGGAAATAGTCGTAAAGGGACCGGGTCCGGCCGGACATCACCGGCAACGGCGTGTCGTCGCCCATCGAGCCGACCGCTTCCTGCCCGACATCGGCCAGGACCCGCAGCACCTGCTCGCGTTCCTCGTAACTGATGTCGAACATCTTCTCGTGGCATCGCAGGTCCTCGCGCGAGAACGCCTCCCACTCTGCGACCCGGTGATTAACCAGGGAACGGGTATGCCGGGCCCCCTCGTGCAGCCATTGCCAGTAAGGGTTCCGCGTACTGTTGATGCGGTCGATTTTCTTGGAGGTCAGAAGCTCGCCCGTGCGGGTGTCCACCGCCAGCATCTCGCCCGGCCTCAGCCGCCCCTTGTCCACCACGTCGGCATCCGCGAATTCGTGCACCCCGATCTCGGAAGCCAGCATGATGCGCCGGTCCCGGGTGATGACGTAGCGCGCCGGCCGCAGTCCGTTGCGATCCAGGATGCAGGCAGCATAACGGCCATCCGTCAGCACGATCCCAGCCGGACCGTCCCACGGCTCCATGTGCATGGAACTGTACTCGTAGAACGCCCGCAGGTCCGAGTCCATCTCCTCCGCGTTCTGCCAGGCAGGCGGGATCAGCAGGCGCATCGCCCGGAAGATGTCGATGCCCCCCGCATGCAGGATCTCCAGCATGTTGTCCAGCGAGCAGGAATCCGAGCCCTCCGCGGAAACCAACGGCCTCAACGCCTCCAGGCCCGGCAGGTTGCCGCTGTTGAACGTATGCGCCCGGGCCTCGGCCCAGTTCCGGTTGCCCCGGATGGTGTTGATTTCGCCGTTGTGCGCCAAGTAGCGGAACGGCTGCGCCAATGCCCACTGCGGCAGCGTGTTGGTCGAGAACCGCTGGTGGAAGACGCAGATCGAAGAGGTCAGTTCGGGGTCGTTGAGATCAGCATAGAAATGCGGCAGCCACTCCGGCATCATCAGACCCTTGTAGCTGACCACGTGGGATGACAGGCTGCACACGTAGAAACTCGGGTCGTCCGCCATCACCCGCTCCGCCTTCCGCCGCGCCAGCAGCAGCGGCGCATCGCTGTGTTGGGGGTCGCTGCCCAGCAGGTCAACGAACAACTGCTCGATGCGCGGCACCGAAACCCGGGCCTGCTCACCGAGCACCTCGGGATTGACCGGCACCTGTCGCCAACCACGGGGCCGGAATCCTTGCTCGGCCAGATATTTTTCAAGGGCTTCCCGACCCGCTTGGGCGCGGGCCTCGTCCTGGCTCAGGAACACCATGCCCAGCGCATTGTTCTCGCCGAGCTTGATGCCGTCGCGTTCCGCGACCGCCCGGAAGTACTTGGGTGAAATCTTGAGCAGCAGGCCGCAGCCGTCGCCGGTCTTGCCGTCGGCGGCAATGGCGCCGCGGTGGGTCATCCGCTCCAGGGCGCGAATGGCGGTCTGCACCAGGTCGTGGCTGGCCTCGTCGTCCATCTGCGCGATCAGGCCAAAGCCGCAGCTGTCCCGCTCGAACTCGGGACGATACAAACTATCCTTTGGCACTCGGCTCATAGGCATGATGGCGTTTCCATGGGCATAGAAAGTGTCTAAGCCTGTCAAGTATATTACAGGCGCTGTCGGGTTCCGACGGGGATTATTTCGCCGCCGGGACACTCAACCGCGCCGATGCGCGGCACCATTGTCAGGGCTGTGATTCCTGCGGACGGCCGACGAAGCCTGCCAGCAGGCCTTCCATCCTTGCCATGCGTTCGCGCAGATCAGCAGTGTCCCGGCCGAATTCCTGGCGCATATCAGCCATGTCCTTACGGACATCGCCGATATCCTTGCCGAATTCCTGACGCAAACCCGCCATGTCCTTGCGGACATCTTTGTGCAAATTGCTGACCTCGCGGTGAAGCGTCCACATGAAACCGAGGAGCGCCAGCACCGCGACGATCTGGAATATGTTCGCATCCATCATCGTGATGATCCCTTACCGGTCAGTCAGCCTTATTTATTCCGACCTTGAATTGATTCGGAAGGCCCTCGTCAAGTCCGTTTTCGGAGGGCGTGAGGATTGGACGGGAGTGTAGCACAACCGTGCGATTGCAGTCGGCGTCAGTCAGCCCCAGCTTTCGGGAATTTTTAGGCTACAGATCCGGCTCAAACGTCAATTCCGGTACAACCACCTCCCAAGCGTCACATCGAGGGTCGAGATATTCCGGTGGCGTCTCCTCGCGATTCCGCCTGACGACGGCCCGGACAACAGCAAACCGACACCGTGTCCCGGATGGCGGCACAAAATTTTTCGCAAGGCGTCCTATGACCATGCCCGCCGGATTCAGCAGTTCCCAGCGTCCATCGCTCGAAATGCGTGTCTTGAGCAGGTCGCCGGGCGACAGTGCGGCGATGGTGCGGTGGATTGGGTGTGCGGCCTCCCGGCGCCCGGCAAAACCCAGGTCCACGTCCTTCAGGCCGACCCGAATATACCGATGTTCAAGTTCCGGAGGACCCGGCGGAAGATCAGGTGGCTCGCGGACTACGACCGATGGATGCTCCAGTAATTCGTCGTACAGTCGTCGGGATCCATCTTCTTTTGCAAGGGTCAGGGTCATGCGGGCGCGCGTCATGGCCACATAGTACAGCCGGCGCGGCGCATCCGGATCCTCATCTGGATTGACACGGTCCCAACCGCCATCCAAAACAGCAACATGGTCGAATTCGAGTCCCTTGGCACCGTGCCCGGTCAACAGAAGCAATCCGCGCTGTCGCCGGCGGATATCCCGCCCCCATTCCGCCAGCCATTCGATGAAGTGAGGCACCGGAACGTCTCCTTTTCCGATCTCCAGCGCATGTTCCTCAATGGCCTGCCTCAACAACCCGTGCCAGCGACCGGACGGATGGGCTTCCGCCCATGCCTCCAACCCGGCACCATCAATACCACGGGATTTCCGGCCTCGCAGCCATTCGACGAACTCATGAGTCTCGCGCAATCGCCAGAAATCCGGGATTTCTTCATTACCCATTTGTGCCGGAATTCCATAGGCCTTGCAGAACGCCCGCACCGGAACCAAGTATTCCCACGCCCGGGCGATGACGGCGCAACGCGACCAGTCCCAATCCGGGACAAGATCGGAGAAACGCCGAAACTCCTCCATGACGACCCGAGCCTGATGGACAGGGCCACGGCTCACCGGCAGGATCTGTACTCGCCCTCGGGAAACAGGGTCCAGTGCTTCCCATGCGCCTCCCGGCGCATCTTTCCTGCGCGCACGGTTGATCTGAATAGGATTCCCGGCTTTCATCCGTTCTCGCGCCCGATCGATAACCGCATTGGCGGCCGCCACGATGTGGGCGGTCGAGCGATAGTTTTCAATGAGGTGGGCAGGCTTGGACTCGTAATCCTCCCCAAACCGGCGGATGAACGCCACCGAGGCTCCCTTGAAGGCGTAGATGTTCTGATCGTCGTCCCCTACCGCGAACAGGGTTAATTTGCCGGAATCATCGTCGGCCGTACGTCCGGCCAAGGCTGATATCAGATCATACTGATCCGAATCAATGTCCTGGTACTCGTCCACTAGAATCCATCGAAAACCCGCCAGCAGGCGGTCGCGTCGCTCGTCTGCCTCCTCCGGAGGCAACCCCTCGCCACGCAGCAGATTCGTGGCCCGATGAATCACTTCCTGGAACACCTCGTCGTCAGGGCTTGCCGCCCTTCCTGTAAAACTGGCCCCCGCCAATCGCATCGCCAGGGCATGACAGGTGAGCACGGTCACGCCCCGGGCATCGTCGCCGATCAGCTCCGCGAGGCGGCGGCGGATATCTACCGCCGTATGGCGGTTGTATGCCAAAGCCAGGATGCCGCGAGGATTCTCCCGTTTTGCGCGTACCAGATAGGCGATCCGATGCACCAGCACCCGGGTCTTGCCCGAGCCCGGGCCAGCCAGCACGAGAACATTCGCCTGTTCCCGATCATCAGCCACGATTCGCTGCTGCACGGGGTTCTTCAGGCTCTCGACGATGGCCCGCCATGACTCGGGCGTCGTCTCCCGTCCGATCTCCCTATCCCGGCCCGGTAGCCAATGGTTAAGGAACTCCTCCTCCTTGAGAGTGAAGTAGTCCATGGCCATGCGCAGTGCCTCGCTTATGGCGGCAAGGCCGCGTTGAGCGTACTCCATCATCACATGAACCTGCAGGACCTGCCCCTTGTAATGAAGCGCAAGAGGTTCGTAATCAGCCTTGGCGAAGCCACGCCTATCCTTGTGCTCCAGACGAAGGGTCATGGCTGGACGGAATACCGCCAAACCCTTGTGGAGACGAATGACCTCCTGCTCGTGCAGCCACAACAGGGCGCGATCCAACAGTTTCGAGAGATTTCTGACTTTGCCTTTCAGGATCACATCGGATTCGATTGCCCGCAACAAATCCCCAAGCGTGGTCTCGGCAAGCAAGTCCGTGCCCCGGCTCCCGGATGGCAGACAGGCAAGCAAGTGCTCTAATAACAGATCGGCGGCCTTGCGCCGGGTCTGCGCGGCCTCCTCTATTGCTGCCCATTCGCGCTGCAGCCTCACCCACACCCTCTCCGCATCCTGCTTTCGCACCGCCAAACTGCCCACGGCCCCATCTTCTCCTCGACCGTCGAAGGAAAGGCTACGAATGATGCGCCACAACCGTTCCGGCAAGGGATCGGCGAGGCCCTCATCTCGAAGAGTCTGCGCAGCGATACGCAAGTGCAGAGGGGACGAGTCGCCCTTGCCCTGATCTGGAGCCTCTTCACGCATATGCGCGATCAGAGCCATCTCTAATGCTTCCGCCTGTTCGAAACGCTTGCGGGAATGACGCTCTACGCCCGCATGGACAAATGCAGTCAGCGCCATGTCATTGCTGGCGACCCCAAGCCGCTCAAGATCGTACAGGGCCTTGCGCACGCCCTCGGGGCTCAGATTCGACGCCACCATCAACTCGTCCGTCGTTATGCCTTCATCTGCATCCGCCCCGATCATCATTTCGGCAATGCGCAGCAACTGCTGCCGGTAAGCGGTCACCAGACCAGCGCTGTCGAGCCGCTCCTTGGCCTCCCCGACAGAACTCACCCGAAGCGAGGATGGAAACACCTGGACCTCGTTTCCCTCTCGAGTCAGCAACTCCGACTCCTCCAGCCAGGCTATGGCGGTACGTACGCGGGTATCATCAGTCGCGGAGTCCTGCTTGAAGGCATGGTCTTCGTCCTCGCTGAGAATTTCGCCCGCAGTCGCCACCACTTCGCCGCCCAGGCGTTTCTTCCGGTTCAGATTGCGCAGCGCCCTGAGGATGCCGGGGTGCACGACAAATTTGTGGGGTTTTTCGGGATTGACAGGAGGACGGGGGCTATCGCATAATATCTGGTAATGTTTTCATATACCAGTAGAGGCCGTGATGAACTTGGAATCTTCCCTCGAAATCCTGAA
>JAPONY010000096.1 GCA_026713705.1 Gammaproteobacteria bacterium
CGCACAGCTTGGCTGGTATTGATAGTCAGGGATTTCCACTGACTCTGGGATGCGTTCGTTTTGCATGGGCCAATTCTCACTTGGAAGACTTACGTCTTATTGCATGATTTGCACAACATCTGACAATTATTAGTCGTCCCTGAAGTATTCATAACAAGTTGATTTCGAAATTGCCAAGGAACACCGTCTCGTGTATACGGCGAAAGACGGGCGATGCATTGTCGCCTAATGTCGCTACCATTACTGATTTCTTCCCACACTCAGTTTTTGTCAAATATGGGGTAGGTTCATCATTTCGGAACAGACTTCGCTTGGCGAATGCACCCTGACGTATTCTGGCGGGGTCATCAGATCGAGACTTTCGTGGGGCCGGATCCGGTTACCGGCGCCTTCCCATTCGGCTCACTGCCGCCGCATCGCCTTTAGATCCGCCATCATCCCGACATGCGCGCAGGCTTCCCGCCATCCGACCCCGTTTCAGGCCGCCCCCGCAGGCGGATCGTGAGCAGGACGACCATGGCGAGAAGCAGCACGGACGCAAGGGTTCCGTCGCCGAATCTCGCTTGCGGCGGCAATCCCGGCAAAGCCCGAGGCAGCAAGACATCAAGCACGTCCGCCTCCTCCTGCGCGATCTGCCCCACCACGCGGCCGTAGGCATCGACGACGGCGGAGATGCCGGTATTCGCAACGCGCACCAGCGGCAAGCCCTCCTCGATCGACCGCAGGCGGGCCGCCTGAAACAACTGATGAGGCCCGGCCGTGCCGGCGAACCAAGCATCGTTGGTGATGTTGAGCAGCCACTTCGGCCGCCCCCCCTCAGGCGTGTCGGAATCCACCACCATGCCCGGGAAGATGACCTCATAGCAGATCAGCGGGCTGAACGGCGGCAGGCCGGCCAGGTGCAGGCTGCGCGGTCCCGGCCCGGCGGAATAATCCTGCGGCCCGTAGGCGAGAGGCGGAAAGGGCAGGATCCTGTTCAACGGGTTGTATTCTCCGAAGGGCACCAGGTGGTGCTTGTCGTAGTTCGCCACGACGGCGCCTTCGGGCGTCAGCACCTGGAGGCTGTTCCAGAAAGCGGGCACGCGCCCCGTCGTACGGGTACGCCGGAGCGTTCCGGTCACGAGATGTCCATCCGGCGGCGCGGCCCGGGCCAAGGACTCACGCAACGACGAATCCTCGTCAAGATAGAAAGTCACCGCTGTCTCCGGCCAGATCACGAGGTCCACCGCTTCGAGACCCGGTCGGCGCGAGAGGCGAACGTAGACATCCAGCGCCGCCTCGCGCATCTCCTCTTCCCACTTGAGCCTCTGTTCGATATTGCTCTGCACGAGGCGCAGGCGGGGGCCGGCCGGAGACAGTTCGGGCGCAAGCGCCAGGCGGGCCTCTCCGCCCGCCCAGACCCCCGCCAACAGTCCGAACGCCACCACAGGAAACAACCAAGGGCGGCGGCCGGGAGACCCTCCCGCCTCCGGCGTGGCCAACGCCGCAGGGGCGGCTGCGGCCAAGACCGTCACGAACCCGAGGCCGTAGACCCCGACGAAGGCGGCACTCTGGATCATCCCGAGCGACGGCGTCCAGACTGTGCCCATGAGATTGATCGGGAATCCGCTCAGGATGTTGCCGCGCAGCCACTCCGAGACGGTCCAGGCAATGGCCACGGCGAGGACGCGCCCGGCAACGGGCAACGTGGGCGACCGTGCCGCTAAGGCGACCAGCGCCGGGAACAGGGCGAGGCCCGCCGAAAGGCCGAACATCACCGGTGCGATCAGCCAGCCGAGACGCGTGGAGCCGCTGACCAAGGCCGGGCCAATCCAGAAAATGCTGGTCAGAAAGTGGGCGAAGCCGAACCACCAGCCCGCGGCCATGGCCCGCCACGGCGAAGGGCTGGCATGGATCAGCCAGACCCACCCGGTGAAGGCGACCGGCAGGAGCAGCAGGAGGTTCCAGGGCGGCAACGCCGTCGTGGCCAGAACGCCGAAAGCGGCGGCGAGCGCCGCGCGCCGCCAGCCGGCAACGGCGCCAAGCCTCCCCGCCAAGGTCGCGAGATGCCCGCTGGCGAAAGGCTCCAAACGACTCACCGGCAACCGCCTGACGGACGCGGCGCGGCGCGGCGGGCGCACTTCCAGGCGCCGGAGTCTTCCGCCGGAAGGAACGCTCGGGCAAGCCTGGTGTTCATCCCGGACAGCGGGAGCGCCCGGTCGCATCCGGGGTGAGAACCCACCGAACGGCGAAAGCCGCCCCGGCGGCAGAAGGTCGCGTCGTCCCGCATGCGCCGCTGCCCGAGCGGCGAATCCCCTTTGGCCCGGCCGAAACGCTCCCCGGAGCCGCCGCCCGCCCCGATTGCGTGCACTTCCCTCGTGTCGTCCATCGGCATCCTCACGGGGTCTGCGGGATCGGCTCGGGGAAGACCGGCTCGGGCGGACCCTCGCCGACCTCGGGGCCCACCAGTTGATAGAATTCCTCGTCCTCGCGAATCATGCCGAGGCGGTCGCGCGCCAGGCCCTCGATCCCCTCCAGTCCGGAGCGCAGGTCCTCCAGCTCCGCCGACAGGACGCGGTTGCGCTCGGAAAGTTTCTCGTTTTCTCCTTTCAGGCGCTGGACCTCGCCTGCCTGGTCCCACAGGCTCAGCAAGCCCCCGTCACCGGCCACCAGCAAGTACAGCAACCCGCCCAGCAGCGCCGTCATCAGCCAGATCCACACGCGCATCGCGGGAAATCCGATACGTCAGGAGGACGAATTCAATGCCGCAAACGCTCCGGCTCCCGCGTAGCTTCCCTGCTCGCCCAGTTCCTCGGCGATTCGCAGCAATTGATTGTACTTGGCGACCCGGTCCGAGCGGGACAGGGAACCGGTCTTGATCTGCCCGGCGCTGACCGCCACGGCCAGGTCCGCGATGGAGGTGTCCTCGGTCTCGCCGGAGCGATGGGAGATGACCACCCGGTAGTCCGATTCCTGGGCCATCCGGATCGCCTCCAGGGTCTCGGTGACGGTCCCGATCTGGTTGAGCTTGATCAGGATCGCGTTGGCGATGCCCTGGTCGATCCCCTGCCGGAAGATCTCGGTGTTGGTGACGAACACGTCGTCGCCGACCAATTGAACACGTTCGGACAGCCGCTCGGTCAGCAGCTTCCAACCGTCCCAGTCGTCCTCCGCCATGCCGTCCTCGATCGACAGGATGGGGTAGCGGTCGACCCAGCCCTCGAGCAGATCGGCGAATTCCTCCGAGGAGAGGCTGCGGCCTTCCGACTCCAGGTGGTAACGCCCGTCGCGGTACAGTTCGGAGCTGGCGATGTCCAGGCCGAGGTACACGTCGCGGCCCGGCTCGAAGCCGCCGCCCCGGATCGCCTCCAGCACGATTTCGACCGCCTGTTCGTTGCTCTCGAGATTCGGCGCAAAGCCGCCCTCGTCGCCCACCGCCGTATTGAGCCCCCGCGCCTTCAGGTCGCGCGCCAGCCGGTGGAAGATCTCCGCGCCCCAGCGCACCGCCTCGGCCATGTCGGGCGCCCCGACCGGCATCAGCATGAACTCCTGCATGTCGACGCTGTTGTCCGCGTGAGAGCCCCCGTTGAGCACGTTGATCATCGGCACCGGCAACCGGTACGGGCCCGGGCCGCCGAGCCGCCGGTACAGGGGGACCGCCTGGTCGCGCGCCGCGGCGTGGGCGCAGGCCAGCGACACGGCCAGGATCGCATTGGCCCCGAAACGGCCCTTGTTGGCAGTGCCGTCCAGTTCGATCATCCGTCGGTCCACGGCCTCCTGGTCGTCCGCGTCCATGCCGAGCAGGGTCTTCTGCAGTTCTTCATTAATATGTGCCACCGCCGTGCGCACGCCTTTCCCGCCGAAGCGGTCCGCCTCGCCATCGCGGAGTTCGAGCGCCTC
Source organism: Gammaproteobacteria bacterium (assembly GCA_026713705.1). Lineage (GTDB taxonomy): Bacteria > Pseudomonadota > Gammaproteobacteria > Poriferisulfidales > Poriferisulfidaceae > Poriferisulfidus. The sequence continues at coordinate 3,880 of JAPONY010000096.1, forward strand.
GCGGGCACCGGTCGAAGCGCCGGACGGCACGGCCGCGCGACCCGACGCGCCGGTCGACAGGGACAGTTCGGCCTCGACCGTGGGGTTGCCCCTCGAGTCGATGATCTCACGGGCGTGAACAGCAGTGATCTCAGACATGGCGAATTAGCGATCCGTCGCGTTGCGGGTAACCCGTCGCCGCATTGTACCTAACCGGGACGTTAGGCGCCGCCCGATTTGGTGTGGAAATCGGGGGGTGATCCCCGGTCGTTCCACGACATCGTTGACGGATCACTGGCGGTCTCCGCCAGGCACTCTCGAAGAATGCCCCCGCTTCGTTGTCCCCTCCCCGTCCCGTCACCGGAGCGCCTCCGACCAGAAGCCTGTTCAATCCCAGGTTCAGGATGTTCCGTGCGGCATTCGCGTCCGCATTGTCCGTGTGCCCGCAGGCCAGGCACTTGAAGTGCGCCTGCTCCTTCCGGTTGTCCGTGTCCACGTGTCCGCACTCCGCGCACGCCCGACTGGTGTTCCGCGCCGGCACTTTGATCCTGTCCCACGCCTTGTGTGGCCGCCCGGCGCGAGTTGCCGGGCGAGCTGGGCCTGAGGGAAGACGAGAGCCCGGCGACGGACGGGGCGCCGGCGTATCGCCACCGGGTCTATCTGAACAACCATCCTTGCCCGATCGCGCCGCACGAGGGCGCGGGACCGGCGATGGGGACGGCCGAGCTGGTGCGCTATGCGCATGAGCGCTGCGGGCATGGCGAGAAAGTGCACGCGGGACTCGAGCAGGACCTGGCCGCGGCCGGCGGCCGTCGGGGAAGTTCGGGCCGAATGCGGCCTGGTGGCAGCTGGCGGTGCTGTCGGCGAACCTCAACGCGAGGCTGCGGCATTGCGCCTTCGGCCGCGACTGGCTGTGGGTGCGGATGAAGCAGGTGCGCCGCCACTGGGCGCACCGGGTCGCCCGGGTGACCCGGCATGCGCGGGTGCAGCGGCTGCGGTTCCAGCCGTCGCGGGTGTCCCGGGGGCATCGGGCTCTGGGGCGAATGACCCGGACGCTGGCGCACGCCCCGCCGTAGCGACCCCCCACCGCAGGGACCCCCCGAAATCCAGACTGCCAGACCGGGCGGTCGGCGGAGTCTTGCGCGTCCCTGTGGAAAAGCCTCGAAAATCAGCTCGAGCCTGCGCCGGCGGCCAGAAAATCCATGCCCGGGCGCGGGGCCGCGTATGAAAACCTCTCTGCGGACACCTTCCGGTCTCCCAAAATCGCCAGGATCGCGTTAGAGCGGAGATCGGGGGGGTCAGTGGTTGACGTCTCCAACCATCAAAGCGAGTAGAATATTTGCGGCGGTGCAGCATATGTTCAATCCAGCAACCCCACGTGCGGGGCATCTCGCCTCGAATCCGCGTTCAGGAAGGCTGCCGTGGTGGAGTGGCCCCGACCAGGAACCGGCTTGCCGCCCCCTCACATAGGAAAGCACCATGGAAGGATTGGACTGGATCACGATAGAAGGTTTTAAGAGTATCAGGAAAATCGAACGCCTGCCGCTTGATTCCATCAATGTTCTGGTCGGCCCAAATGGTTGCGGCAAATCGAACTTTATCAGCACTTTCTCGTTCCTTCATGCCATTCGCGGGGGCGGGTTGAGAAACTACGTAGGCCGGGCTGGAGGGGCGGATCAAATCTTGCATTTTGGCTCGAAGACAACCACGGGACTTATGATTCATCTATCGTTTGCAAACGAGAAAAACCAGTACAAAATCGAGTTGGCCGCAGATGATTCGGACAACCTCTTCCCCGTCAGTGAAACCACTTATTTCTGGAGGAAAGATAAGTATCCCGAGCCTTACAGCAGTGGCCTTTCTCCATCGAATGGAGAAGCAGGAATCAGTAGCCGAAAACTACACCAGGACGTGCCTCGCTATGTGGCTGGGTGTCTTGACAGTTGGAGGCTGTACCATTTTCATGATACAAGTTCGACATCCCCCATGAAAAAAAGAGCGGACCTGAACGACAATCGGCATTTACGCCCGGATGCGTCCAATCTCTCGTCCTACTTGTACTACCTCCGCGAAGCGCACGAGGATTCCTATGATCTGATCCGCCGCACGACACGGCTCGTGGCCCCGTTTTTCGATGATTTTTTACTGGAACCATTGGAGTTGGATAGCGACAGCCTCCTCCTCGAATGGCGGCATCAAAAATCCGATGCTTATTTTGGCCCATCCGCTCTCTCCGATGGAACACTGCGATTCATTGCTTTGGCAACTTTGTTGCTCCAGCCGGATGATTTACGCCCTTCGGTGGTTCTCCTGGACGAACCAGAAATTGGATTACACCCTTACGCGATCACAATTCTAGCCTCGCTGATCCAGCAGGCAGCCACAGCAACACAGATTGTCGTTGCCACGCAATCTCCCCTGCTCTTGGATCACTTCGAACCAGAAAACATTCTCGTAGCCAATCGTAGAGAAGGAGGGACTGAACTGACTCGGCTAGACCGGGAGACACTGAAAGATTGGCTGGAAGACTATAGCCTGGGCCAACTTTGGGAGAAGAATGAATTTGGCGGCCGTCCTTCCCCCGAGTGACATAAACCGGCGGGATGCACGATGAGCCGGTTATTGGTTCACGTGGAAGGTGAAACGGAAGAAAATTTCGTCAACGAAATTTTAGCGCCACATCTTTATGCGCATGGTTATGCCCAAGTCAGTGCCCGTATCATCGGGAATGCCCGCCAACGTGACCGACGCGGTGGGATCAAACCATGGAGTAGCGTACGACAAGGCATCCTAAATCATCTAAATGCAGATCGTGAATGCATCGTCACAACAATGGTGGACTATTACGGAATGCCGCAAAATGAACCGCGGGCCTGGCCTGGACGGAAGGCTGCTTCCAATCTTGGAACTGAAGCTTCTTTGCGAGCCGGAAGAATCGAAGAGGCGCTGGCCGCAGACATTTGCCAAGAAATGGGATCAGGTTTTTCCCAAAACCGGTTCATCCCATATGTGGCAATGCATGAGTTCGAGGCTCTATTGTTCAGCGACTGCAACGGATTCTCTGCGGGGATAGGCCACTCTGGCCTTGCTCCCGAGTTTCAGAACATTCGTGATGCTTTTACTAACCCAGAAGAAATTGACGACTCCCCAACGACCGCACCATCCAAGCGCATAGAAAAACTTGTGCCTGGGTATCAAAAACCTCTTTTGGGCACGCTTGCTGCTTTGAAAATCGGGTTGCCAGCCATGCGTTCTGCTTGTCCGCATTTTGCAACTTGGCTAAAACGCTTGGAGGCAAAGACATATGAATGTTAGTTTGGGATTTACATACAAGACGATCCTGAAAATTCCGGTTCAGGTGTCCGGTATGCTGATAAGTCTGCTTCGGCAAGCAGCCTCATAACCACATTAAAAAGGGCAGAGCCGAAACCCTGCCCCCAAGCCCAATATACGTGGGCGAATGGAATTAGAAATCGCTTGCCGAAACAGACTCTTTCTTGACACTTCACAGGCCATCCAATGATGCAACCTCCACGTCCAGTTGCCGCAATCCCAATGGCCAAGTTCATTCTAGCAGGGATCATCAAGTACATAATTCCCAGCCCCCGACACCAGAAATCGGCAGGGCAAGGGCTTCACCAGATCTTGCGGAAGCGCCGGTCGGGAAACGGTTCCGCCCCGCCTCCTTCCTCGCGCGGCATCCATACCGGCGGGCCACCGGCATTCCCGAAAGAGAAGGCTCAGACAGGACGGCGGCGCCGGTCAGTGAGTTCCCCCAAAACCGGTATCTGCCTGCCCGCCCTTCCGGCGCGATTCCCGCGACCCGCCGGGTTGACAAATCGGCTGGGTATGCACAATGCGGGGAGGACAAGCCTAGAGACATCGGCCATGCTTAAACCCGTCGCCCCTGCCTTGGTTTTCTTTCCGGTGGTTCCGGCCGTTTTCGCGCGGGCCTGGGAGCCCCCGGGGGCTGGCCGATGGTGAATTCCCCCGACATCGTTTGCGTCCATCAGACGAATTTCCTGGAGAAGGAGGAAGCCCGCCTTCTGCGTACGCAGATGGATCAGGCCATTTCCCGGCACGGATTCAAAGGGACGGTGCAGGCGAACAGTGGCGAGTATGGGGTCGACGAGAGCTACCGGAACTCGGAAATCTACTTTCTCGACCCGTGGAATCCGCCGGACTGCATGGACCGGGACCTAGTGCAGGCGGTCTTCTACAAGATCGCCGGGTTCGCGGAAATCGTCTGCCGTACCACGCTCAGGCATCTCGACATCCGCCTCCGGGACCTTGCGGAAGCGCCCCTCCAGCTCGGCCGTTATCGGGTCGGAGAGAAATACGGGGAGCATTCGGACGGCGACGGGGACCCGAACGGGCGCCAGTTGTCGGTCTGTTTGAACGTGTCGTCCGCCCGCGAGGGAGGACTGCTCAGCCTGAAGCGGCTCCCCGCCGGCAGCCCGGCCGTCGGCGAGATCCGAAGAGACCGCAGCGTCGTCGCGTTCCCCAGCTGGGAGCGCCACAGTGTCAGTGCCGTGACCTCCGGCGAACGCTACTCGATCGTGGCATGGTTCAAGGGGACGAATGGAGCCTCGAAGTAAGGGGCGCTTCGCGACTTTCGGAGGGTGTTTCGCTTCAGGCCGGGCGGCGCGCGACCGCCGCATCAGGACGTCCCGGCCCCGGGCACTCGGGAGGGCCGCCCGGCTCTCGATGCCAGAACCGTGCGGATGATCGTGCCGAGGTCGTCGAAGCGCGGCGACCAGCGAAGCCTCTGGCGAATTCGCGACGCCTCGGCAATCAGTACCGGCGGGTCGCCGGCACGGCGCGGTCCGTCGCGGATGTCGATGCGGGCCCGCGACTCTTGCTGCACCGCCTCCAGCACTTCGCGCACCGAAAAGCCGCGGCCGTAGCCGCAGTTGAAGACTCCGCCCGCGTCTCCCGCCTCCAGGCCGCGAAGCGCAGCGACATGCGCCTCGGCAAGATCCGACACGTGGACGTAGTCGCGCACGCAGGTGCCGTCCGCCGTGTCGTAGTCCGTGCCGAACAGGGTGACGTGGCCACGCAGGCCGAGCGCCACCTCGCAGGCCACCTCGATCAGGTGCCCGGAGCCGGGGCCGCCCCGCCCCGCCCGGTCCCGGGGGCCGGCTCCCGCCACGTTGAAGCAGCGCAGCGCGACATAGCGGAAATCGTGGCACTCCGCAACGTCGCGCAGCATCCACTCGGTGATCCGCTTGGAACGGCCGTAGGGGTTGATCGGGCAGGTCGGCGCATCCTCGGGGATCGGGACGATGCGCGGCGTGCCGTACACCGATGCCGTCGACGTGAAGACAAGCCGCCGCACTCCGCCGTCGATGCAGGCGCGGATCAGGTTCGTGCTCGCGACGCTGTTGTTCCGATAGTACTGCAGCGGGTCGCGCATCGAGTCCGGAACGCTGGCGCTGGCGGCGCAGTGCACCACGGCGGCGACGCGGTGTTCCGCGAGGGCGCGGGCCACGAGGCCGGAGTCGCCGGCGTCGCCCTGGAGAAAGGCGGTTCCGCCGGGAACCGCTTCGCGGCATCCCGTGGAAAGGTTGTCGAGGACGACGACGGGGTAGCCGGCGTCCCGGAAGGCGCGTACGGCATGGCGGCCGACGTAGCCGGCCCCGCCGGTGATCAGTACGGGCTTCGGGGGGGGCATGGCCCGGGCCGGGCCGGGGCGCCGCCCGCGGAGGGGCCGGCGTCCTGGCGGAAAGTCCTGCCGGGCGCGTCCCGCCCGCGCCGGGTGTCCCGCAGCGCGCCGCCGTCGGGCGCGGCCCGGAGGAAAACCGTCCGGACCGGGTTTCCCGCACCTCCGGCCAGGACCCGCCGCGCCGGTGCCGGGGACGCGTTCACGTCATGTCTCCATAGTACCTGCGCCAGCGGCCGCCGACGGCGCGGCCGTCCTGCTCCAGCCACTCCTTGCTCGGGCCGTTCGCATGAATCACGGCCGGCCAGCTCTCCGTGCGCCGGTTGAACAGCATCCCCCGCCCTTCGTCCACCTGCACGTCGTCGAGAGCGCCGTTGAGGCACTGGAACACCCGGCATTCGCTGTCCAGCGTGATGCCGTGGCGGGCGGACAGGAAACGCTTGGTGTAGTAGCGCTGATCGTCCGCGCGGTCGTCGATTTCCTCCTCGAGAATGCGCGCCAGGTCGCCGGCCTTGCCGATGAAGGCGCCGGAGTTCAGGAACCGGTAGGGCGTCTCCGTGGGCGGATAGGCGTCGGCGTGGTCCTGGTCCGGCCAGCAGTAGACTTCGGCGGCGAACAGCGGGCCCTCGCAAACCTGCCGCCAGGCATTGAGGATATCCGTCGCATGGCCGGAGATCAGGGTGTCGTAGCCGTCCACGAACAGCACGGGCTGCTCCGGCGAAAGTCGTTGCAGGGCGGGGCGAAGCAGGTTGATTTTCTGCCCGCCGCCGGTTCCGCCCGCCATGTCGCCGCCGCGCCAGGCCTGGCCCAGGCCCAGAGGCTCGATGTCCAGGCCGTAGCGTGCGCCGGACTCCAGCAGGCGCGACAGTTCCGGGCGGCGTTCGGTCGCCACGGTCAACACCGTCAGGCCGCACTCCGAGACGCGCACCGGCCGGCTTTTTTCGGTCTCGCTCTTCTCCGAGCTTTCGGCGGGGGTGAAGAAGCGCTGGTTGCTGGACAGCACCATGCCGCCGCCGTCCGCGTACACCTCGTTGATCTCCGGGTCGCGGTTCCGGCCGAAGGCGGCAGGCAGCAGTTCATCGGACGGGATCAGGTGGGTTTGCCAGGGGCTGGCCAGGAGCCGCTTGGCGCTGGCCGGCGGCAGCAGGTAGGCGAGCGTCCACACCGGGTGGTAGTCGACCAGGTGCACGTGCCGCCCCATCAGCGGCTTGGGCCCCGGCGCATTGCGCTGCGCCAGGTAGCACAGGTCGAAGTCGAAGTACTCCAGGTCCGCCAGCAGCCGCGGAAGATCCTGCATCAGCGGCTCGATCAGGGCGGCATCGTCCTCCAGCACGATCGCGGGGTAGCCGTCGTCCACGATGCGCTGCCAGGCGGCGACATGCGACAGGGAGCAGGCGACCTCACCCAGCGTCAGGGCGCGGCGGGCATAGGGATCGGCCCAGTTCGGCCAGGCCGTGGCCGGTGGCAGGCCGGCGGCCTGCCAGGGCGGCTCCGGCTTCAGTTTCCGGCCATCGACCGCGTTCAGCCAGGTGACGCGCGAGAACCCGTGCCGCTTCAGGCGGTCGGACAGGCGGCGGCGGCGCTCCCGATGGCGCGGAAGGTGGATGACGATAACGCGGGGAAGCACCATCGGAGCGTCACGGGATGATGCCGTCGTCGGGCTGGGCGTTCGGCTCGGCCAGCCAGCAGGTCATCGCGTAGCGGGTCCCGGCGGTCACCGGCGTGACCCAGTGCACATGGGTGACGCGGCTCGGAAAGGCGATGATGTGGCCGACCCCGACGTCGCGGCTGTCCCAGTGCTGGCGCGGAAAGGTCAGGTGTCCGCCTTCGTAGGCGTCGTTGAGCGGGAGCGCCAGGCTCACCATGGCGGCGTCGTGATGCGGGTCGAGGGAGGCCTGCGTGTCGGCGGAGTACCGCAGGACGAAAGGCATGCGCGTCTTGCCCAGGTTCAGCGGCCACCAGTGCACGCGGAGGACCGGGGCGACGCATTCCTGGAAGTGCGCCTCGAAGTGCTCCGCAAAGCGCGGGCTGAGGCGGTTGATGCGCAGCTCCTGGCCCGGGGCGGCGTTGTTGGTCACGTCGGGCGCATAGGGCTGGAACTCGTCCAGCAATTCCGCCGCGGCCACCAGTTCCCGGCAGAAATCCGGCGGCCAGAACGGGAGGACCAGGATGTCCGGGGCGACCTCGCGCCAGCACCCCGGCGCCCGCGCATTTTCATACGTCAGCAAGCGTTGCATGTCCATTTCACGGCGGGCTCCCGATGGTTCTCGCGTTCCTGCCACCGCCGCCGCCCTGCGCCCGGGTCCGGTTCGGGGTCGCGCGCCGGCATCCTCCCTTCCACGACCGGGAATGCCGGCAGGCGGGAAGCGGGCCGGCGCTCCGCGTCAACGCTACCAGCTGTGGTTCAGGCCGGCCGAATAGCCGCGCTGTTCGTACCGCAGGCCCCAGCCCGCGCCGAAATCGATCTGCCAGCCCTCTTTCAGGCGGAAGGATGCCCCCAGCGCCAGGGCTTCCTCGCTCTCGAAGTGGCCGAAGCGAAGCGAGACCGAATTGTCCTTGTCCACCGGGACGTGGATGCCGCCGAGCGCGATGGCGAGGGCGGTCCCTTCGCGCGACCGGTTGCGCAGGCCGCGGTATTGATGATGCAGCGCTTCGATGCTCTCCCGGTTCTCCCGGATCCCCTCCTGGTTGAGGATGATGCTTCCCATCAAGGCGCCGGTGCGTTCCGTCGGGTCCTCGGTCGTCGCCGCATGCCGCAACAGGGCCAGGCCGTCGCTGATATCCGCCGCGGCATGGCTGCCCTGCGCGGAGCCGCCCGCCGCGACCAGGCCGCCCCCGGAAGACGGCTCATCGGCGGCGGGAGGGGTCAGCTGCTCGGCGATCCTCTCCAGCAGTTCGCCGACCCGCCGGTCGTCCGCGCTGGAGGACCGCTTCAGGTTCTCGGCCGTGGCCCTGATTTGCGCGCGCGTCAGCGTCGCCAGGCTTTGCTCGCCCTTCTCGCCGTCTGCGCCCGGCGCGCCCGGTGTGCCTGCCGCGCCCGGCACACCCGGCGGGCCGTTCGGGTCGCCCTTGTCGCCCTTGTCGCCGTCCACGCCCGGCGTGCCGGGCGTACCCGCCGCACCCTGTGGACCCGGCGCGCCTTGTGCACCCGTCGCGCCCGGCGTGCCCGCCGCGCCTTGTGGACCCGGCGGGCCGTTCGGGTCGCCCTTCTCGCCCTTCACTGCCGTGCCCGGTGTGCCCGGTGTGCCCGGTGTGCCCGCCGCGCCCGCCGTCCCCGAGTCGCCCTTCGCGCCCTTCTCGCCGCCCGAGTCGCCCTTCTCGCCCTTCGCGCCGGCCGCACCGTCCGAGCCGTCCGCGCCAGACACGCCCGCCGAACCCGGCAGGCCCCGCGAGCCGGCCTCGCCCGGGTCGCCTTTCGTGCCCTGTTCGCCCGGTTCGCCTTTCATGCCCGGGTCGCCCTGGGGGCCCTGGTTGCCAATATTGCCCTTCGCGCCAGGGGAGCCAGTATCGCCCTTCTCGCCTTGGATCCCCACGTCGCCTTTCGGGCCCGGGTCGCCCGGTTGGCCTACATCGCCTTTCTGACCCGGGACGCCTTTCGCGCCTATGGGGCCAGCATCACCCTGATCGCCGTCATCGCCCGGAAACCCCCGCGCGCCCGGATTCCCCTGGTCGCCCTTGTCGCCCTTCGTGCCGCCCCCCGGGCCCATGTCGCCCGGCTCGCCCTTCTCGCCCTTCGCGCCCGGGTCGCCCGGACTCTGCGCCGCCGCATCGTCGGACATCAGCGCCGCGCCGACCACGCCGACCGCGGCCGTCTTTTTCGTCAAGGCCGCCACCAGGAGCGGGTTCAGCGAATGCGACAGCATGGAGCATACGCCCAGCATGCTGACGGCAACCTGCTTCCGCTGCCGGACGCGTTCGTGCCGCTTGCCCGACGACCACCACTCGCTGTCGCGCTTGCGCTCGCGCAGGGAAAGGGCGGAGGGAGAAGAGGCCTTCGCCTCATCCAGAGGTTTGCGCGGTCGAAACTTCATCGTGTCTCTCCTGGCAGGCTGCCCGGTCAGGTCGTCGCCGGCACGGCGGCAGCGCGGTCGGCCTCGCGACGAGAATTTTCGGCAAGTTCGGTGAAATCCGGAGGGGTCAGGGCCAGCGGCGGCAGGCCGCCGTCCCGGGTCACGTCGGCGCAGATCCGGTCGACGAACGGAAACAGCATGCGCGGCGCCTCGGTGTGAAGAAACCGTCGTCTCTCCGGCCCGCCCATCCCGCTGATCTGGTACAGGCCGGCATAGCTCAGGTCGATCAGGAACGAAATCTGCTCCTCGCGCTTGGCCGCCACCCTCACGGACAGCATGACTTCATGCATGTCCCGGGTTTCCCGATTCTCCACTTCGACGGTGATGTCGAACACGGGGTCGGCCTCCCCCGGCAGGGCCGGCGCGCCGAAATTCTCAAAGGAGAAGTCCCGGATGTAGCGGCTGTGCAGGATGATCTGGGGATCTTTCATGGCGCGTTCCAAACTCGTCCGCAACGGGTGGAACCCCATTCATTGTCCGCCGGCACTTGTCCCCATGCGAGCGCCGGGGAGCCTGCAGGCTGCCGGAAAGGGCCGGAAAGGCGACCTAGGGGGGGGGGGGGGCTAGATCGGCCCGTTTGAGGGATGTTCAGCCACCACATGCCAATTTCTCTGAATGGGTTCATCAAGCAATTGGGTGCCGGGAATTATATCAGATCGCCGAGACTCTATTCCAATATGGAAATGAGCCTGAAGGCGAGAGGGTGAGCGTGGCGGGAGTGGGAGTGGTTAACAGGGGTTTGCATTCTACCTGACGGCAGGGATGCTGCCGTCGGTGGCCGGGCGGGCGGCAGCCTGGGATTTCC
>JAPONY010000097.1 GCA_026713705.1 Gammaproteobacteria bacterium
CGCTGACGGTTCAGGATTTCGAGGGAAGATTCCAAGTTCATCACGGCCTCTACTGGTATATGAAAACATTACCAGATATTATGCGATAGCCCCCGTCCTCCTGTCAATCCCGAAAAACCCCACAAATTTGTCGTGCACCCAAATTCAAGCACCAATTGGCAGAAATAGTTCGCAGAGATCGTCCAGGTAACGCCAACCCTGAGCACTGGCACGCAAGCCCTGCGATGACTCCGTGACGAGGCCAAGGGCGCGGGCCTTTTCCAGCATGCCATCCAAGACCTTCCGGGACTGTCCGGTTCGGGCCTCGAACAGCACCCAAGCCGCCCCCGCCTTCAGGCGGAGCGCTCCCAGCATGAATTCGAAAATCCGGTTGTCGGCACCCCGGTGCCGCCGCTCGATTTCCGGCCCCTCTCTCTCCACCGCCCCCATCCAGTCATCCGGACTGTAAGCCTGCACCGTGCGGAATACTTCCCCTGCCGCATCCGTGAGCTTGCCATGCGCACCAGCTCCCACGCCCAGGTAGTCTCCGTATTCCCAGTAGTTCACGTTATGCCGGCAAACCGCGCCATCCCGGCACCAGGCGGAAACCTCGTATTGCGCGTAGCCTGCACGTTCCAGTATTCCCGCACCTTCCACATACATTTCCCATAGGTGGTCCCCGTCCGGAAGCGGGGGCGGTTTGGCTGCGAACGGCGTACCCGGCTCCAGCGTTAATTGATACCACGACAGATGTTCCGGCTCGAATTCCAACGCTTTCTCAAGGTCGGCCCGCGCTTGATCGATCTGCTGGTTCGGCAGACCGTACATCAAATCCAGATTAAAGCGTGAAAATCCCGCCTGCCGAGCAAAATCAATGGCCGCACAGGCATCCTCCCGACCGTGAGCACGACCAATCCTACGCAAGCAGTGATCATCGAAGCTCTGCACTCCGATTGATAGGCGGTTGACGCCCGCTTCCCGGTAACCCGTGAAGTTCTCTCGGTCCGCCGATTGCGGGTTGGCCTCCAGCGTCACTTCCAGAGAGGAGCTGCAATCGAATTCGGTTCGGATTACGTTCAGCACACGCCCGATGGCGGTCGGAGAAAAGCGGCTGGGTGTGCCCCCTCCAAAAAATACGCTTTCGATGGTTCGGCCCTGGGCTTCGCCTGCCGCCCGCCTGAACTCCTGCACCAAACAATCGATATAGCGCGATTCGTCGAAAGTCGAGGCCGCATGGGCGTTGAAATCACAATACGGACAATGCGAAACGCACCAGGGAAAGTGCACGTATAGGGACAGCGGAATCATGCGCCAGCCTGCAACTGTTCAACCAGAGCGCGCAATGCGGCACCACGGTGGCTGATCGAATTTTTGACGTCCGGCGCCAGTTCGGCCGAGGCACAACCATGCGTCGGCACATAGAACAAGGGATCGTAGCCGAAACCGTTATGGCCCTGCGGCGCCTCGAGAATCCGGCCCTCCCAAGCGCCACGAGCGATCAGCGGATCGGGATCTTCCGCATCGCGCACCAAGGCGATGACGCACTGGTAACGGGCACCACGCCGGTCTTCCGGTACTCCCTCGAGTTCCTGCAACAGAAGCCGGTTGTTGGCCTCGTCGTCGCATTGCGGGCCAGCGTAGCGGGCGGAATAAACGCCCGGGCGGCCATCCAAGGCATCTATTTCGATGCCGGAGTCATCCGCCAGTGCGGCCAAGCCGGTACAGGCAGCCGCATGGCGCGCCTTGAGCAGCGCGTTCGCTTCGAAGGTCGTGCCCGTCTCCTCCGCCTCCGGAACCCCAAGGGAACTCTGTGCGACCAGTTCCCAGCCCATCGGGCGAAGTACGGCATCCAGTTCGCGCAACTTTCCCGGATTGTTGCTGGCCAGCACGACTTTCACTGCGCGCGAACCTGCCTCTGCTGCTGCATGATCTCCCGGATGCCGGCCTCCGCGAGGTCAAGCATGGCATCCAGCTCCTTGCGCTGGAACGCATGCCCCTCCGCCGTACCCTGGATCTCAATAATCGAGCCCGCATCATTCATCACTACGTTCATGTCAGTTTCTGCCGTGGAATCCTCCGCATAATCCAGATCCAACCGGGCCTCGCCATCGACGATCCCCACGGAAACCGCCGCAATCTGCCCGTGCACCGGGTCGGCCTGCAGCACCCCTTTCTCGCGCAAGACATCCACCGCATCCTGCAGCGCCATGAATGCGCCATTGATGGCAGTCGTGCGAGTCCCCCCGTCCGCCTGGAGCACATCGCAGTCCAAGGTCAGGGTGTTCTCACCCAATGCCGCCAAGTCCAGCCCGGCGCGCAAAGCGCGACCGATCAAGCGCTGAATCTCCATGGTGCGGCCCCCCTGTCCACCGCTGCGGGCCTCGCGCCGGGTGCGCTCGTTGGTCGCTCGCGGCAGCATGCCGTATTCGGCGGTCACCCAACCGCTTCCCTTTCCCTTGAGCCAGCGTGGCACTCCCGGCTCGAAAGTCGCGGTGCACAGCACCCGGGTCGCGCCCTGTTCGCACAGGACGGAGCCTTCGGCGTGTTGCACGTAGCCGCGCTGGTAGCGGATCGGACGCAATTCATCCGGCGCGCGGCCGCTGGGGCGTTCAGACATGACGGTGGAATAGATTCAGAATTTCGGAACACCCGGCAGGCTGAGCCGGGTTGTCGTGGTCTGTTTATTATGGCATCCGGCTTCGTTTCGGCAGTCCCGCGGCAGGTCCAGTTGGCCCGCCAAAACTATTTCAAGTGCGGATTGGAAGGAAAACAACAATCAAAAATCCTCACGATTTCAAGGCTGTACAAAACCACACCAGGCTAGAACTTTACATAAGCAAAAAAGCTTTACATTTTTCTGAATTTTATTTATAAATTACTTATAAATCAATATTCTATTAGGAGGAATAAATGGTCAAAAAAATCTGACCATTTATTCTTCCACTTCAGGGACTTTTTCGGTACAACAGGGTTTTCAAAGTCAACCTACAGGAGTGTTATATTATGGGAACGTTCAATCCAAACCCGGAGAGGAAACCCTCCGAATCGCGCGTCTCTCAGGCCTCAGCCGAACACACGGGCTGGCGAGACAAAGGAAGGCGTCCCATGTTTGACACGCTTGCAGTCACGAAAGAGTTGCAGGAATCTGGTTTGGCCAGCCCCCAAGCCGAAGCGATTGTTGCGGCTTTTGGCACCATCGCCGGAAATGTGGCGACCAAGGATGACCTTAGGAACTTCGCCACCAAGGACGACCTGAGAGCCATTGAGGAAAAGATGGCGACCAAGGACGACCTGAGAGCCATTGAGGAAAAGATGGCGACCAAGGACGACCTGAGAGCCATTGAGGAAAAGATGGCGACCAAGGACGACCTTAGGAACTTCGCGACCAAGGACGACCTGAGAGCCATCGAATCGAAGATGGTGACCAAGGACTATCTGAAGGACAACCTGAAGTACTATGCGACAGAGGCCAGCCTGCAAAAGGCTGTCGGCGAATTGCGCCAAGAGATGAATGCCGGTTTTGAGAATATGCAGCGTTTTTTCATACAAGCTGCATTGGGCACCGTCACGGTCAATATCGCCATGGTGACTGCGATTTTCGTGGTTGCGAAATACCTGTTCTAAACACTTTCGGGTATCCACCCGAGCCGAGCATGCGCCATGTCGTACAGACTTCGAATCTGGTGCGATAATGGTAGACCGTGATGCATCCCTTTTCGCATCCGGCACTCGAAACCTGTTGCGGCTTCCGCCTCCGGTCAGCGGAAGGTTGCGGATTTATTGATCACTAATGGCACAGTACCAGTCATCGGACATCGAAGTCCTTTCAGGTCTGGAGCCGGTGCGCAAGCGCCCCGGCATGTACACCGACACGGCCACGCCGGACCATCTCGCACAAGAAGTCATTGACAACAGCATTGATGAGGTTTTGGCCGGTCATGCCACTCGGCTGACCGTCACCCTGCATGAAGACGGCTCGTTGGAAGTCGACGACGACGGCCGGGGAATGCCGGTAGATCCGCACCCCGAATTGAAAAGGCCCGGTGCTGAAGTAATCCTGACCACGCTGCATTCCGGCGCCAAGTTTTCCAATCGGAACTATCGGTACGCCGGCGGCCTCCACGGCGTAGGCGTCTCCATCGTCAACGCGCTGTCCAAGAACCTCGAAGTCTGGATTCGGCGCGGGGGCCAGGAATACAACATGGGGTTCTCCAATGGAGAAGTGCGCAGCGAACTGGAAACAGTCGGCAAGGTCGGCCAGCGCAACACCGGCACCCGCTTGCAGTTTTGGCCGGACCCCCAGTATTTCGATGACGTCCGCTTCTCCGCAACCCGGCTGGCCCGCCTGTTGCGCGCAAAGGCCGTGCTATGCCCGGGCTTGGAGGTAAAGCTGGTCACGCCAAAGAATGACCCGGAAACCTGGCAGTTCGAAGACGGGCTTCTGCAATATCTCAATGAAGCGATCGACGATGACCCGCTGCCGGAGCCCCCGTTCTCCGGATCCCACGAGAACGGGCAGGAAGCGGTCGACTGGGTCGTCTGCTGGACCCCACAGCAGGATGCCACGCTGAGCGAGAGTTACGTCAACCTGATCCCGACCTTGGCGGGCGGCACACACGTCAACGCCCTGCGCAACGGATTGACGCAAGCGGTGCGTGAATTCTGCGAGACGCGCAATCTACTGCCCCGTGGGATCAAGCTCGCTCCGGAAGATGTCTGGGAGCGAATCAACTACGTTCTTTCGTACAAAACCGAGAACCCGCAATTTGCCGGGCAGACCAAGGAGAAATTCGTTCGCCGGGAAACCCAGGGCACGCTGGCGACCATCATCAAGGACGTATTCCAGACCTGGCTGACCCGGCATGTCCAGCAGGGCGAAACGCTGGCGACATTCATGATCGAGAACGCCCAACGACGCCGGAACCAGACCCGCAAGATTGCCCGAAAGAAGGCGGCTTCCGGTCCGGCCCTGCCCGGCAAGCTGGCCGATTGCCTAAGCGCGGAGGATGCGGATTCGGAGCTGTTCCTGGTTGAGGGCGATTCGGCGGGCGGCTCTGCCAAGCAGGCACGGGACAAGAACTTCCAGGCAATCCTGCCGTTGCGCGGCAAGATTCTCAACACCTGGGAACTGGATGCCGAGACCGCCCTCGGCTCACAGGAAGTACATGACATCGCCCAAGCCATCGGGGCCGCCCCGGGCGACCCCGACCTGTCCGGGCTACGCTACAAGAAGGTCTGCATCCTTGCCGATGCGGACTCCGACGGGCTACACATCGCGACCCTGTTATGCGCTTTATTTCTGAAGCACTTCCCGGATCTGGTCAAAGAGGGCCATGTCTACGTGGCCATGCCGCCGCTGTACCGTATCGATATTGGCAAGGAAGTGCACTATGCCCTGGACGATGCTGAACGCAACCGGATTTTGGAACGCACGGGCAAACGCAAGAATGCCGCAGCCCCGGTAGTGCTCCGTTTCAAGGGGCTGGGAGAAATGGATCCGGCCCAGTTGCGCGAAACCACTATGGATCCGGAAACCCGCCGGTTGGTCCAACTGAAATGGAGTACGAAAGACGGTGCCCTGATGGACCGCCTGCTCAACCGCAAGCGGGCCGCCGACCGCAGAAGCTGGCTCGAAAAGCGGGGCCACCTCGCTGAAGTCTGAACATGTCCCAATCCTCGCTGTTCGAACCCTTGGAAGCCGACGCCGACACTCGGCCCCTCGCCACATTCGTGGAGGAAGCCTACCTCAACTACTCCATGTATGTCATCCTGGATCGGGCCCTCCCGCATCTCGCCGACGGCCTGAAGCCGGTGCAACGGCGCATCGTGTACGCCATGTCGGAACTGGGCCTGAAAGCCACCAGCAAACCCAAGAAGTCCGCCCGAACCATCGGCGATGTCATCGGGAAATACCATCCGCACGGCGACCAGGCCTGCTACGAGGCCATGGTCTTGATGGCCCAGGATTTCGCTTATCGTTATCCCTTGGTCTCCGGCCAAGGCAACTGGGGTTCGGCGGACGACCCCAAGTCTTTTGCCGCCATGCGCTACACGGAAGCGCGCCTGACTCCCTACGCGCAAGCCCTGCTGGCGGAGCTGGACCAGGCCACCGTCGACTGGCAGCCCAATTTCGACGGCACCCTGGACGAACCGCAGCTACTGCCCGCCCGCCTGCCCAACGTACTGCTCAACGGCACGACCGGAATCGCCGTCGGCCTGTCTACCGACATCCCGCCACACAACCTGCGTGAAATCGTCAGTGCGTGCATCCGGCTTCTGGAGCGCCCCGGATCCTCCGTAGCCGAACTTTGCGAACACGTAAAAGGCCCGGATTACCCGACCGGAGGGGAGATCCTCTCCTCGCCCGAGGAACTGCGCGAACTGTACGAGACCGGAACCGGAACCGTTCGAATCCGGGCCAGTATCGCCGACGAAAAAGAGGGGCTGATCGTCACGGCCCTGCCCTATCAGGTTTCCGGCGCGCGCGTCATGACGCAAATCGCGCAGCAGATGCGGGAGAAGAAACTGCCCATGGTCGAGGACCTGCGCGACGAATCCGATCACGAAACCCCGACTCGGCTGGTGATCGTCCCCCGCAGCAACCGGGTAGATAGGGAAGCGCTTCTGCTACACCTGTTCGCCACAACCGACCTGGAGCGATCGGCACGCGTCAACCTCAACATCATTGACCTAGACCGCCGCCCGAAAGTCATGGATTTGCGCTCTCTGCTGCGCGCCTGGCTGGAGTTCCGCAAGCAAACCGTCACCCGTCGACTGAACCATCGGCTGGAGGCGGTCAACAAGCGGCTGCATCTGCTGGAGGGCCTGCTCACCGCGCATGCCAATCTTGACGAAGTTATCCGCATCATCCGGAACGAGGACGAACCCAAGCCCGTCCTGATGAAAAAATTCGAGTTGACCCAGGAGCAGGCCGAGGCGATCCTGGAAATTCGCCTGCGGCAACTGGCGAAACTGGAACGGGAAAAACTGGAGCAGGAGCGGCAGGACCTGAGCACCGAAAAGAAAGCCATCGAGAAAATCCTCGGCTCGGCCGCCCGATTGAAAACCTTGGTCAAGAAAGAACTGCAGGAAGACGCAGAGCGTTACGGCGACGATCGCCGCAGTCAATTCGTGGAAGCCGCTCCGCAAGCACAGGCCATGGACCCGTCACAATTCATGCCCACAGAGCCTGTCACTGTGGTGCTGTCCCGCAGCGGTCTCGTACGTTCCGCCAAGGGCCATGAAATCGACCCTGCCTCGCTGACCTATAAGACCGACGATGCCCTGCAGACCAGCGTGCGTACCCGGAGCAATCGGACCGTGCGGTTTCTCGACAACCACGGCCGGGTATATACCATGGCCGCCGCCCAGATGCCCTCCGCCCGTAACCTCGGAGAACCCTTGGCGCGGCATTTCAATCCCCCTGCAGGCGCGCAGTTCATCGGGGTGATGGCCAACGAAGAAAACCCTCACTGGTTGATGGGGACCAGTTTCGGCTACGGCTTCCTCGCACCCTACGACCGCCTGGGAACCCGCAGCAAGGCTGGCCGGGCCACCCTGACCGTGCCGGACGGCGCCGTAGTACTGCAACCGCACCCGGTACCGGATCTGGAACAGACCTATGTCGTCGCCGCGACCAGTTCTGGAAACCTGCTGATGGTCAAGGCATCGGAACTGCCGATTCTCGGCCGCGGGCGCGGTAACAAGATCATCAACATTGCCGGCCCGCAACTGAAAGACCCCGAAGGTGAGCGGGTCACGCTGCTGGCCGCCTTGACGGAGAAGCAGGCATTGGTGCTGTTCACCCAGGCGGCTCATCGCGTCATGCGTTTCTCAGACTTGTGCGAGCATCAGGGGGCACGGGGTGGGCGCGGCACCAAACTGTCCAAGAGTTGGAGGAATTTTCAGCGTTTTGAGGTACGGGATTTATAATTTCGGATTATGAGAATTCTGGGCCTTCACGGAAGTGTGTGGAACCCCTGGGCTCCCGAGTCTGAATTTGCTACAGTAACTTCTCATGTATGAATTCCGCTCATCCCGCTATCGTCTGTACCCGAACCGGTCCCAGACGGAACAGTTCCGGCAGTTGTGCGGCGCCTCGCGCTACGTCTACAACACGCTGCTCGGCCAGCAGATCGAGGACTACGAGCGCTACCGGGCCGGCGACGGGGAGAAGCCCGACGCCTCGGCCTACGGCCTGGGCCGGCAGTTCATCCGATTGCGCCACCGGGACGGGCACGACTGGCTTGAGCCTCTGTCCTGCCAGGTGGTGCGGGCCTC
>JAPONY010000098.1 GCA_026713705.1 Gammaproteobacteria bacterium
GCACCAGCCGGTGCCGCCCGCGAAGTGGTTGAAGTAGGTGAACTGCTCGCACCGGACATTGACTGAAATGTCATTCATGCCGGTGGGAACGCTCGCCGCGAATCCGATGTTGCCCGCATTGGACTGGATCCGGTCGAAGCTACGTCCGCCGTCGATATCCACAAACTCCCAAGAATGATTTTGCCAACCATAAATGTTCCATGTTTCGGCCTGGGCTGCGAACGGAGCCGCGACCAGGGCCAAAGCAATTAGAAATGGTTTGGCTGATAGAATTGGGTATCAGGTATTTTCCCGACCTCCCACATGCGCTTCTTCAATACCGCCGGTCCCATCGTTCCAGAGAAGCATTACTGCATCCCTCCCCTGGAGCGGTTGAATCGAGACAAGATCTGCGGCCTGATTCGTAACGAGCGTTATTTCATCTTGCATGCGCCGAGGCAGACCGGCAAGACTTCGATCCTGCTGGCCTTTCGGGATTACCTGAACTCGGGGGCGGCGGGGGACTACCGTTGCGTGTACGCGAATGTCGAGTCCGGGCAAGCGGCGCGCGAGGATGTGGCCTCCGCGATGCGCGCCATACTGGATGAGCTGGGCTCCCGGTCGCGTTTAACGCTGGGGGATGAGTTTTTGGACAAAGCCTGGCCGGAGATTCTGGAGAAGTCGGGTCCGAATGGCGCCTTGAAGTCTGCCTTGAGCCGTCTGGCCGAGTCCGACCCTCGGCCTCTGGTGCTTTTCATCGACGAGATCGATGCCTTGATCGGCGACACCCTGCTGTCGGTGCTGCGGCAGTTGCGGGCGGGCTACGACCAGCGTCCGCGGTATTTTCCCCACAGCGTGATTTTGTGCGGCATCCGCGACGTGCGCGACTACCGGATTCATTCGGGTTCGAGCAACGAGATCATCGCCGGCGGCAGCGCGTTCAACATCAAGGATGAATCGCTGCGTCTGGGGGATTTTTCGGAGAAGGATGTCGCGGCGCTGCTGGCGCAGCATACGGAAGAGGCCGGCCAGGAGTTTTCGCCGGAAGCGGTGGAGACGGTGTGGAATCGCACGCAGGGCCAGCCGTGGCTGGTGAACGCTTTGGCGAAACGGCTGTGCTTTCGGGATACTGCCGTACGCGAGCGGGGTCATGCGATTACGGCAGAGGACGTGCGCGAGGCGGAGGAAGACCTGATCCTGGCGCGCGAGACACATCTGGACCAGTTGGCGGAGAAGTGGCGGGAAGGCCGGGTGCGGCGCGTGATCGAGCCGTTGTTGAGCGGCGGAGAGGAAAAAGAGTATACCGGCCGGGATATTGAGTATGTTCTCGACCTGGGTCTGATCGCACTTGACAAGAACACTCCGGTCATCGCCAACCCGATTTATGCGGAAGTGGTGCCGCGCGAGATTTCTTATACGGTCCAATTGAGAATGGAGGGAGACTCCAGTTGGTATGTAGACCGTGAAGGGACTCTGGACCTGCCCAAGCTGCTGGCGGCCTTCCAGGAGTTTTTCCGGGAGCATTCGGAGCATTGGCTGGAACGGTTCGAGTACAAGGAAGCGGGTCCGCAGTTGTTGCTGCAGGCGTTTCTGCAGCGGATCGTCAACGGCGGCGGGCGGGTGGAACGAGAGTACGGCCTGGGGAACCTGCGTACCGACCTGCTGATCGTGTGGCCGCAGGGCGGGCAAGTGCATCATTTCGTGATCGAGTGCAAGCTGCTGCACAAGGGTCTGGAGCCAACGATCCGTTCGGGTCTGGAGCAGACGGCGGCGTACATGGACCGTTGCGCGGCGGAGTGCGGGCATCTGGTGATCTTCGACCGGGACGAGGAGAAGAAATGGGAGGACAGGATCTTCCGGCGCCGGGAGTCGTTCGAGGGCACTGAGATCGAGATCTGGGGCATGTAGCGCGCGCGGCTGCGGGATTGTTCCCGGCCAAAGAAACAGGTGCTCCGAAGGGCGCCTGCTTTGTAGGGTGTGCCTGAGCTGACATTGACCGTATTGGAAATGGTTTGACTGATAAAATTGAGTTCAAGGCTTGCCCTGACTTTTCAAATGCGCTTCTTCAATACCGCCGGCCCCACCATTCCCGAGGATCACTACTGCATTCCTCCGCTGGAGCGTCTGGACCTGGGCCACCTGTGCGCCCTGGTGCGGGACAAACGCTACTTCGTGCTGCATGCGCCGCGCCAGACCGGCAAGACCTCGTCTCTGCTGGCCTTTCGGGATTACCTGAACTCGGGGGCGGCGGGGGACTACCGTTGCGTGTACGCGAATGTCGAGTCCGGGCAAGCGGCGCGCGAGGATGTGGCCTCCGCGATGCGCGCCATACTGGATGAGTTGGCCACCCAGGCGAGCCTGACCCTGGGGGATGAGTTTCCCCGCAAGAACTGGCTTGATTTTTTGGCGGAGGCCGGCCCGAACGGCGCATTCGGTCGCGTGTTGACGTATTGGGCGATGGCAGACCCGCGCCCCTTGGTGCTTTTCATTGATGAAATTGACGCGTTGATCGGCGACACCCTACTGTCGGTGCTGCGGCAGTTGCGGGCGGGCTATGAGCGTCGGCCGAAGGGGTTTCCCCACAGCGTGGTGCTGTGCGGCATCCGCGACGTGCGCGACTACCGGATCCATTCGGGTTCGAGCAACGAGATCATTGCCGGCGGCAGCGCGTTCAACATCAAGGCCGAGTCGCTGCGGCTAGGGGATTTTTCAGAGAAGGATGTCGCGGCACTGCTGGCGCAGCATACGGAAGAGGCCGGCCAGGAGTTTTCGCCGGAAGCGGTGGAGACGGTGTGGAATCGCACGCAGGGCCAGCCGTGGCTGGTGAACGCTTTGGCGAAACGGTTGTGCTTTCTGGATACTGCCGTACGCGAGCGGGATCATGC